>QHSR01000199.1:0-1805 GCA_003221635.1 Candidatus Rokuibacteriota bacterium | reverse complement strand
ATTCGGACGCGCGCTCGATCTCATTCTGACCGGCCGGCCGGTGGACGCGCGTGAAGCCGAGCGCATCGGCCTCGCCAGTCGGGTCGTGGCCCGTGGCCGGGCGCGCGAGGAGGCCGAGGCGCTCGCCGCGACGATCGCGAGATTCCCGCGCCCCGACTCCGGCCGTCCTGCTAGCGCTCGGGCTCGCGCGGCGCGACTTTTTCCAGCAGAGTCACCAGCGCCCCGATCCGTGCGCCCACGTCGCCTTCGTCGCGCGTCTTGTCGTCGCGGGCGCGGAACAGCTCGTCGGTGATGTCGAGCGACGCCAGGGCCAGCGCCGTCATCGGATCCTTGACGCCTGACCGCTTGAGTGACGTCACCCGCTCCTCGAGATACTTCGCGAGCGCGCGCAGGTATTCCGGCGACGCCTCCGACCGGATCGTGAGCGTCTGCCCGAGAAGGTTCAGCTCGATCCGCCGGGGCTCGCTCATTCTTGCGGCCTGTCGAGATCGAGCTTGCCGATATCCTTCAGGATCATGTCCACCTGAGAGAGGACCTGGCGGCGCTCGTCGCCGAGGCGCCTCATCTCGCGCCTGAGCTGTGCGTTCTCCTCGCGCAGCCGGCCGATCGCTTCTGCGGCGCGCTTCACCGCCTCTTCGAGTTCGGTCAATCGCTCGACGATGCCGTCGCCCATCATCCACTCCGCAGGCTGATGTGAAAAGTCTCGATGATCCGCCGGACGACACGCTCCTGGATCGCGTTCACTTCGTCGTCGGTCAGCGTGCGATCTTCGGCCTGGAACAGAAGCCGCCACGCGAGGCTCGACCGGCCGTCGGGGAAGCGGAAGACATCGAAGAGCACGAGCCGGCGGAGCAGAGGTCCGGCCTCCTCTCGAAGCACCGACTCGATCTGGGCCGCGGTCAGCGGCTGGCCGCTACCGACGACGAAGGCGAGGTCGCGCTCCACCGCGGGGAACCGCGGGAGCGCCTGGTAACGGGTCGGCGCTGGTGCGACCGCCCCGACGGCGTCGAGGGCGATGACCGCGGCGAAGACGGGCGCCGGGATGCCGAGGTGCTCACGCAGAGCCGCCGCGACCTCGCCGAACTCGCCGACGATCACCCCGCCGTCGGCCAACAGCGTCCCGTGGCAATCGGGCTCGAATCCACCGAGCGCGCCGGCGTCGCCGGTGCTCGCGCGCACACCGAGCGCCTCGAGCGCGTGCTCCGCGAGCCCTTTCGCGTCGTAGACGTCGGCCCGCTCGTTTCCCCCGTGCCAGCCCGGCTCGCCCCGCGCGCCTGTGAGGGCGATCGCGATCCAGCGCGGTTCTGTTGTAGCGGGATTTGTTGTAACGGGGTCCGTGAGGACGGCTTCCGTCGAGGGTGGCCTGAGAGAGGCGCGAGCCGGCTCCGACACGTCCGTTTTCCCCGCCGTGGGGACGCGGGACGGCTCCGACACGCCCGTTTTATCGGTTGCGGCGGCGCGGGCGTATGTTTTGCAGATCTCGAAGATCCGGACGTCCGCCTGCTGGCGCCGCACGTTGGTGGCCACCGCGCCGAGGACTCCTTCGAGCGGGTGCACGCGCAGCCACGAGGCGTCCTGGGCCAGCGGGTTCAGCAGCTCGACGGGCGCCGGATCGGAGGGCCGGCGGAAGAGCGCGGCGCGGGCGGGATCGCTGAAGCTGTGCGTGACGACCTCGGCGAGCCCCGCGCCCACGAGCGTCCGGCGCACGGTCTGGCCCTGGCGCAGCGTCGCCGGCTGCGTGACGAGGGCGATCGCGCCGTCGGGCAGCGTGGACGGGAGCTTGTCGTAGCCCCAGACGCGGATGA
>QHSR01000198.1 GCA_003221635.1 Candidatus Rokuibacteriota bacterium | reverse complement strand
TAACTGCAGCTTGGAGCCGGCGGCGCTGGCGCGCCGCGGCTCAAGCTGAGAGTTAGACCCACAAGCCGAGTTCGCTTGCCCAGGGGGACAAACGTCTATACACTGCCGTAGTGCGGTTCGAGTGGGATCCGCGGAAGGCGGAGGCGAACCTGCGCACCCATGGCGTGAGCTTCGCGGAGACGGTCACAGTCCTGAAGACGCCTCCGCCCTTACTCAAGAGGATCCCGATGCTGTCGAGGAGCAGCGGTTTGTGACGCTGGGCCTGAGCGACCAGGCGAAGCTCCTGGTTGTTGTATACGCATACGTTGAGCCGGACATCATCCGCGTCATCTCCGCGTGGAAGGCGAACAAGCGTCAAGAGGAGCTTTATGAAGAAGGCCGTGGCTGAGAGGTATCGCAACATAGATTTCTCACGCGCTAAGCGCGGCCCGGTCGTCAAGCCCGAGCCGGGCAAAACGAAGATCTCGATTCGGTTAGACAATACTGTGCTCCAATACTTTCGAAAGCTGGTAGACAAGGCGGGGGGCGGTAATTACCAGACCCTGATCAACGACGCACTACTCGAACATGTCCACGGGCGATCGACTCTCGACGTCGTGCGGCAGGTTGTGCGCGAAGAGCTCGCGCCGTACGGGACCGCGCGGGGGTCTAACTCCACGCTACAGCGGACGCGCTCCGCGCGCCGCTGAGCGTGGCCGTTAGACTGCTGCCGCGACCTCCTCGAGCACGTCCAAAAGTTGGAGAACGTGCGAAGTCGTCAGAGAGAATATGGTATGGGCTGTCGACCTATTATCCTAGGCCTTGCGATTGCTTTGGTCATGTCCGGGCCCGACGACGCCACGGCTTACGAGACACGCGGCTCACGTCCCCCCGTTGTCTTCGGCTTCACCGACAAGACGGGGACCCGTGTTCTCGCTGAGTGGCCGGAATTCACGCCGCCGCTTGACCCGCGTACGCTAACAACCGCCCTGTGTAGTGCTGGCAGGCGCGTGACGGTTAGCTTCGTCACTTACCAGTCGGCCAGGGAGGGTGACAGCGGTCGCCAGGTCGCCGAAAACTTTGATCGCGCCCAAGGATCCGTCTACCGCATCGTGGATGGCAAGGTCCCACCCGATGTTACGTGCATTGTGTTCGGCGCTTCCTTTTTGAGTACCCGCCGCATCGCGGGAGTTAGCGTCGCCGGAATGGTGCAATGCGACGCATCACGCGTGCAACGCATCGGCGCAGAAAGGTCGCGCCCAGTCGCGCGCTGCTCCCGGCTCGCAATGTTGGAAGGCGCGGACGAGTTGCTGCTCGTTGAGTTCCAGCCGAAAGGTAGCGACTTACTAGCGACACTGGTCCTCGTTACCTCGCGGGGACTGACGTTCAACGACTTCCCAGCGAAATGTGAGGCGGGCAGTAGCTGTTGGCGGGAGGGCGACGGAGGCGTCATCAACGCGCGCGACTTTCACCTGGTTGGAGCGTTCCGAATCAGCACTGGCTATGAATTCGCGATCGCTTGGGACCGGCCAGAAGGCCAGTCGACGATCCTGATCGAAAGCGGTGTCTTCCGTGAACGGGCCGACTGGTACCGGTACTGGGCCCGCTGATGGCCGATCGTCTAACCCGGCATTGGAGCGGACCGGCGCAGGACTGAGGTGGTCAATCACCGCCTGGAGCGCCGGCCGCTCAATGCCATCGTTAGGCGACAGCGCGAGAGGCCCACCCGTGGAGTCGGCATGCTAGCTTAGGGCAGTGGTTTTCGAGATCGTTGGCCCGATCCGCGCCATCGAGACCATCGCGTTCGGGCGGGCGATCCGACAGCTGAGACGATAACGGCGACGGTATGGAACGGGCCGCTGGCGGAAACGAAAGGGAATCGCAAGAGTGCGCCTTCGGGACGGGACAGTCCATGAGGCTGAGATTCATTGGTACGAGGCTCACGGCATTGGCCGGCGAGAAATGAAGCTCAAGTTCCCCCTGCTGGACTGAGGAATGAAAAAGAGAAGGAAGCAGCCAGCTCGCTTCGTGGTGTGCATCAAGAACAAAGGCTACGAAGCCTCGCTTGAGGTCGGGAAGCTCTACCGCGTTATCCCCGATCCGGAAGCACAGGGGCATGGCTATCTCCGCATCGTGGACGAAAGCGGAGAAGACTACGGCTATGCCGCAGATCGTTTCTTCTCCATCGAAGTGCCTAAGCCGTTGGAGAGGGCTCTGCTGAAGACGGCGTCATGACGAGTCGCCGAACCCCGCGCTCGAGCGGACGCGCTTCGCGCGCCGCTCAGCGCGAGCGTTCGGCTGCAGTTAGAGGCGAGGTGGCAGCACGTAGGGAACCTTGCGCTCATGGGAGTGAACATGAAGATCGACATCGACAAGCTCACCGAGGCGGAACTCGTCGACCTGAACAATCGGGTTGTTGAGCGCCTGAGGTTCCTGAGCCAGATGCACGCGCACGGCGAGATGCTCCAGTTTAAGATCGGAGATCGAGTCTCCTTTCAACCAGAAGGCCATCCGGTCGTGGTTGGTATGCTGACCCGCTACAATCGGAAGACCGTTACCGTCATCACGGACAGCGGCCAGCGTTGGAATGTTGCTCCGAGGCTTTTGCAGCGTGGAGACAGCTCGAACGCAGCGGGAGACCTCGCGCCCAACGTCATTCGGCTTCGGAAGAAGTGATCTACCGGGTGCTGCCGAACCCCGCAGTGGAGCAGACCGCTGGCTCGCATGCGCTCGCCGCGGCTGCTCATTGCGAACGTTACACGGCTACGAGAACGATGCCGGGGGGGGCGTGAAGGTCGGAGAACTGCCTCGGCTTCTTGCGGAGGATGGATGGCAGCTGGCGCGAACTCGCGGCAGCCACCGGCAGGACAAGCATCCGAGCAAACCTGGAACCGTCACCGTGGCCGGCAAGCCGAGTCTGGACGTCCCTCCTGGTACATTGAATGCCATACTCAAGCAAGCTGGCCTCAGGAAGGAGAAATGAGGATGGCGGTGATGCGTTACATGGTGGTGGGCGAGACGAGTTGGGGAGCGCATGTCCCTGACTTGGCGGGTTGTGTGGCGGTAGGAGAGACTCGCGAGGAAGTGCTCCAGCTAATCCGCGGGGCCATCGAGCTTCACATCGACGGCCTGAAGGAGGACGGGCTGCCCGTGCCGACACCGAGCTCAGAGGGAGAGTTCGTTGAGGTAGGGGCCGCGTAACTTCGGCACAGCTGTTCGAGGAGTTCTGCCGCTCAAATGGCATTTACCCCCTTTCGTCGGTAACCATAATTTTGAGGCGACGCGCTTCCTTGACCTCTTCGATTCCTCCGACTACTCTCGCGTCACGTTTATAGGCTCGCCTCGGAGGGCGGGGCCATTTGTGTCGCTCGCCTCGGGCCTGGGGGCCCCAGCCCCCGGTCGGCCCTGCGGCTCGCACAGCGGCCCCGCGACGTCCTGCGGGTCGCACTACTGGTGTAGGCTCGCCTCGGACGGCGGGGCCCCAGCCCCGCGACGTCCTGCGGCTCGCACTACCGTGGAGGTGGTGATGGCTCACCGCATCGTTGGAAAGGCGATCGGACGGCTCGACGGCATCGAGAAGGTCAGCGGCGAAGCTCGCTATTCGGGGGATGTGACGCTCCCCGGGCTGGTCTGGGGGAAAGCCCTGCGGAGCCCGTTGCCTCACGCGCGGATACTGCGAATCGACACGTCCAAGGCCAAGGCCCTCGCCGGCGTCCTGGCCGTGCTCACGGCCCGGGATCTTCCGAACGTTCTGGTCGGACGGCGCATGTTCGACATGCCGCTCCTGGCGCGTGACCGCGTCCGATTCATCGGCGAGCGGGTCGCGGTGGTCGCTGCCCTCGATCCCGACCTCGCGGAAGAAGCTCTGGCGCTCATCGACGTCGAATACGAGGATCTCCCCGCCGTCTTCGATCCGGTCGAGGCCATCAAGGACGGCGCACCGATCCTGCACGAGAACCCAGGAGCCTACGATGGAGCTCCGCCCGAGCGACCGCATCCCAACGTCCAGTCGGTGCTCCGCTTCAAGCTGGGAGACGTGGAGTCCGGGTTCCGCGCGGCCGACCGGGTCTTCGAGCACACCTTCCGTACGCAGCTCGACCACCAGGGCTATCTCGAGCCTCACGCGGGAGTCGTGGCGATCGACGAGGATGGGCGAGTCCAGGTGTGGGCGTCGAACAAGATGCCCTTCCGCCTCAAGGAGCTCCTGTCGCAGGCGCTGCAGCTTCCGCCCGAGCAGATTCGAGTCAACCTGACTCCCATCGGCGGCGACTTCGGGGGCAAGGGCTCGGTGATGGATCTCCCGCTCGCCTATCACCTGGCGCGTGCAATCGGACGGCCGGTCAAGATGATCATGCGGTACACCGAGGAGCTGATGGCGGGCAATCCGCGCCATCCGGCCGTCATCACCATGCGCACCGGCGTGAGCAAGGACGGGCGCATCGTCGCCCGGCGCGTGAAGGCGCTCTTCAACAGCGGGGCCTACGCCGCCTTCAAGCCGGCGCCGAGCGTGAATCTGGGAGGAAGCGGCATGGGAGCCGGGGTCTACCGGATTCCCCATCTCTCGATCGAGTCGTTCTGCATCTATAGCAACAATATCCCTTGCGGTCACGCCCGGTCGCCCGGCGAACCCCAGATGGTCTTCGCCGGGGAGTCGCACATGGACATGATGGCGCGAGAGCTATCGCTGGATCCGGCCGAGTTCCGACGGCGCAATCTTCTGCGCGACGGAGATCTCCTCGCCAACGGCCACCATCTCGAGCACGTGCGGGCCAGCGACACGCTCGAGGCCGCGCTCAAGGCGAGCCATTGGTCCGAGCCCAAGCCCGGACCGTGGATAGGACGCGGCGCCGCCATGACGCACCGCCACATCGGCGTGGGATTCACGAATGCCCGCGTGCGCCTGGAGACCGACGGCAAGGTGAGCGTGTTGATCGCGCTGCCCGACACGGGGACGGGCGCCCACCTGGTTCTCCGTCAAGTCGTCGCCGAGGTGCTCGGGTTGTCCCTCGACGAGGTGGAGATCGAAGTCGCCACCACCGACGACTTCACGACCGACTCCGGCGTGGGCGGGAGCCGGGTCACGCACACGGGCGGCCGAGCCGCGTATCACGCGGCTGAAAAGCTCAAGGAGCAGATCCAGGCGGACGCCGCGAAGCTCGGAGAGCCCGCGAGCTCCCTGGCCGCGATCGCTCAGGCCGCCGCGAGGGAGGGGCGAACGCTGGAGGCGTCGCACTTCTACGATGCGAAGGTGCACGGCGCGGTCACGTCCTTCACCGCCCAGGTCGCCGAGGTCGCGGTCGATCCGGCGACGGGCCAGGTGACGGTGCGCCACTTCACGACGGCGCACGACGTCGGCACCATCATCAATCCCATCGGCCACCAGGGACAGATCGAGGGCGGGCTCATCCAGGGGCTCGGGTTCGCGCTGATGGAGGAAATGAAGACCGAAGACGGACAGATCAGCACGCTCAGCCTGGGTGACTTCAAGCTCCCGACGATTCAGGATATTCCCCCGCTCACCACCGTGCTCCTGGAAGACCCGGTGGGGCCGGGACCGTTCAACGCCAAGGCCATCGGCGAGGGAAGCATCAGCGCGGTCGCGCCGGCCATCGCCAACGCGGTCGCCGACGCGTGCGGAGTCCGCATCCTCGACCTCCCCATCACGGCCGAGAAGGTCTACTTCGCGCTCAAAGAGAAGGAGCGGCGATCGTGACTCGTGTGATCCGCCTCATCGTCAACGGGACGTCGCGCGAGGTAGAGATTCCCACCTACCGCACTCTCCTCGACTGCCTCCGGTACGATCTGGGGCTCACCGGCTCCAAGGAAGGCTGTGGCGTCGGCGTCTGCGGAGCGTGCACCGTCCTGCTGGACGGGAAGATGATCAGCTCCTGTATTGCGCTGGCGGTCTTCGCGGATGGCCACGCCGTCACCACGATCGAAGGACTCGCCGACGACGAGCGGCTCCACCCGGTTCAGCAGGCATTCGTCGACGCGGGGGGCTTTCAGTGCGGCATCTGCACTCCGGGCCAGGTCGTGTCGGCCAAGGCGCTCCTCGATGCGGTCCCGAACCCGAGCGACGCGCAGATCCGGGAATGGATGGTCGGGAATCTGTGCCGATGCACGGGCTATTACAAGATCGTCGAGTCGGTCCGAGCCGCGGCCGAGCGGAGTCGGGCGTGAACGCCTTCGAGTATCGCGCCCCGCGAGCGCTGGATGAAGCCCTGGCCGTCCTCCGTGAGCATGGCGAGGATGCGCGGGCGGTTGCGGGGGGAACCGCGCTCGTGACCATGCTGAGACAGCACCTGGTTCGTCCGGGCTGCCTCGTGAGCCTGCGTGACGTCCCGGGGCTGGACCGGATCGAGGCGACCAACGGCGCCCTTCGACTCGGCGCTCTCGTTACCCATCGAGAGGCGGAGGTCTCGCCGCTCGTGCGGGAGCGGCTTCCCGTGCTCGCCGAGACGTTTCGCCGCGTGGCGACGGTCCGGATCCGACACATGGCCACCATCGGCGGAGCGCTTGCTCACGCCGACCCGAACCAAGATCCTCCCGTGACGCTCCTGGTGCTCGGCGCCCGGGTGGAGATCCGCGGAGCGCGGGGCCACCGGGAGCTCCCGCTGGACGAGTTCTTCCGCGACTACTACGAGACCGCGCTCGAGCCGGGCGAGCTCGTGACGGCGGTCACGGTTCCCCTCGCCCCCGCTGCGAGCGGGGCGACCTTCCTCAAGTTTCTTCCCCGCACCGCCGACGACTACGCGACGGTGGCCGTCGCCGCAATCGTGACCCTGGAGCCGGATGGCGAGCGCTGCCGCGAGGCGCGCATCGCGCTCGGTGCGGTCGGGGTGACGCCGCTGCGCGCGAGGGCGGCGGAGGCCCTCCTCTCGGGCCAGCGGCTCAGCGAGAGCTTGCTCCAGGCAGCGGGCGAGGCAGTCAAAGGAGCGGTGGATCCCCTGAGCGACCATCGGGGCTCGGCCGCCTACAAGCGCGAGATGACTGCGGTCATGGTCGGACGGGCGCTCACGCAAGCGTGGGAGGCGGCGCGGCGCCCGGCTGAGTAGGCGGATCGAGGAGCGCCACGGGTTTCCCGGGGCGCTCCGAGCGTTGGGGGGCCGAGGCGCGCCACGGCTCTCCGCCGCGGCGTGCCGAGCGTTGGGGGGTATGGGGGGGCCATGTCGGGGCCCCCCATGTTGCTGGGAGGACGCGTTGACGTTCACGCAGGAGTGCGTGATCGCCGTGGAACGAGAGCGCCTGTGGGATTTCCTGATGGAGCTCCCGAGGGTCGCGCGCTGCGTCCCGGGGGTCGAGAGCATCGAGGTCGTCGATCCGAGCGCGTATCGAGGGAGCCTCAAGATCCAGGTCGGCCCGATCCGCCTCGCCCTTCAGGGCACCGTTACCGTCGAAGAACAGGATCGCCGCGCGTGGCGAGCGCGCATGCGGGCCGAGGCGAACGACCGGCGGTTGGGCGGCGGGATCCGAGCCCGCATGAGCCTCACGCTGGCACCGGGCGAGGGGGGCACGCGTCTGCAGATCGACACCGAGCTCGCCGTGCTCGGCAGGATCGGAGAGTTCGGCCAGCCCGTCATCAAGAAGAAGGCCGACACGCTCCTCGCCGAGTTCGCCCGAAACCTCCGTTCGGCCCTCGCCGCCTGAGGTAGCATGCAGAAGGGGGTGACGCCATGGCACCGTTCTTTCGGGTTCTCGTCCTCGGCCTGGTCGTGATGGCGATCGGCGCGGTCGGCGCCGCGCGAGGGCAAGCCCCGCCGTCCCCGCCGATCGAGGGCAATATCTACTCGGTGACCTACGTCGAGGTCATGCCGCCGGCGAAGGCGGACGGCGTAGCGCTGCTCAGGCGCTACCGCGAGGCGACCCGCAAAGAGGGCGGCAATCTGCGCTGTGAGGTGATCCAGCGCATCGACCAGCCCCACCAGTTCGCGATCCTCGAGATCTGGAAAGATCAGAAGGCGTTCGAGGCGCACGGCAAGGGCGCGAGCTCGATGGAGACACGGGAAAAGATCGCGGCGATCCGCAACGCCCCGACCGACGAACGCGTGCACACCGGGCTCTCGATCGGCCCCATCGACGCGGCCTCCGTGCGCGACGTCATCTACATCGCGACGCACGTCGACGTCATCCCTCCTCGCAAGGACGACGCCGTCGCGGCGCTCAAGCGGCTCGGCGACGAGAGCCGGCGGGGCGACGGCAACCTGCGCTTCGAGGTCGTCCAGCAGACCAACCGGCCGAACCATTTCACGGTCATCGAGATGTGGAAGGACGCGAAGGCGGTCGAGGCGCACTCGATGGCGCCGGCGACGCGCGAGTTCCGCGACAAGCTCGCGACGATGACGGGCTCGCTCTATGACGAGCGGATGTACAAGGCGGTCGACTAGGGCCCGGCGAGGAGGCGGCATGACACTGCGATTCGGAGTCTTCGACCACATCGAGCCGGTGCCGGGCCAGCGGCTGGATCAGATCTATCGCGAGCGACTCGTCCAGATCGAGCGCCTCGACCGGGCCGGCTTCTACGCGTATCATCTCGCGGAGCACCACACACCGGCGATCCACAGCCTGGCCCCGTCGCAGAACGTGTTCCTGGGCAGCGTGGCCCAGCGCACGACGCGCATGCGATTCGGCCCGTGCGTCTACGTTCTGCCGCTTCATCATCCGCTGCGCCTCATCGAAGAGATCAGCATGCTCGACAATCTGAGCGACGGGCGCCTGGAGATCGGCGTGGGCCGCGGGGGCGTCATGGAGGCCTATTTCTGGGGTCAGGAGGCCGACCCGGAGACGAACTACGCGCGCTATCTCGAGACGCTGGCGATCATCCGTGAGGGTCTCAGTCACGACCAGCTCACGTTTGCCGGCCGCTTCCACAGCTTCGAGAATCTCCCGATGTACCTGCGCCCGCTCCAGAAGCCCTATCCGCCGATGTGGTACATGCGCAATCCCGTGACGGCGGCGATGGAGCGGATGCACACCATCATCGTCGGCTCCATCGACGGGCTGGCGGTGGCGGTTCCCCGTTATCGGGCCGCGTGGGAAGAGCACCAGGGCGTGGGCGCCCGCACGGTGCAAGGGGACGAGCCGATGATCGGCCTCGTCGTGCACCTGGTGGTGGCGGACACCGACGAGGACGCGATGCGGATCGCCAGGCCCGCGTGGGAAAAGTATCGCTGGAACCTCGCCGCGCCGCGCCGTCTCGAAGCGGAGAAACGCGGGCTCACCCAGTTCATGCAGACCAGGGATGGATCGTTCGGCTTCGTCGGGGAACGCCCCAGGGGGTTGCCGACGCGGGAGCTGCGGCGCGACATCGACGCCGAGCTCGAGCGCTTCGACCAGGTGAAACAGGGTTCCCATCCCAACCGCCTCGGCGGGGTGGCCCTGGCCGGAACTCCGCGAGCGGTGCTCGAGTACATGGACGAGTACCTGGCCACCGGGGCGAATTACTTCGTCTGCTCGTTCCAGTGGGGCGACATCACCCACGAGAACGCGATGCGATCCATCGAGCTCTTCGCGTCCGAAGTGATGCCCCGCTACCAAACCGCGTCCACGAGCCTCGCTTCATGACGCCGACGCGGTGGGG
>QHSR01000197.1:18612-32013 GCA_003221635.1 Candidatus Rokuibacteriota bacterium | reverse complement strand
CCGCGCGATCGCGTCGCGCACGAGGTGTACGAGAAGGACCACGCCCGGCGAGAGCGCGGCGCGCTCGGGGTCGAATCCCGAGTTGTAGAGGCCGACCGTGCCGTCCCACTCGATCGTGACGAAGGTCGCGATAGGGCCCGACGACGTGTCCAGGAACCAGAGCCGGGACGCGCCACGCTCGGCAAACGCGATGAGAGCACGCCGGAAGAACCTCTCCATGCGGTCGTCCATGAAACGCGCCTTGCCCGCCAGCGAGCGCCGGTGGAGGTGGAGAAACTCGCCGAACCGGGCCTCGATCTCGGCCGGGGCGCTCGCGCATGACACACGGGCGTCCGGGGCGTCCCGTTCGAGGCGTCGCATCTTTCGCATGAGCTCGTGGCGGTGTTTCCCGGACAGGCTGGCGAGGTAGGTCTCCCAGGAGGACGGCAGGGCGCGGACTGGACATCGTTCTTCCACGGCCACCGACGCGGCGAGGCCGTATGCGGGGGCGAGCTGGGGGAGTGCGGTGACGGTCGTCGAGGCGGCCGGTACGGCGTGCAGCTCCCACTCGACGCGCTCCGCCGTACGGGACTGGAGCAGCGCCATCCACGCCTCTTCCTCGTGCCCCTGTACCGCAATTAGATCGAGATAGTCGGAAACGTCGGCGCCCCCGAGGATCTGCATTGCACCCGGCGCCGCCTCGTAGAGCGGGAGGACCGCGACCAGGCCGCCGGACCCGTCCTCCACGCAGCGGATCTCGAGCCGGCGATCCGCCGCGAATACGCGCGCCCATTCACGCTGCCACGTCCAGGAGAGAAACGGCGAGCGCAACCCCGTTGCCGCGACGAGCCCATCCCACGCGGGGGCCCCCACCGCCTCGAGACGGTCACGGATCAGGACCTTCATACGCTCGCCTCGGCCGGCGGGGCCCCAGCCCCTCGACGCCCTGCGGCTCGCACTCCCTTCATACGCTCGCCTCGGCCGGCGTCATAAGGTCACGGGTCGTCGGATGCGTCGGAGGGACCGCTGGATTCGGCCTCCCCCTCCCCGGCGCCCTCACCCTCTTCCATCGCTTCGTCCATGGCGGACTCGAAATCGTCACCGAGCTCGTCCCCGAACTCCCGGCCCATCTTCTTCATGAACCTGGCGACGCTCGCCGGGTTGTTCTCGTCGAGATCCCCGAGGCTGGACGGGTCGCCGAGGGCATCAAGCCGGGCCTCTTCCGACTTCACGGTGGCAAAGCGCGACATCAGGCGGGAGAGGGCCGAGCCGCCGCAGCGCGGACAGGTCGGCGACGGCGCCACCGAGGGGCGAAGCACGAGGAGGCTGACCCGTCTGCGACAGTCATGGCACTCGTACTCGTAGATCGGCATCTCGCGCCGATTCTAGCACGCGGCTCCAGACGGCCCCGGCGTGTCAGCTTGACCGAGCTCGAAGGTCGGAGGTGACAGAGTGCACGGTTTCCGGTTTTGGAAGGGCGCGGTGTGAAAGGCTTGGTCGTCCGGCACCGCTCTTGCTCCGATGGGCGACGGTATGGACAAGGTCCCCACCGATACTTTCGATACGCGACAGCGGGCCGAACGGGAGCGACGCCTCGCGGAACACATGGCGTCGGCGACCAAGTCACTGCGTGAGGAGCGTGACCGCCTGGCGAAGCGCCTGGCCGAACTAGAGCGGCAGCTCGCCAACCTTGCCGCCCGGCTCCACTCGCCCTCCGCCTTCGCTACACCGAGCGATCCCGGACGACGCCAACCCTGATCGCGTCTCCCCGCCGTGCCTGGCGCACGAGCGGGAGCGACACCTCCAAGCCGAGCTTCAGCACACCGTAGACCGGCCGCGACTCGGTCAGTTTCGCGAGCCTGTTCCAGCCGCGATCGCGCAGCAGCGCCGACAGACTCCACAAGTCGAGCGCGGCTTCGCATGGTGCCAGCACCAGACGATCCGGCCGTCGGCCTTGCCAAGCACCAGCTCGAGCGTCGCTGGTGTGAAGTGCGAGAGATGACGCGGCAGCTCGAGGCCGGACCACGCTCGGCCGAAGAGCGACGCCCCGAGCACGCCGGCGTTCGGCACCTCGACGGGGTCCGCCCCGCCGCTCCCGCAGACCGCGCACGGAGCGTCCACGGTGGGAAGCACCGTCGTCAACGGAGCACCTCTTCCATGCGTCGCACGGCACGCTCCCACTCGAACGCGCCCCTGACGAATGCCGAGCCCGTCGCGGCGAGGCGCGCGCGCAACTCGGGATCGGCGGCGAGGCGCTCGAGCTTCACCGCGAGATCGGCGACGTCTCGCCGCCGCGCGACGAGCGCCGTCTCGCCGTCACGCGCGTAGTCGCGGCAGCCGCCGTTGTCGTAGGTGACGAGGGCAGCGCCACAGGCCATCGCCTCCATCGGAGGCATCCCGAGCCCCTCGTCCCACGAGGGACAGAGGTAAATTTCGCAGCCGCTGTAGAGGGACGCGAGCCGGCCCTGGGGCGGGTTCACGTGAAACTCGTCGTAGGCCGTGTCCGCCCGCGGCGCCGTGACGCCGAAGCCCACGAGATGCAGCCGCGGGTGGCGCGCCTTCACGCGCGCGACCGCCTCGAAGCCATCGGCGGTCCCCTTCCACGCGTACGCATGGTGGAGCATCAGCACGCGCGGCCGCGATGTCTCGACCGTGACCGGAACGGCACGGAACAAGGCGAGGTCGACCGGGGTCACGAGAATCTCGGACTCGCTGTCGAACCGCTCGCGCATGATGTCGCGGAGCCACGTGGAGATGACGATCTTCCGGAGCGGCAGCCGGTACGTCGCGTCCACGGCCGCCGGCTCGCCATGGTAGAGGCTCTCGTAGTGCTGCACGAAGTAGAACTTCCGCCCGCAGCGCGCCGGCGCCGCCGCGACCGGGGCCGCCGACTGCCACGCCGTCGCGAGCACCGCGTCGCCGTCGGGCAGGGTCTCCGCCCGCCAGCGGTCCACCCAGACGATGCGCGCCCGGAAGCTGGGGAGCCAGTCGGGCCCGGCGCTCCTCAACGATCGCCAGAACGCCCGGCCCCGTCCCTTGGCCGGCACCACGACGTCGACCTGGTGCCCCCCGGCCGCGAGCCGGTCCGCGTACGTGAGGATCGCGCGCACCCCGCCGGCGATGCGCAGATGCGGACACAGGAACGTGAGCTTCACGCCGCGGTCAGATGGCCCCCGCTCAGCGCGACCTGAAGCGCGGGAGAATCTCGGCGGCGATCGTCTCGAGCTGCGCGCGCTCGTCCCGGGGCTCGCCGATCGCGCTCATGAGGAAATAGTTGCAGCCGGCCGCGCGGAAGGCGTCGAGCTGCTCCGCGCATTGCTCGGGTGTCCCGATGACGCCGTACCGCTTGGCGAGCGGCTCGAAGTCCTGCGCGTACCGCTTGCTGAGGACGCTCACCCACGCCCGTTTCGCGGCGTCGAAGTCTCGCCCCACCGTGATGAAGACCAGATGGGCCGCCGTGAACCCGTCGAGCGAGCGGCCGGCGGCGGCCGCCGCCGCCCGGATCTTGTCGAGGCTCTGGGCGTAGCGGTCCGGCTGCACGACGTACGACACCCAGCCGTCGCCCTGCCGGCCCGCGCGCGTCAGCGCCGCGTCGGAGCGGCCGCCGATCCAGATCGGCGGAAATTGCTGGATGGGCTTGGGATCGATCGAGACCGAGTCGAATCGCGTGAACCGGCCGTTGAACGTGGCCGGCGTGTCACGCCAGAGCGCGCGCACGACGTCGATGCCCTCGTTCACCCGTGCCCCGCGCTCCTTGTGCGGCACGCCGCAGAGCGCGAACTCCTTCGGGTTCTCGCCGCCGACGCCGACGCCGAAGACGAGCCGGCCGCCCGAGAGCACGTCGAGGGTCGCCGCCGCCTTCGCCGCCACGGCCGGCGCGCGGAGCGCCAGCAGATAGACGGCGACGCCCAGCTTGATCCGGTGCGTGATGGGCACGTAGGACGCGAGTAGCGTGAGTGACTCGTAGATCGGGTTATGGAACGAGACGTGATCTCCGGTCCACACCGAGTCGTACCCGAGGGCTTCCAGGCGCTGGACGAGCTCGAACTGCTCGGCCGGCGGATGGAGCGAGAGCTGGGCGCCGAAGCCGAGCACGCGGGTCACCGCGGGAACGCGTCCCGCACGCCGCCGTCCACCGTCAGCGTGCAACCGGTGGTCTTGGCGGATCGCTCCGAGGCGAGGAAGAGCACGGCCTCGGCGACGTCCTCAGGAAGAATGCCGACGCCGAGGAGGTTGCGCTTGCGGTAGAAGTCCTCGAGCTGATCCACGCCGATCCCCTGGGCCGCGGCGCGCTCGCGTCGGACCTCGTCCGACCAGAGCTTGGAGTCCTGGAAGACGGCATCCGGATTCACGATGTTCGAGCGTATGGCGTGGGGGGCGCCCTCCAGGGCCAGCACCTTGGCAAGCTGGGCCTCGGCCGCCTTCGCCGCCGAGTATGCGGCGAAGTCCTTGCCCGGCGACATCACGTTCTTGGTGGCGACGAAGACGAGCGCGCCGCCGAGCCCCTGCGCGGTGAGCACCCGCATGGCCTCGCGCGCCACGATGAAGTGACCGGTGGCGTTGACCGCGAACGAGCGTTCCCAGTCCGCCAGCGCCAGGCGGACGACCGGCGAGGAGTGCGCGACCCCCGCGTTCGACACGAGAACGTCGAGGCCGCCGTAGGCGAGCACCGTCTCCTCGAAGGCGGCGCGCACCGACGCCTCGCGCGTCACGTCCATCTCGAGCCCCAGCCCCCGGCCCGCCCCGACAGCCGCCACGATCTCGTCGGCGGTCTTGCGGGCCGTGGCGCCGTCGACGTCGCCCACGACGACGTGGGCGCCCTCGGCCGCCAGACGCCGGGCGACGGCCCGCCCGATCCCGGAGCCGCCGCCGGTGACGAGCGCGATCCGGCGCGCCAGCTCCTTCTCCGGCGGCGCCAGCGTGAGCTTGTAGAGCTCGAGCGGCCAGTACTCGACGTCGAAGGCGTCCTTCGGGGAAAGCGAGACGTAGTCGCCGAAGGCCCCCGCGTTGCCGAGCACATTGATCGTATGGTGGTAAATGTCGCTGACGATGCCGGCGGTGCGCCGGTCCTTGCCCGCCGTGAACATTCCGAGCCCGGGCACCAGGACGACGCGCGGGAGCGGGTCGAGCAGCTGCGCGCCCTCGAACCGGTTCTCCTCGAAGTAGCGCGTGTAGTCGACGACGAATCGCGCGACGGACCGCTCGATCGTCTCCAGCAGGGTCGCGCCGGCCTCGGAGCCGTTGGCGGCGACGAAGCACGGCAGGCGCTTGGCGTAGATCGTGTGATCCGGGGTGGCCGGCCCGATCTGCGAGACTCGGGACGCGTCCACTGAAGACACGAACTCGGTCACTCCTGGCGAGTCGTCGAAGGTCACGATCACGCGGTTCTTGCGACCCAGCAGGCCGCGAACCCGTGGCGCGACCGTCAGCGCCGTCTCGCGCCGGACCGCCGGCTCGCGGATGGGCACGCGCGCACCCCCGAAGACCCTTCGGTCCTTCTTGCGCTCGGCGATGGCCTCCTCCGCGCGCGTGATCAGCTCGATCGAGGCCTCGTACGCGTCCCGGACGGTCGCCCCCCAGGTGATCGTGCCGTGACGCTCGAGCAGGAGCGCCTTCGCCTCCGGCCGGTCGGCGATCGCGTCGGCCACGTCCCGGGAGATCCGGAATCCCGGGCGCCGGTACCCGAGCGCGATGACGTCCTTACCGTAGACGCCCTGGAGCACCTCGTGCGCTCGGTCGTTGTTCGTGAGGGACACGACGGCGTCGGCGTGCGTGTGGACGACCACGGGCGCCGCGAGAAACCCGTGCAGCAGGGTCTCGATCGACGGGCGCACGCCCCCCGGCTCCTGCAGCGTGTGGGCGAGATAGCCCACCATCTCCTCGTCGCTCATCTCGTCGCGGTCGAGGAGCGCTGCGATGTCGTCCATGCGCACGCCGGGGAAGTCTTTGCGCTGGACGGACTTGAGGTCGGACCCGCTGCCCTTGACCCGGAGCACGGCGATCTCCCGGCCGCGGTGGTCACGCTCGCGGGTCTTGATCGAGGTGTTACCCCCGCCCCAGATCACCAGCGAGGTTTCGGCGCCCACCAGGCGCGACGCGTACACGAGGAGATCGAGACCCTGGAACGGGCTCGCCTCGGCGTCATTCCAGCGGGAGCGCATGCCGGACTCACGATACCATGAGAGATGGCGCCGGGAGGGCGATCACGGTGAACGCGCGTTTCGACGACCTCATGATGCGCTACCCGCTCACGCTCACCCATTTCTTCGAGCGGAGCCGGCGCCTCTTCGCCCGGAAGACGATCGCCACGCGCGTGCCGGACGGCCCGCCCTTCCGGTACACGTACGGGGAGTTCGCCGAGCGCACGACGCGACTCGCCGGAGCTCTCGCGGCGCTCGGCGTCCGCCGGGGCGACCGCGTGGCGACGTTCGCGTGGAACAGTCACCGCCACCTCGAGCTCTACTGGGCGGTGCCGCTCTCCGGCGCGATCCTGCACACCCTCAACATCCGGCTCTCGGCGCACGACCTGACATACATCGTCAACCATGCCGCCGACTCGATCATCTTCGTCGACGCGAGCCTCCTGCCGCTGCTGGAGACGTTCCGCCACAAGCTTCCGACCGTGCGGCGGATCGTCGTGATGCCCGAGGGCGCCGGCGCCCTCGGATCATCGGGCCCGACCTCCGCGGCGCACGCGGAGTACGAGGCGCTGGTGGCGGGCGCGGAGCCGGTGAGCGGCTGGCCCGAGCTCGAGGAGACCGACGCCGCCGGGATGTGCTACACGTCGGGCACCACGGGTCATCCCAAGGGCGTCGTCTATACGCACCGCGCGATGTTCCTGCACTGTCTGGCCGAGGCGATGGCCGATCAGTTCGCGATCTCCGAGAACGACAGGATCCTGCACATCGTGCCGATGTTCCACGCCAACTCCTGGTGCCTGCCCTTCACGGCGGTCATGGTGGGCGCCGATCAGATCTTCGCCGGCCCGAATCCGCAGCCGCGCGACCTCTGCCGGCTCATCCAGACGGAGAAGGTGACCTTCACCGGCGCGGTGCCGACGGTGTGGATCGCCATCAAGGAGCTCTGCGAGACAGAGGGCTTCGACATCTCGTCCCTGCGGACGATCGCGATCGGCGGCTCCGCGGCGCCCCGGAGCCTCCAGCAGGCGTACGCGAAGCACTTCGGCGTCCAGATGTCCCACGCCTGGGGCATGACCGAGATGACGCCGCTCGGAACGGTCACGCGGCTCAAGAGCTACATGGCCGACTGGCCGGAGGAGAAGCGCTACGACGTCTTCGCGCGCGTCGGGTACCCGTCGGTCGGTGTCGACGCTCGCATCGTGGACGATTCCGGAAACGAGCTGGCGTGGGACGGGGTGGGCATGGGCGAGCTCCAGGTGCGCGGTCCCTGGGTCGTCGCGTCGTACTACGACAACCTCGAGTCGGCGGACCGCTTCACGGCGGACGGTTGGTTCCGCACCGGGGACGTCGCCACGATCGACGCCGAGGGCTACGTCCAGATCACCGACCGGACCAAGGACCTGATCAAGTCGGGCGGCGAGTGGATCTCGAGCGTGGACGTCGAGAACCTGATCATGGCGCACCCGAAGGTGCTCGAGGCGGCGGTCATCGCGGTGCCCCATCCCAAGTGGGTCGAGCGGCCCCTCGCCTGCGTGGTGCCGAAACCGGGGTGCGTCATCGAGCCCCCGGAGATCCTCGACTTCCTGCGGCCGAAGCTCGCCAGATGGGCGCTGCCCGACGAGGTCGAGATCATCGACGCCGTCCCCAAGACCAGCGTCGGGAAGTTCGACAAGAAGGTGCTACGCGAGCGGTACCGGGACTGGAGGCCGAAGGATGCGAAAGCGGATGCATAGGGGAGACGCCTGGTCCGACCTCCGCCCAGGTGCGGTATCATGCCGACGCTGTCCGTGACCCGGACGGGCCCGCTCTGTGAATGAAAGAGGAGGAGTCATGTCAGCGATCACGCGGCGCCACTTCCTGACCACCACGACGGGCGCGGGTCTCGCCGGCGTCCTCGCCACGGGCATCCCGCCCGCGCGCGGCCAGCAGCGGGAAATCTCGTACCTTTGCTGGAACAACTTCGCGCCGCTCATGGACAAGAAGCTGGCCGAGATCGGCCAGCGGTTCACGAAAGACACCGGGATCAAGCTCAAGATCGACCACATCGCCGCGGCCCAGCAGGCGGCCAAGTACGCGTCCGAGGTCCAGTCGCAGGCCGGCCACGATCTCGTCGAGATGCGCATGCACTTCCCCTGGCTCTACGAGGGCCAGCTGATCGATCTCGGGGACGTGGTGGCGGACCTCGAGAAGAAGTACGGCAAGGTGCTCTCCTCGGCCGCGGAGACCGCCCGCGTCCACGGCACGTGGCGGGCGGTTCCGCAGTACCACGCCATGTTCGTGGCCACCTACCGGGAGGATCTCTTCAAGAAGGCGGGGCTCAAGATCCCCGACACCTGGGAGGATCTCTACACGGTGGGCAAGGAGCTGAAGAAGATGGGGAACCCGGTGGGGATTCCCATCAGCCAGAACTACGACTCGATCTCGACGGCGGGCCCGGTGCTCTGGTCGTTCGGGGGGATGGAGATCGACAAGGACGGCAAGACCGTCCGGATCAACACTCCCCAGACCGCGCTGATGATCGAGTGGTACAAGAAGATGTTCCGGGACTGCATGGAGCCGGAAGTCCTCTCCTGGGACGACGCGAGCAACAACCAGGCGATCCAGCAGGGCAAGGCCGGCTGGATCCACAACCCGGTCAGCGCCTACATCGTGGCCAAGCAGATGAAGCTCCCGACCGCCGACACCATCAACCATCACCGGACGCCCGGCGGGCCCGCGGGCCGCCACGAGACCGACGTGCCGCGCCACATCGCCATCTGGAAGTTCTCCAAGAACGCGGAGCCGGCGAAGGAGTTCATCCGCTATCTGCTCGGGAAGCGAGAGGTCTACGACGAGTACATCATGTCGGCGGACGCCTTCAACTTGCCGGTCTACGAGAAGCTACAGGACCATCCCGTGCTCAAGACGGATCCGAAGTATGCCGGCCTCAAGGCCGAGGGCGTGCAGTACCACTGTTACGGCTGGCCGGCGCCGCCGAGCGACAAGGTGCAACTCATCACCAACTCGTTCATCATGCCCAACATGATCGCCAAGGCGGTGACGGGCACGCCGACCAAGGATGCCATCGTCTGGGCGGAGAACGAGATGAAGAAAATCGTAGCGGGGTGAGCTGATCATGGCGATCGGACGCGTCGGCGTCGCTGCTGTGCCGGCCCGCGTGTCGCTGCGCGCGCGGGTCGGGAACCTCCTCGATCGCGAGGAGTGGCTGGGCCCGGTCTTCGTGAGCCCGGCGCTCTTCCTGCTGCTGCTCCTCGTGGCCTATCCCTTCTGCATGGCCCTGTATTTCTCCGTCTCGAACGCCTTCATCGGCCGGCCGAGCCACTTCATCGGTATCCGGAACTTCGTCAACCTCTGGGGAAGCGACGCCTTCCGCCAGACCTTCCAGAACGCCTTCGTCTTCACCGGGGCTGCGGTCGGCTTCAAGCTCGTCCTGGGGCTGTCGCTGGCCATGATCCTCAACCAGCCGCTCTGGTTCAAGCGGCTGATCCGCGGCGCGGTGCTGCTCCCGTGGGTGATCCCGACCGCGCTGTCGACGCTCGGCTGGTGGTGGATGTTCAACTCGCTCTACAGCGTGGTGAACTGGACCGGCCTGGCCCTCGGCCTCATGGATCCGCCCGGGCCGAACTGGCTCGGCCAGCGGTACTACGCGATGACGGCGGTCGTCGTGGTCAACATCTGGCGCGGCCTGCCGTTCTTCGTCATCACGATCCTGGCCGGGCTGGTCTCGATCCCGCGCGAGCTCTACGAGGCGGCGGAGGCCGACGGGGCCGGCCCGATCGCGCGCTTCTGGCACGTCACGCTGTTCTCCACGATCTTCACCTTCAGCGACTTCAACATCGTCTTCGTGCTCACCCACGGTGGCCCGATCAACTCGACCCACCTCTTCGCGACGCTGGCGCGCCAGGTCGGGCTCGAGACGGGTCGAATCGGAGAAGGCGCCGCGATCTCGCTCTATCTTTTCCCGGTGCTGATGATCGTCGTGTGGGCGCAGCTCCGGTTCGTCCGAAAGCAGGCCTACTGATGACGCGCCGAAAGCTCACGCAGCGGATCGCCATGCACCTGCTGCTGGTGCCGTTCCTGATCTTCGCGCTGTTTCCCTTCTACCACATGGCGCTGACGTCCTTGAAGCAGAACAAGGAGCTCTACGACCGGAACGCCGTGCCGCTGCTCATCACGAAGGGGCCGACCCTCGAGCACTACACGAAGCTCCTGTGGGACACGGCCTTCCTCACGTGGACGAAGAACAGCCTGCTGGTCACCGTGCTGTCGACCTTCGTGTCGCTCGTCATCGGGACGATCGCCGCCTATGCGCTGTCGCGGCTCAAGTTCTTCGCCGTCGGCACCCTCGGCACCGGCATCTTCGTCACCTACCTGGTCCCGACGTCCCTCTTGTTCCTGCCGCTCGCCCAGGTGGTGAACTGGCTCGGTCTCGGCGACTCGAAGTGGGCGCTCGTCGTGACCTACCCGACGTTCCTCGTCCCCTTCTGCACGTGGCTCCTCATGGGCTACTTCCGCACCGTCCCGAAGGAGGTCGAGGAGTGCGCCATGGTGGACGGCGCCACGCGCATCCAGGCGCTCTGGCGGATCGTGCTACCGATCGCGGTGCCGGGTCTGGTCTGCGCGGCGCTCTTCGCCTTCACGCTCTCCTGGAACGAGTTCATCTACGCGCTCACGTTCACGTCCTCCTCGGACCAGATCACCGCCAGCGTGGGCGTCACGAGCGAGCTGATCCGCGGCGACATCTACTACTGGGGGTCGCTGATGGCCGGCGCCGTTCTGGCGTCGGTGCCGATCGTGGTCCTCTACGTCTTCTTCCTCGACTACTACGTCTCCGGCCTGACCGCCGGCGCCATCAAGTAGAAGAGCCGCGCCCGGGGGAGGCCGAGCCACGGGCGAGAGGCCGGCGGGGCTCGTCTGGCGCCTTGTCAGACGGCGCTCGGCCGCCGTTCGAATCGCCGGGCGTACCGCGACATCGAGTAGGTGAACGCGAAGTACACGACCGCGACGAAGAGGTAGAGCTCGAACGGCTTGATCTCGCGGTTGTTGACGATCTGGGCCGCCTTGGTCAGATCCACGTAGCCGATGATCGAGGCGAGCGAGGTGTCCTTGAAGAGCACGATCATCTGCGTCACCAGCGCCGGCACCATGTTGCGGATGGCCTGCGGCAGAACGACGAAGCGCATGGTCTGAGCGCCGGTCAGCCCGACGGCGGTCGCCGCCTCGACCTGGCCCCGGGGGACGGACTGGATACCGGCCCGGACGATCTCGCCGAAATAGGCGGCCTCGAAGATCACGAACGCCGTGAGCGCCACCCCGTACTCCGGGATCGGGAGCCTCAGGAGCTGCGGGATGATGAACCAGATCCAGAAGATCACCATGACGAGCGGCACCCCGCGGAAGAACTCCACGTACAGCGTCGCCGGCAGGCGGATCCAGCGCGAGCGCGCCAGCCGCGCGAGACCGATGAAGATCCCGAGGACGAACCCCAGCACGATGGCCGGGATCGCCAGGCGGAGCGTGCCCCCGGCGAAGCCGCCGAGCCCGAACAACCCCTGGACGACCAAAAACCTAAAGTTCGAGGCGATGACGCCGAAGTCGAGCACGCTCAGCCTCCCCGCGCGATGAGGCCGGGGATCGCGAAGCGGCGCTCGACGCGGGCCATGATCGCCGCGATCCCGACGCAGAGCACGAGGTAGATGACGGTGCCGGCGGTGAGCGCTTCGATGGCCTTGGCGGTGTACGTCTCGATCTGTCGCGTCTGGAACGTCAGCTCGGCCACACTGATCGTGAGCGCGACCGACGAGTTCTTGAGGAGGTTCAGCGATTCGCTGGTGGCCGGCGGCACGATGAGCCGGAGCGCGATGGGCACGATGACCAGCCGGTAGACCTGGAAGGTCGTCAGCCCCATGGCCACCGCGGCCTCGAACTGGGTCCGCGGGATCGCGAGGATGCCGGCGCGGATGACCTCGGACATGCGGGCGCCGTGATAGACGCCGAGAGCGAACATGCCCGCCCAGAACTCGGCGCCGTGGTTGAAAAGCCACTCCCGCGCGCCGCCCGGCAACAGCGGCGGGACACCGAAGTACCAGAAGAACATCCAGACCAGCAGCGGCACGTTGCGGAAGAACTCGACGTAGAACGTCGCGAGCGCCCGGAGCGGCTTCCACGGCATCGTGCGCATCGCGCCGGACACGATTCCGAGCGCCACCGCCAGCACCCAGGCCAGCAGGGAGATTTCGAGCGTGGTGAGCAGGCCCTGGAGCAGCCAGCTCCCGGACTGGCCGCTCCAGAGCACGCTCCACTTGAACTGGTAGTTCACCGACCGCCGGCCCGACGCGCTACTTGCCGATCTGCTTCAGGAGATACGCCTTCACCTGCGCCGTCATCGGATACGGCAGCTCGCCCTTCGGCCCGAACCACTTCTCGTAGATCTCGAAATACTTGCCGGACTCGAAGCCGTTCTTGAGGCCGGCGTCGACGGCCGCCTTGAACTTGGCGTCGCCCTTGCGCAGGGCCATGCCGTAGGGTTCCTCCGAATAGAAATCACCGACGACATCCCATTCGTCAGGCTTGGGCGCCTTGGCCTTGAGCCCATACAGCTGGATCCCGTCGTTCGTGTACGCGTCCACCTGGCCCTGGAGGAGCGCCTGGAACGCCGCCGGCTGATCCGGGAACTCGCGCAGCTGCGCCTGCGGATACTTCACGCGGAGGATCTTGGCGTTGGTCGCGCCCTGCTGCGCGGCGACGCGCTTGCCGGCGAGGTCGTTGACGCCCTTGATGGGGCTGCCCTTTTTCACCAGAAACTGCGCGCCGGTGTAAAAGAACGTCAGGCTGAAGTCCACGACCTCGCGCCGCTGCGGCGTGTCGGTCATCGTGCCGGCGATGAGATCGACGGCGTTCGAGGAGAGGAGCGGGATCCGCGTCGGCGGCGTGGACTCCTTCTTCTCGACCTTGATCGCCCGCCCGACCGCCTTCTCGACCGACGGCTTCACCAGCTGCTCGACCAGGTCGATCGAGAAGCCGACCCATTCGTTGTTCTTGTTGACGTACGCGAAGGGTGGTGAGCCCGTGCGCGTCCCGATCGTCAGGACGCCCGTCTCCTTGATCTTCGCGAGCGTATCCGGCTGGGCCCCGGCCGGCGGCACGAGCCAGAGAGCCAGGGCCAGGCCGACAACG
Source organism: Candidatus Rokuibacteriota bacterium (assembly GCA_003221635.1). Lineage (GTDB taxonomy): Bacteria > Methylomirabilota > Methylomirabilia > Rokubacteriales > CSP1-6 > AR31. The sequence goes on along the minus strand of QHSR01000197.1, from coordinate 18,718 downwards.
ACAGAGCGCATGCGCGTCATCAGTACCCTCCGATTAGTGGGATAAGATCTTCGACAGAAATTCCTTCGCGCGGTCCGACTTCGCCGCGGCGAAGAAGGCTTCGGGG
>QHSR01000197.1:12571-18586 GCA_003221635.1 Candidatus Rokuibacteriota bacterium | reverse complement strand
CCATCTCGTGGGTGACGACCATCATCGTCATGCCTTCCTTGGCGAGGTCGGTCATGACGTCGAGCACCTCGTTGATCATCTCCGGATCGAGGGCGGAGGTCGGCTCGTCGAACAGCATGATCTTCGGCTGCATCGCGAGCGCCCGCGCGATCGCGACCCGCTGCTGCTGCCCGCCCGACAGGTTGGCGGGATAGTGACCCGACTTGTCGGGGATGCGCACGCGCTCGAGGAGCGCGCGCGCGGTCTTCTCGGCCTCGGCGACGCTGAGGCCCCGCACCCTGACGGGCGCGAGCGTGATGTTTTCGAGGACGGTCATGTGCGGAAAGAGGTTGAACGACTGGAACACCATGCCCACGCGCGTCCGCAGCGCGGACATGCTCACGCCGCGCCGCATGATCGATTCGCCGAGCACGACCAGGTCGCCGCCCTGGATCCCTTCGAGCCCGTTCACGCAGCGGATCAACGTCGACTTCCCCGAGCCCGACGGCCCGCACACCTCCACGACCTCGCCGCCCGCCACCGAGAGGTTGATCGCGCTGAGAACCTGGAGCTTTCCGTACCACTTGTTGACGTCCTTGAACTGGATCGCCACGTCGGCCATCAGCGGATCACGACCAGGACGTCGCCGCCGTTCACCGCCTGGCCGGCTTCGACCCGTACCTCCGCCACGGTGCCCGAGCTCCCCGCCTTGTACTCGTTCTCCATTTTCATGGCCTCGATCACCAGCAAGGTGTCGCCCTTCTCGACCCGATCGCCCGGCTTGACCGCCACGTGCACGATCCGACCGGGCAGCGGAGCCACGAGGGTCTGCGCCCCGAGGCTGGCCCCTGCGCCGCCCTTGGTCCGGATGATGAATCGGGTCTGCTCCTCCACCCGGATGACGTACCGCTCGTCACCGACGTCCACGACGCACGCGCCCGCCTCGTCCCGGACATCGGCGACGTAGGAGACGCCGCCAACGAGAAGGGAGTATATGCCCTGGGCGGTGAGTCGCCCATCCACGTCCCACACCTCCGGACCGATGGTCAGCCGATAGCGACCGGCGTCGCCGCTCACCTCGACCGTCTCGCTCGCGTCGCCGACCGTCACGACGAATTTCACGGTCGCCAGCCCGGGTGGCGGCCCCTTCGCCAGTCGGGCGCCGACGAGGGCGCGTCGACGATCGTGCGGTGGCCCAGGCGCTCGTACTCGGCGAGCACCGCCGCGATGACGGCGATCGACTTCGCCCGGTCCCGCGACGCCGCGAGCGCGGGCAGGATCCGGTCGAGGAAGCCGGTCGAGAGCTTCCCCGCGCGAAAGTCGTCGTGGCTCACGATGTGGGCGAGGACCGGGATCGTCGTGAGGATGCCGACCACCTTGTACTCGGCGAGCGCGCGGGCCATCCGCTGAATGGCGGTCGGGCGGTCGACCCCCCAGACGATGAGCTTCGCGAGCAGCGTGTCGTAGAAGCGCGGCACCGTGTAGCCCTCGTAGGCGCCGGAATCGTCGCGCACCCACGGGCCGCTGGCCGCGCGGAGCCCGGTGATGGTGCCGGGCGACGGCATCCAGCCGGCGAAGGGGTCCTCGGCGTTGATGCGACACTCGATCGCCGCGCCGCGCAGCGCCACCGCCTCCTGCGCGTATCCGAGCGACTCACCGGCGGCGATCCTCAGCTGCTCGCGAACGAGATCGATGCCGGTGACCATCTCGGTCACCCCGTGCTCGACCTGCAGCCGCGTGTTCATCTCGAGGAAGTAGAAGCGCCCCTCCGCGTCCACGAGGAACTCGACCGTACCGGCGTTGACGTACCCGGCCGCTTTCGCGATCCGGCACGCGGCCTCACCCAGACGCTCGCGCATTGCGTCGTCCACGAACGGCGACGGCGACTCCTCGACGAGCTTCTGGTGGCGACGCTGAATCGAGCACTCGCGCTCACCCAGGTGGATGACGCGGCCCTGGAGGTCGGCCAGCACCTGCACCTCGATGTGTCGCGGCTCCACCAGGTAGCGCTCGAGATAGACGGCGCCGTCGCCGAAGGCCCACGCGGCCTCGCTCCGCGCCAGAGCGAGGGCGCTCTCGAGCTCCGTCTCCGCGCGGACGACGCGCATGCCCTTCCCGCCCCCGCCCAGCGCGGCCTTGATCATGAGCGGATAGCCGATCGCGCGGGCCGCCGCGCGCACGGCGTCGTGCCCGGATACCGGCTCGAACGTTCCCGGGACCGTCGGGACGCCCAGCTGGCGCGCGATCCGGCGCGCCGCCGTCTTGTCGCCCAGCGCGCGGATCGCCCCCGCCGGCGGCCCGACGAAGATGAGGCCGGCGGCACCGCAGGCCTCGGCGAACCCGGCATTCTCGGCGAGAAACCCGTAGCCCGGGTGGACGGCGTCGGCGCCGGAGGCCTTGGCGACGCGCACCAGCTTGTCGATCGCGAGGTAGCTCTCGGCCGGAGAGGGCGGGCCGATCGGGTACGCCTCGTCGGCCATGAGGACGTGGAGCGCCTCGCGATCGGCTTGCGAAAACACGGCCACCGAGGCGATCCCTTGCTCACGGCAGGCGCGGATCACCCGCACGGCGATCTCGCCCCGGTTCGCCACCAGGACTTTGGTGATCTTCATCTCGTCGTCCCTAGCGCCCCTCGAAGCGCGGGCGGCGCTTTTCCCGGAAGGCCTTCACGCCCTCCCGGTGGTCCGCGGTCTTGATGAGGATCGACTGGCCGAAGCTCTCGAGCGTCCGGGCGGTGTGGAGGTCGGCGCTCACGCAGCTCTGGATCACCCGCTTGGCCAGACCGAGCGCCTGCGGCGCCTTGGCGGCGAGCCGGGCCGCGAGCGCGCGGGCCTCGCTCATGAGCTCGGCATCTTCCACGACCCGGTTCACCAGGCCGCTGCGCAGCGCCTCGTCGGCGCTGACGATCTCGCCCGTCAACACGAGCTCCTTGGCGCGCCCGAACCCGACCAGCTTGACCAGCCGGGAGCAGCCTCCGATACCGGGGATGAGCCCCAGATTGTTCTCGGGCAGGCCAAAACGCGCCGAGCGCGCGGCGATCCGAAGATCGCAGGCCAGCGCCAGCTCGAGCCCTCCGCCGACACAGGTGCCGTTGATCGCCGCGATGAGCGGCTTCTCGAGCGCTTCGAGATCGTTGAAGAAGCTCGTGAGCAGCCGCGTGTTGGCGCGGAATAGGGGCGTGTTCCAGTCCGTCTCGAACGTCGAAACGTCAGCGCCCACGCAAAACGTCTTGCCCGTGCCCGTGAACACCACCACCCGGACGGCCTCGTTCGCGTAGAGCTCGTCGGCCAGGGCGCGAAAGTCGCCGCGCATCTCCATCGAGATCGCGTTGTTCTTTTCGGGACGATTGATGGTGACCGCGGCGATCCCGTCGGTGAGCTCGTACTTCAACGTCGCGAAGACCATGCGCTTCCTCCCGCCGTGCCGACACACATCATCGGACGTTTCCGCCCCGTCCGAGTATAGCGAGGCGGCTCTGGAGCCGCTCGACGAACTCCGCCGGCCGATCGGGCGACAGACCGACCCAGCCGTCGTCGGGCGCGGCGAACGTGTCGGGATCTACCGGGGGCAGAGCTCGAAGCTCGAGAAGAAGTAGGCAATCTCGAACGACGCCGAGTCCGGAGAGTCGGAGCCGTGCACCGCATTCGCCTCGATTGATATGGCGAAGTCCTTGCGGATCGTCCCCGACGCGGCCTTTGTCGGATCCGTAGCTCCCATAAGATCCCGCCACCGCTGGATCGCATTGTCGCCCTCGAGGACCATGAGCATGCACGGGCCCTGGGTCATGAACGCGCAGAGGCTCTCGTAGAACGGCCGCTCCCGGTGGACGATGTAGAAGCCGCGCGCCTCGGCGAGCGACATGTGGACGAGCTTCGCCGCGAGGATGGTGAAGCCGGCGCGCTCGATGCGCGTGATGATCTCCCCGGCAACGCCCTTGGCCACCGCGTCGGGCTTGACGATGGCGAGCGTCCGCTGCATCGTCATCGTCCGATCACCCTCGCCATCGTGGCCCCCATGTCGGCCGGGCTCTTGACGAGCGTGGCCCCGGCATCCTCGAGCGCTCGCATCTTCTCCGCCGCCGTTCCCTTGCCGCCCGCGATGATCGCGCCGGCGTGCCCCATCCGTCGTCCGGGCGGCGCCGTTTGGCCGCAGATGAACGCGACGACCGGCTTCTTCACGTGCGACTTGACGAACGCCGCCGCGTCCTCCTCGGCGGTGCCGCCGATCTCGCCGATCATCATGATGGCCCGGGTCTCGGGATCGTCGTTGAAGAGCCGCAGCACGTCGACAAAGCTGGTGCCGTGGACGGGATCGCCGCCGATTCCGACGCACGTCGATTGCCCGATGCCTCGCCCGGTGAGCTGGCCCACGACCTCGTAGGTCAGGGTGCCGCTGCGCGAGACGACGCCGACCGGGCCCGGCAGGTGGATGTGGCCGGGCATGATGCCGATCTTGGCCTGGCCCGGCGTGATGACGCCGGGGCAGTTCGGTCCGATCAGCCGGCTCGGGGTCCCGGCCACATAATGTTTCGCCCTGACCATGTCGCCGACCGGAATCCCCTCGGTGATGCACACGACCAGGGCGATCGCCGCCGCGGCGGCCTCCATGATCGCGTCGGCGGCCGCCGGCGGCGGGACGAAGATCAGCGCGCAGTCCGCCCCTTCATTCGCCACCGCCTCGGCGACCGTATTCCAGACCGGGAAGCCGTCGTGCGTCGTTCCGCCTTTGCCGGGCGTCACCCCGCCGACGACGATCGTGCCGTACTCTTTGCACCGCGCGGCGTGGAACGCTCCCTCGCGGCCGGTGATGCCTTGCACGACCACGCGCGTGGACCGATCGACGAGGATGCTCACTGACCGACCGCCTCTTTCTTTCCCGCGGGCCCCGGCGGGCGACTCCGCCGCCGATCGGCGAGGCGCTTCTCGTAGACGTCGACCACTTCCTGATAGCGGTGATGGTCTTTCGGCAGCGTCTGCACGATGATCTCATAGCACGCCGCGGTGTCCTCGCGCCGGCACCAGCCGATCATGTCGTCGACGAGGCGGTCGCGGTACACGCTCCGCGGGTACTTCTCGAAGAACGCCTTCGCCTTCACCATCGACGTCGTGGCGACGACGTCTTCATAGGCGCGCTCGTCGGCCGGCCTCCAGCAGCCGCCGCCGGCGATTCCAGCCGCCAGCAGGAGCAGCGGGAGCCACCGGCTAGCCGCGCGCGAGGGCCACAGCCTTCTTCGCGCCATCGCCCATGTCGTCGGCGTTCGTCAGCGCGAGGCCCGACTCGGCGAGCATCTGCTTGCCGAGCTCCACGTTGGTGCCTTCCATCCGGACCACGACCGGGAGCCGCAGGCCGAGCTTCCGAATGGCGGCGATGACGCCCGCGGCCAGCCGGTCGCAGCGCAGGATGCCGCCGAAGACGTTGATGAACACGGCCTTCACGCCCGGGTCCGAGGAGAGGATCCGGAACGCGTTCTCGATCTGCTCGGGCGACGCCCCGCCGCCGACGTCGAGGAAGTTCGCGGGCGCGCCGCCGGCCAGCTTCACGATGTCCATCGTCGCCATGGCGAGGCCGGCGCCGTTGACCATGCAGCCCACGTTGCCCTCGAGCTTGATGTAGTTCAGGTTGTACTTCGACGCCTCGACGTCGAGCGGATCCTCCTCGTTGACGTCCCGGAGGGCGACGATCGCCGTGTGGCGCCAGAGGGCGTTGTCGTCGAAGTTGAGCTTCGCGTCGAGCGCCAGCACCCGGCCGTCCTTCGTGACGACCAGGGGGTTGATCTCGGCCAGCGAGCAGTCGCGGGCCAGGTAGAGCGCGAAGAGGCTCCGGACCAGGGCCACCGCCTGCTTGAACGGCTCGCCCGCGAGTCCCAGCCCATAGGCGAGATGGCGCGCCTGGTAGTCCTGGATGCCGAGCGCGGGGTGCGCCCACTCCCGGATGATCTTCTCCGGCGAGCGCGCGGCGACCTCCTCGATCTCCATGCCGCCCGCTTCGGAGGCCATGACGACGTGGGTCGCGCGCGCGCGATCGAGGGTGATCGAG
>QHSR01000197.1:0-12563 GCA_003221635.1 Candidatus Rokuibacteriota bacterium | reverse complement strand
CCTCCGGCGGCGTCTGAGGGGTCTTGAGCTTCATGCCCAGAATCTGCCGCGCGGCGCGCTCGGCCGCCGCCGGGTCGTCCGCCAGCTTGATGCCGCCGGCCTTGCCGCGACCACCCGCGTGCACCTGCGCCTTCACGACGACCCGGCCGCCCAGGCGCGCGGCGACCGCCTTCGCGTCCGCCGGGGTCGTGGCGACGTCGCCGTGGGGGACGGGCACGCCGAACTCGCGCAGGAGGGCCTTGGCCTGATACTCGTGAATCTTCATACGGACGAGCGCGGTCGGCGCACGGCGCTGTGCCGCGTTAGATCTGCCACAGCACCCACAGGGTGGCCACGGTCCCGAGCACCGCGGCCCCGTAGCACAGGATCGCGATCGGCGTTCTGAGACCGCGCAGCCCGAGGTCCTCCAGGATGAACCGGAAGCGATGGGCTCCGAGCGTGGCTGATCGAGGTCCACCCGAGTGGGACGGCGAGGCCGTTCACGAGCAGATGGACAGGAACGAGCAGCGCGGCCACCATGCCGCCTGCGGCGAACAGTAGCCACCAGAATGGCTCGCTGGTCTTTCGTGTCGCCATGGCTCAGCCTCGGACCATGAACCAGAGCAGGACGATCGACACGACGGCCCAGAGGGCGAAGCTCGCCGCGGTGACCAGCGATGGCGGCACCTGACGCTCCCCCACGCGCACCACCTGGACGACGCCCGACAGCTTGAACCAGGTCACGCTGTGATAGAGCGCGAACGCAAGTGCCACGACGTGGAAGACGATCCATCCCGGAGCCCGGAGGGTTTCCAGATAGGCGGCGTAGGCCCCCGGTCCCTGGGGAAGCCGGTGGAGCTGGACCAGGAAGACCACCAGGAAGACCGCAATGAACACGCTCGATAGCTCGCGCAGCATGAACCGGAAATAGTTGGCGTTCCGGAGCCACCAGGTGGCGGGTAGCTTCGGGTAGAAAAGTCCCGGGCGCTCGACGCGCGGCACCGTCATCGCCGACCCCCCCACGGCATGATCATCGACAGGAGCCAATCCGTGGCGCCCGCCAGCTTCGAGCGCTGGATGGCCGCTGCCGGGTCAACCCCCTTCGGGCAGACCACCGAGCACTCCCCGACGAAGGTGCACTCCCAGACGCCAACGGCCTCGGAGAGCACGGGCTCACGCAGGCGATAACCTTCGTCCCGGGAATCGAGGTTGTAGCGGTAAGCCAGGGCGATCGCGGCGGGCCCGACGAACGCCGGCTCCAGGCCGTACACGGGGCAGGCCGCGTAGCAGAGCATGCAGTTGATGCACATGCTGAACTGCTTGTAGGCGTCGAGCTGGGCAGGCGTTTGAAGGTATTCGCCGTCCGAGACCGGCTTCTCTACTGCGCGGATGATCCAGGGCTTGACGCGGCGGAGCTTCTCCATGAAATCGTCGAGGGCGATGACGAGATCCCGGATGACCGGGAAGTTGGCCAGCGGCTCCACCCGGATCGGCCCTGGGCGGTAGTCACGGAGGAAGGCCGCGCAGGTGAGCTTGGGGACGCCGTTCACCATCATGCCGCAGCTCCCGCACACCCCCATGCGGCACGACCATCGATACGAGAGCGTGCCGTCGATCCGGTCCTTGATGTGATTCAGGGCATCGAGGACCACCCAGTCCTTGCGATAGGGAACGGTGAAGGACTGTGTCCGCGGTGCGCGGTCGTGGCCGGGGCGGTAGCGGGTCACGTCCAGCGTCATCGTCTCTTCGGTCATCGTCTCCTCGGTCATCGCTCTTCCTCTGAGTCAAACCCCAGCGGCCCCGAGCGTCTCGGCGGATTCTTAATACTTGCGCTCTTCGGGAGGCCAGCGGGTGATAGCCACCGGCAGGGACTCGATGCGCGGGCCGGCCGGCGTGCAGTAGGCGAGCGAGTGCTTGAGGAACCTTGCGTCGTCCCGCTTCGGGAAGTCGGTGCGCGTGTGGGCTCCCCGTGACTCCTCGCGGACCAGCGCCGAGTGGGCCACCGCCTGCGCCACGTCCAGCATGCACTCCAGCTCCAGCGCGGCGATCACCTCGGTGTTGAACACCGCGTCACGGTCACTGAGCCCGATGCGGGCGAAGCGCTCGCGGAGCGTCCGGAGGGTCTGGCAGGTTTTCTCCATCGTCGGCCGGTCGCGGTAAATCCCCGCCCCCTCCTCCATGGCCTTCTGCATCGTCTCCCGGATGTCGGCGATTCGCTCCCGCCCGTCCGCCCGGAAGAATCGCTGCTCCAGGCGCTTGCGCTCGTCGGCGGCGAGCAGCGCGAGGGGATTCGCCTTGAGCGCCGGCTGCTCGAGCGCCGCGCGGGCGGCGGCCCGGCCGGCGCGGGCGCCGAAGACGAGCAGCTCCGTGAGCGAGTTCGAGCCCAGGCGGTTGGCCCCGTTGATGGAGACGCACGCTGCCTCCCCCGCGGCGTAGAGGCCATTGAGCGAAGTCTTCCCGGTGATGTCGGTGGAGATCCCGCCCATCATGTAGTGCACCACCGGCCGGACGGGGATGGGCTCGTAGACCGGGTCGACGCCCACGTAGTTGCGGGCCAGCTCCCGAACGAAGGGCAGCTTCTTGTCGATCACCTTCTCGCCGAGGTGCCGCAGGTCGAGGTGGACGTAGTGGCCGTAGGGTCCTTCGAAGGTTCGCCCCTTGGCGTACTCCTGCATATGGCAGCGCGAGAGGATGTCCCGCGGGCCCAGCTCCATTTTCCGGTGCACCGGCTCGTCGGTCGGCGGCCCCAGCCCGTAGTCTTGCAGGTAGCGGTAGCCGTCCTTGTTCTTCAGATGCCCGCCCTCACCCCGTGAGGCCTCGGTCATGAGGATCCCGGTTCCGGGTAGCCCCGTGGGATGATACTGGACGAACTCCATGTCCTTGAGCGCGACGCCCGCGCGGTAGGCCAACGCCATCCCGTCGCCGGTCTTGATCGCCGCGTTGGTGGTAAACGGGAAAATGCGGCCGCCGCCTCCCGTGCATATGATCACGGCCTTGGCCGCGATGGAGCGCACCTGGCCGTCGTGGAGGTTGATCGCCGCCACCCCCCCCACCCTACCGTCCTCCACCAGCAGCGCAGTCGCGTACCACTCGTCGTAGCGGACGATCCGATCATACTTGAGCGAGGTTTGGAAGAGCGCGTGGAGCATGTGGAAGCCGGTTTTGTCGGCGGCGTAGAGCGTCCGGTTCACCGTCATGCCGCCGAAGGCGCGGACGCCGACCCGGCCGTCGGGGTCCCGGCTCCACGGGCAGCCCCAGTGCTCGAGCTGGATCACCTCGCCCGGGGCCTCCTTGACGAACACCTCCACCACGTCCTGGTCGGCGAGGAAGTCGCTCCCGAAAATCGTGTCCTTCGCGTGTGTGTCGAGGCTGTCGTTCTCACGCATGACGGCCGCGGTGCCGCCCTCGGCCGACACGGTGTGGCTGCGCATGGGATACACCTTCGAGAGCACCGCGATGGACAGCCGGCTCGATTCCTCAGCCGCGGCGATCGCGGCGCGGAGGCCTGCCCCGCCACCGCCGATCACGAGCAGGTCGCCACCGTGACAGTCGTTCACGACGATCGCCGGGAAGTCCTCCACCTCGAGACGGCGGATGGCCTCGGTGCCGAGATCCTCGTAGGCGACGATGGCCACCTTCTTGACGAAGCGTGAGAGCACCGCGCCGGCGCCGCCGATCGCCCCGAAGTACACGCCCTTGTACTGCCTGAAGGCGTCTTTCACCGCCTGCGAGCGCGCCCCCTTGCCCATCGTGCCCTTGAGCCCGAGCTTGAGCAGCGCCGGCGTGAACTTGTCCATCCGCCCGCCCGTGGTAGGTCCAATGGACCCCACGATATCGCCCGGGCGCGCCGGCGAGGGGCCCGTGTAGTAGATGACCTGGCCGCGGACGTCGATCGGTAGCGCCTCGCCTCGCTCGATCAGCGGGAAGAGGCGGCCGTGGGCCGCGTCGCGCGCCGTGTAGAGCACCCCGGTGATCCGCACGCGATCGCCGGTCTTCAGCGATTCGACGTCGGCGTCGCTGAGCGGCGTCGTGATGTCTTTGATGCCGTCGGCCGCGGTCGTGATGCTCATGGTCAGGGGATGGCGTCCACGATGGCATTGAACGTCGGGCTGGGACGCATCGCCTTTGACGCCAATTCGGGATTAGGCCGGAAGTATCCGCCGATTTCGATCGGTCTTCCCTGCGCAGCCGTCAGCTCGGCGAGGATCTTGGCCTCGTTCACCACGAGCTCCCTCGCCACTTTGGCGAAGCGCGCCTGAAGCTCCGTGTCCTGGGTCTGTGCCGCCAGCGCCTCCGCCCAGTACATGGCGAGGTAGAAGTGGCTTCCGCGCGTGTCCAGCTCGCCCACCTTGCGGGACGGCGACTTGTCGCGGTCCAGGAACTTGGTGTTGGCCGCGTGGAGCGTTTCGGCGAATACCCTCGCCTTGGCGTTGTTGGCGACGCGGGCCATGTGATCGAACGACTCCGCAAGGGCGAGGAACTCGCCGAGGGAATCCCACCGGAGATGTCCCTCTTCCTGGAACTGCTCGACATGCTTGGGGGCCGAACCGCCAGCGCCGGTCTCGAAGAGGGCGCCGCCGGCCATGAGCGGCACGATGGAGAGCATCTTCGCGCTGGTGCCGAGCTCGAGGATCGGGAACAGGTCCGTGTTGTAGTCACGCAGGATGTTGCCGGTCACCGAGATCGTGTCCTGGCCGGCGCGCATCCTCTCCAGCGAGAAGCGCGCGGCTTCGGCGACGGACATGATGCGGATATCGAGTCCGCTGGTGTCGTGGTCTTGGAGGTACCGCGTCACCTTGTCGATGAGCTGTGCGTCGTGCGCCCGGTTCTTGTCGAGCCAGAAGACCGCGGGCGCGCCGGTGATCCTCGCCCGCGTGACGGCAAGCTTCACCCAATCCCGGATCGGCGCATCCTTCACCTGACAGGCACGCCAGATATCACCGGCTTCTACGGCGTGCTCGATCAGCTTCGTGCCTCGCTCGTCGACGATGCGAACCGTGCCCGCCGCCCCCATCTGGAAGGTCTTGTCGTGGGACCCGTACTCTTCGGCCTGCTGGGCCATCAATCCGACGTTCGGAACGGAGCCCATGGTCGCCGGGTCGAACGCGCCGTGCTGTTTACAGTGCTCGATGGTCTCGTGATAGAGCGGCGCGTAGCTATGGTCGGGGATGACCGCCTTCGCGTCGTGGAGCTTGCCGTCCGGTCCCCACATCTGCCCGGAGTCGCGGATCATTGGGGGGATCGAGGCATCGATGATGACGTCGCTCGGCACGTGCAGGTTGGTGATCCCTTTGTCGGAGTTGACCATCGCCAGGGGGGGCCGCTTGGCGTAGCACGCCTGGATATCCGCTTCGATCTGCGCCTGTTTGGCCTGTGGCAGGCGCTTGATCGCCGCGTACAGCTCCCCCAGGCCGTTGGTCGGATCGACGCCGATCTCTTTGAAGACCGCCGCATGCTTGTCGAAGACGTCCCGGAAGAACGTCCTCACGGCATAGCCGAAGATGATCGGATCGGAGACCTTCATCATCGTGGCTTTGAGATGGATGGAGAAGAGCACGCCCTGCTTCTTGGCGTCCGCGATCTGAGCCTCGAGGAAGCTCACCAGCGCCGTGCTGCTCATGAAGGTGCCGTCGATCACCTCGCCGGCCTTGAGGGCGATCTTGTCCTTCAGGACCGTGACGGTTCCGTTCTTGTCGACGAACTCGATCCGGACGGTGGTCGCCTCGCGGACGGTCACCGACTTCTCGTTGGCCGCGAAATCGCCGCGGCTCATGGTGGCGACGTGCGCTTTCGAATCCGGCGTCCACCGGCCCATCCTGTGCGGGTGCTTCTTCGCGTACTCCTTCACCGCGCGGGCGGCCCGCCGGTCGGAGTTCCCTTCCCGCAGCACGGGGTTCACGGCGCTGCCCAGCACTTTCGCATAGCGTGTCTTGATCGCCCCTTCCGCGGCGCTCGTCGGATTTTCGGGGTAGTCCGGAACCTGATAGCCGTGCGCCTGCAGCTCTCTGATCGCGGCCTTGAGCTGCGGAACTGACGCGCTGATGTTCGGCAGCTTGACGATGTTGGCTTCGGGTCGCTTCGCCAGCTCGCCCAGTTGCGTCAGCCAGTCCGGCACGCGTTGGGCCGCGGTCAGGCCTTCCCCGAAATTGGCGAGAATTCTCCCCGCCAGGGAGATATCCGCGGTTTCGATGGTGATGCCGGTCCCCCCAGCAAATTTCCGGATGATCGGCAGCAGCGAGTAGGTGGCCAGCGCGGGCGCTTCGTCGACTTCCGTCCACATAATCTTCCCGGGAGCCCCTGTCACAGCGTGGCTTCCTTGTGACGATGCGCGTGACACTCGATCGTCACTGCCACCGGCAGCGACGTGATGTGGCAGGGATACGTGAGCACGTGGATGCCGAGCGACGTCGTGTCGCCGCCATAGCCCTGCGGGCCGATGCCAAGCCGGTTGGCGCGCGCGAGCAGCTCCTTCTCCAGCGCGTCGAGCATGGGATCCGGGTTCGCGGAGCCGACCTCTCGGAACAGCGCCTTCTTCGACAGGAGCGCGGCCTTCTCGAACGTGCCGCCGACGCCCACGCCCAGGATGAGCGGCGGGCACGCGTCCGGGCCCGCCATCTTCACGCAATCGATGATGAAGTCCTTCACGCCCTCGATGCCCGCGGCCGGGGTCAGCATCGTGTACTTCGAACGGTTTTCGCAGCCGCCGCCTTTGGCCATGATCGTCAGCCTGAGCTCGGCGCCCTGCACCACGTCGACGTGGATCACCGCCGGCGTGTTGTCGCCGGTGTTCACGCGGTCGAACGGCGACGTCACGATCGAGGCTCGGAGGAAGCCTTGCGTGTAGCCTTGGCGCACGCCCTCGTTGATCGCATCGTAGAGCGCGCCGCCGGTCACGTGCACGTCCTGGCCGAGCTCGACGAAGCACACGACGAAGCCGGTGTCCTGGCAGTACGGGATACGCCGGGTCTTCGCCATCTGCGCGTTGTCTTTCAGGATCTGCAGCACCTGCCGGCCGGCCGGGGAGCGCTCGGTGGTCAGCGCCCGGTCGAAGGCGCGCAGCATGTCCGGCTCGAGCTCGAGGTTGGCGTCGATGCAGAGCTTCTTGACCGCGTCGACGATCGCGCTGACGTGAACGTCTCTCACGTTCCTCGCGCTGGCCTTCGTTCGCTTCGCCATCTCCCAGCTCCTCGGCTAGAGCTTCAGCTTGTCGACCAGCTCCCGCACCGCGTCGGCGGACTTCTTGAACGCCGCCTGCTCGTCCGGCCTCAGCGTGATCTCGACGATCTGCTCGACGCCCGAGCGGCCGAGCTTGACCGGCACGCCCACGTAGAGCCCGCGCACCCCGTACTGGCCGTTCAGGTACGCGGCGCACGGCAGGATCTTCTTCTTGTCCTTCAGGATGGCCTCGACCATCTCCACCGCCGAAGCGCCGGGCGCGTAGTAGGCGCTGCCCGACTTCAGGAAGTTCACGATCTCGGCGCCGCCGTTGGCGGTGCGGGTGACCAGCGCGTCGATCCGGTCCTTCGACAGAAGGTCGGTGATGGGGATGCCGGCCACCGTCGAGTAGCGCGGCAGCGGCACCATCGCGTCGCCGTGGCCGCCGAGGACGAACGCGGTGACGTTCTCGACCGAGACGTTGAGCTCGCGCGCGATGAATGCGCGGAAGCGCGCCGAGTCCAGTACCCCGGCCATGCCGATGACCCGCTCCGGCGGGAACCCCGACTTCTTCCACGCGAGCTGCACCATCGCGTCGAGCGGATTGGTGACCAGGATCAGGATGGCGTTGCGCGAGCGACGCGCCACCTGCTCGACCACCGAGCCGACAATCTCGGCGTTCTTGAACAGGAGGTCGTCCCGCGTCATGCCCGGCTTGCGCGCCATCCCGGCGGTGATGACGACCACGTCGGAATCGGCCGTCTCGTCGTAACCGTTTGTGCCGACCAGCGACGCGTCGAACCCGTGCACCGGACCGGCCTGAGCCAGGTCGAGCGACTTGCCCTGCGGGATGCCCTCGATCACGTCCACCAGCACGACGTCGCCGAGCTCCTTCTCCACCGCGTACTGGGCGACGGTCGCGCCGACGTTGCCGGCGCCGACGACCGTGATCTTCGGTCGCGCCATCAGAGTTTTGCCATGTTCTGGGTGACGGCGGTGCCGAACTCCGAGCACTTGATCCTGTCGCCCTGTGGGATCTTCCCCTTGCTGGCCATCAGTGTTCTTCTCTCCGCGCGGCGTTCGGCGCCGAGCCGACCCTGAACCCGGTGTGTCCACTCGTGGGGCCCTGAACGAACGTATTGCGGCCCTTCTTGTCGATTTGAATGCGCTTCACTCTAACGCGCCGCGCCGACGTGGTCAAGAACGGGGCCGGTTTCCGAGCGCCCGGACGAGTTGTTCGGCGATGAGCCGACCCCGTAGCGCCATCGCCTCGCGGGCGGTCCTGGCGCGTGTCACCACCTCGACGATGAGCCGCCGGAGCGTTGGCACCGAGAGCGACACGGTACCCGGGCAGCCGACGGCAAGCGTGCTGACGCCGTACGGGATCGGCGGGGCGAGGACCGGCCGCCAGCCGGCTCTCGCGAGGTGCGGGGCGACTCTGAGCGCCAGCTCCTCGGCGCCGCGCCAGTCGACCAGCAGCGGCAGATGCGGGCCGTGCTGTTCGATCGCGCCGAGCGGCAGGAGCACGATCGCGCGCGGATCGCGGGCCAGCGTCGCCGCCTCCGGCGCCGTCAACTGCGCGAGGCGGATCATGGCGTCATTCGATGAGTCGGTCCGCGCGGAGCCGGAGCGAGTCGGGAATCGTGAGGCCGAGGGCCTTTGCGGTCCTGAGGTTGATGACAAGCTCGAAGCTCGCCGGCTGCTCGATGGGCAGGGTGGCCGGCCGGGCGCCCTTGAGGATCCGGTCGACGAAGAGCGCCGCGCGCCGATAGAGATCGCTCTGCTTGGCGCCGTAGGTCACGAGCCCGCCCGCGTCGGCGAACCCGCTGATCCCGGACACCAGGGGCAGTCGGCTCTTCAGCGCGAGCTCGCTGAGTCGCTGGCGCGCCTCGAACAGGAGCGGATCGTCCAGCACGAACACCGCCGATGCGCGCTCACGGATGACCGAGGCGAAGGCGCTCTCGAGATCGTCGGCCTTGACCTTGACCGGCAGCGTGTGGAGGCCGAGGCTGCGCGCCTTGGCCTGGCATTCCCGCAGCGTCTCGTCGTGCGAAGGATTGGACGGGTTCCAGAGCACGGCCAACCGCGCGATCCGGGGCGCGGCCTCCTTGAGAAGCTCGATCCGTTTTCCCGACAGCTCCGGAGAGATCAGGGTCAGCCCGGTGATGTTGCCGCCGGGCCGCGCGAGGTTGGTGACGAAGCCGGCGGCCACCGGATCGGCGACGACCGTCATGACGATGGGAATGGTCTTGGTCGCCTGCGCGACCGCCTTGACGGCGCCCGTCGTGCCGACCACGACCACGTCGACCTTGAGAGCGACCAGCTCGGCCGCGAGACGGGGAAGGCGCTCCGGCTGCCCTTCGGCCCACCGATAGTCGATCGCGACGGTCCGCCCCTCGACGTAGCCGAGCTCCCGCAAGCTGTGCGCGAAAATCTCGGCGTTCGCGTTGGGCGGCGCTCCCGGGTGGAGGAAGCCGACACGAGGGACCTTGCCGGCCGGCTGCGCGCCGACGTCAGCCGATGCCGAGAGCACCGCGAGCGCGGCAAGGACGGCGAACAGGGCTCGCACCATGGTCGGGGCTATACTACCGCCACTTCCACGGCGCTCCCGACGCTCGGTGGCACCCTCCCCCTGCACGTGTTCACGGACGTTCTCGGCATCCCCTGCTTGTGGATCCCGGCGGCCAACAGCAACAACCAGCAGCACGACATCAACGAGCACTACGTGCTGCGCCACTTCTATCGGCAGACCACGCTCTACGCGGCGATCGTGTCGTCGCGTCCGCTGTAGCGTCTGATTTTCGATACGGTGGTGGGTCGCCGGGCGGTTTTCGCTTGACAGCTTTTTGCGCGAGCCGGGGTCGCATGTCGGCAGCATCTGATGGACAGCGCCCCAGCGGCCCTTGGAAGGTCGGAGATACGACCGGGTGCACGCTCGTCCGCAGAAACGCCAATCGCGCGGCGATCGCCGCGCAACGCGCCTCCCAGATGGCTTCAAAAGCCGGGTGTACAGTCGCCCCGAATAGAAGGGGGACTCGTCATGAACATCAGCACCGTTGGCGTGCTCACTCCCGCCGGCTCCACTGCAGAGCTCGATCGCCTGGGCGACGAAATCGCCGAGCTGTCGGCGCATCTCGAAGCTGCGACCGCCCGCCTGCTCGACCTCATCCGTGAGTTCGACATTCGCGGCGGCTGGAACAACGGATTCCGCTCCTGCGCTGCCTGGCTGTCCTGGCGCGTGGGCTTCGCGCCGGGATCGGCCAGGGAACACGTTCGGGTCGCGCGAGCCCTGGGCGCGCTCCCGTTGTTGTCGCACGCGCTCGCCAGCGGCGAGCTGTCCTACGCCAAGGTCCGGGAGCTGACCCGCGTAGCGACCCCCGAGACCGAGGAACGGTTGCTCGCGGTGGGCCGCGCCGGCACCGCAGAGCACGTCGCGCGCATCGTGCGTGGCTGGCGGCGTGTGGACCGGAAGGCCGAGACTCGCAACGCCACCTGGCAGCATGCCAGCCGCGCGTTGCACGTGTATCCGGACGAGGACGGCACGGTGAGGATCCGCGGGCGTCTGGCCCCCGAGGTCGGCGCCCTGCTCATGAGGGCGCTGGTCGCAGCCCGCGAGACCATGTACCAGAGGCGGCGCGACCAGACGCCAGAGCCCGACCCACCCACAATGGAGCAGCAGCAGGCCGACGCGCTCGCGTTGCTCGCCGAGACCGCCCTCCATCACGGCATCGACCCTGGCATGCCGGGAGAGCGCTACCAGGTGGTGGTCCACGTCGACGCCGCGGTGCTGGCCGATCCCGAACAACCCGGCCAGTCGGTCCTCGAGGATGGCGTACGCGTTCCGGCCGGAACGTCGCAGCGACTGGCGTGCGACGCGAGCCGTGTCGTGATGCGCCACGACGCGGACGGGCGCCTACTCGAGGTCGGCGCCAGGACCCGCACGATTCCGCCGGCGTTACGCCGGGCGTTGCACCACCGAGATCGGGGCTGTCGCTTCCCGGGCTGCGGGGTTCGGTTCGGACAGGGCCATCACATCCGCCATTGGGCCCAGGGTGGCCCGACCACGCTCTCGAACCTCGCCTTGCTCTGTCGCCGGCACCATCGCGCCGTCCACGAGGAGGGCTACCAGGTCGAGCGGTTCCCGGACGGAGAGCTTCAGTTCCGACGACCCAACGGCTGGCTGCTACCCGACGTCCCGCCGCGGCCCGACCTGTCCGCCGATCCCGCTGGCGTCGTACGAGCTCAGAACGAGGCGGCGGGGGTTCTCTTACACGCGCGGACCGCAATGCCGGGGTGGCTAGGCGAGCTGCTGAACGTCGGCTACGCGATCGACGTCCTGCACCCCTTTGCACGGTCGCCGGCTCACCGCGGGTCGAACTGATAGGAGACACGCTAGAGTTGCCCCTGGCGGTACGAGCGCTTGGCCGCGATCTTTCCGTCCCGCAGCGCGAGGATGTCGCAGCCCTGCACTTCGTAGCGTGTGCCGCCCCGTGGTGTTCCGGTCGTCAGCCACTCGACGGTCGCGAGGTCGGGACATGCGAAGTGACGGATCTCGTCCCAGCGCACATCGGGGATGCGCCGGAACATGTCCTCGAGGAACTCGCGGACCGCCGGCTTGCCGACGGCGCGCGCGCCCCACGGCTCTTTCCCGAAGGACGCCTCGAAGATGACGTCGTCGGTCATCATCGCGAGGATCCCGTCGAGGTCGTGCCCGTTCCACACCGTGTTGAACCGCTCCACGAACTTCTCGCCGTCGAATGCCATACCCACCCCTGGGGGGCGATCGGGGGGAGCGGCGGCGCTCCCCCGATGTGGAATCAGTGCATCCGGCGGTCGTCGAAGCCGGCCGAGGACTTGATCCGCTCCTCGGTGCCCGGGATGTACTTCTTCTCGAGCTCCTGGAAGTGCGCGACGCGCGCCATCACGTGGTGGCTCTCGGTCGGATGCCCGACCTTCGCCTTCTCGAGCCGCCACTGCGCCTGCTCCTGGTCGCGCACCAGCTCCTCCATCGCGTTCCACACCGCGTACGTGGCCGCGTGGGAGGCGAAGAGGGTGATGAAGATGAACCGGTAGCCGAGGGCGCCCAGTTCCTGGAAGGTGAACGGGTTCGGGTCCTGGTGCCAGCGGAATGACGAGGAGTAGTTGAACGCCAGCGTCAGGTCTGGATGCGTCTCGCGCATCGCCCTGGCGAAGGCGACGGCCGGCTCGCGCGAGGCGTTCGACAGCTCGCACCAGACGAGATCGACGCCCGCGTCGGCATACGCGCGGCCACGACGGATCGCCTCCTCGAGGCTCCCGCCGACAGCGCCGTAGGCGTCGGTGCGCGCGATGATGACGAAGTCGCGATCGAGCCGGTCGCGCGTGTCGATGGCGGCGCGGTACTTCCCCAGCGCCTCCTCGAGGCTCACGATCGTCTTGCCCGCGATGTG
>QHSR01000283.1 GCA_003221635.1 Candidatus Rokuibacteriota bacterium | reverse complement strand
CGACTGCCGCTGAACGGCCAGACCGATCAGGAAGATCAGGCCCGCCGGCAACCAGACCCAGCCGAGCTCGCTCCAGATCACCCGCAGGCCACCCCGAGTGAGGAACCCGCGAATCGATAGCGGCGAGACCACGATCGGTTGCCACGGAAGGAAGTAGCGGGTGTCGGAGAACGGAGCGAAGAACGCCACTCCGAGGCCTCCGTTCGTCAGCGCGTCGAGCAGCCCGTGCGAGGCGGTGGCCAGGAAGAAAAACCCCCAGAGCCTCGGTGTGCTCGGGCACGCCGCCAAGGACCGGCGCGCGACCGCGGTCACCATCGAAGCGAGCACGGCCGCGAAGAGGAGCGAGTGCGAGAGCCCGCGGTGGCCGAGCACGTGACCGTACGGGAGGCCGAAAAAGAACGAGACGACATCCAGGTCGGGCACCACCGAGCACAGCGCGCCGAGTCCCCAGATGGGCAGCCGAGATGAACCGGCGACCGCCGCGCCTCCGATCGCGACGGCCGCGATCGCGTGCGAGAAGACGGAGGGCATTCACTTGACCCCCACGCGCACGCGATAGCTCACGTACCACGGGAGCCCCTCGAGCCCGAGCGTGCGCTCGGCGACCTCCCGGAGCGCCGTCAACCCCAGCTCGTCGTCCGACAGCCCGAGGTCGAGCACGGGCAGGACGATGCCGATCGTTTGCGCGAAGCCGACCCAGCGCTCGGCCGTGCACCGCTCGACGTTGTGCAAAGAGATCTCAGAGACATGGCGGAACAGGCCGCTCCGGCGCATTCGCCCGACGTGCTCGTCTTTCCCCCACTGCTCCTGCTCGCTCTCGATCCCGTGCTTCTTCCGAAGCGTGCGCACGCCGTCCATGAACGCCGCGAACGCGCGGTTGGCCTCCCAGTGGACCATCGGCGGCCAGTCGTAGTCGTACGCGGCGAAGACGCCGCCGACGCGCAGGATGCGACCGATCTCGGCCAGGGTTCCCGCGGGCTCGGTGTGGTGGAGCGACTGCGCGCACGTCACGATGTCCGCTGCGCCGTCCGGGACTCCGGTCCGCTGGGCCACGCCCGCCCGGAAGCTCACGCTCGGGGAGGTGTTGCCGCCCTCGGCGATCTTCCACATCTCGTCGAGCGGCTCGATCCCGATCACCCGCTCGGCGTGGGGCGCCCAGATCGTCGTCGAGATGCCGGTGCCGCTGCCGAGATCGACGACGAGCCGCGGCCGCCGAGCGCCGGCCAGCTGCAACAGGAGGTCGACCAGAACTGCCGGCGGCTTGGGCCGGTGCGCGTGGTACTGCGCGCCGAATCCGCGCCGCGTGTAGCCGGTGCGCCGCGCGTTGAGCAGCGGGTCGTGGGGCGGTACGCTCATCTCCGGGGGGCACACGCCAGATGAGGCTGGTTCGACCACACTTGCTGCAATGGCAGTGGAGCGACTACCGGGCGAAGCACCGCGACCGGGTCAATCTGCTGCTCCATATCGTCGCGGTCCCCTTGTTCCAGATCGCCGCGATCGGCCTGGTCGTGGGTGTCGCGATCGGCTCCGGCCGCATGGCGGGGCTCGCCGCCGCGGGGACAGTGGCCGCGATCGTGATCCAGGGCCGTGGTCACCGGCGCGAACGCGAGACCCCGACGCCCTTCGCCGGACCCGCCGACTTCGTGAGCCGCTTCGTCGTCGAGCAGTGGATCACGTTCCCGCGCTTCGTCTTCTCGGGCGGGTGGTCCCACAACCTCGGCCGCTCGCCCGAGTCGCGATCGGAGCCCAGCTAGCCGCCGGCGCCGCCGGAGTCGCGCTCGGGCGCCGACAGTGTCGTGCCGCCGTCCACGACGAGCGTGTGGCCGGTGATGTAGCGCGCGAAGTCCGACAAGAGGAACCGCACGGCGTGCCCGATGTCCCACCCGGTTCCCTCGACCTTGAGCGCCGAGGCCGTGCGCCGGCGATCGCGCGAAGCCGCGCTCATGCCGCGCGAATAGACCATCGGCGTGTAAACTGGTCCGGGCGCGACGCAGTTCACCCGGATGCCCTCGGGCCCGTGATCGACGGCCATCGCCCGCGTCAGCGCGATGACCGCGCCCTTGGAGACGGAGTAGGCGGTGAGACCACGCGGCCGGAGCGCCGAGATCGACGACACGTTGACGATCGCGCCGCCGCCCGTCCGCCGCATGGCGGGGATGGCGTGCTTCGCGGCGAGAAACATGGTGTCGACGTTGACGGTCATCAGCCGGCGCCAGCTCTCCTCGGTCTCGTCGACCACGGTGCCCCGGCTGCCGATGCCGACGTTGTTGTCCAGGTAGTCGAGGCGGCCGTAGCGGTCCATCGACGCCTCGACCACGGCCGCGCAGTCGGAGGCGCGCGTCATGTCGGCCTGGAAGGCGAGCCCATGGCCGCCGCCCGCCTCGATCATCTCGACCGTCCGCTTCGCGAGCGCGACGTCGCGGTCGACCACGATCACCCGCGTGCCGGCGCGCGCCAGGAGGATCGCGGCGGCGCGACCGTTGCCGATGCCGTCGCCGGCGGCGCCGCCGCCCGTCACGATGGCGACCTTCCCGGTCAATCCCCAGCTATCCGGTACGTCGAAGCGTGTCTGTGCGTCGAGCATGCCTTTCCTCTTAGCGGGCCTCGAGTGAGCGGGCCTCGAGCTCGGCCCGGTGGAGCAGATTCTATCACCGCCGCGAACCGGCTCAGCCGAGCGGCACCGTCAGCAGCCGCTTCTGCGCGCGCTGGGCCACAGCGCGATCCTGATCAATCTCTTCAACCTCGTGCCGGTACCGCCGCTCGACGGCGGCCGCATCGTGACCGCCTTCACGCGAGCATACTGGGTGATCGGCTACGCCATCGGCATCGTCGCGCTGCTG
>QHSR01000196.1 GCA_003221635.1 Candidatus Rokuibacteriota bacterium | reverse complement strand
ACGGGAACAGCGAGTGCTGCTGGAAAACCATCCCCCGATCGGCCCCGGGCCGCGTGACGACCTCGCCGTCCACCACCACGCTCCCGGCCGTCGGGGGCACGAAGCCCGCCACCACGTTGAGCACGGTGGTCTTGCCACAGCCGGACGGACCCAGCAGGGCCACGAACTCACCCGGCGTCGTCATCAGCGTGAACCGCTGGACCGCCTCCACCATCCGGCCGTCGACGCCGAAGGCGATGCCGAGGTCGGTGATCTCGATGCGGCCGGTGGGGCTGTCGGTCACCCTGCGTCCCTGGGGTCTCATCGTTCAGCGCCGGGCCAGCCACGGCATGCAGCGCACCCCGATCAGCCGGATGAACGCGCTCGACAGCATGCCGAGCACGCCGATGACGAGCATGCCGACCACGATCTGCGAGTACTTCACGATTCCGTAGGCGACCCAGGTGAAGTATCCGACACCGAATTGCCCGGAGATCATCTCGGCGGAGATGAGGCAGAGCCACGACACGCCCATGCCCACCGAGAGCCCCGTGACGATCGACGGCAGCGCCCCGGGAATGACGACCTCGCGAAAGATGGCGGCCCGGCCCGCGCCCAGGCTGGTCGCCGCGCGCACGAGCTGTCGATCGATACCCTCCACTCCGTGGATCGTGTTGAGCACGATCGGAAAGAACGCACCGAGCGACGTGATGAACACGATGCTCGACCGCTCGGTGGGCCAGAGCATGATGCTGAGCGGCACCCACGCCACCGCCGGGATCGGCCGAAGCAGCTCGATGGGCGGAAACAGTATGTCCTCGGCGAACCGGAACCACCCGATGAGCAGCCCGAGTCCGACGCCGAGCGCCGTGGCGATGGCGAACCCCAGCCAGATGCGCTCGAGGCTGGCGAGGATGTGCACGTAGAAGCTCGAGCTACTGAACAGCGCCACCGCCTCCTCCAGGACCTGCTCCGGCCCCGGGATGTTCTGGAAGCGCACGTAGAAATCGAGATCCCACGTCGTCGCGACGTGCCACGCCGCGAAGAAGAGCCCGATGGACAGGACGCGGAGGGCAGGCCGCCGCCAGCCCGCCGGCCGCGGGAGCGCCGGCGCCTCGGCACCCGCGGCCAGCACGCCGGCCAGCGGCGTCGTGCCCGCCTTCGACGCGGTGGCCACTACTTCGCGGCCCCCAGCTTCTTCGCCTCCTCGAGCGAGAGGACCTTCCCGCCGTTGCGGGTCGCGAACGTTTCCGCCTCCTCCTTCCAGGCGAAGGCAACCAGCGAGGCGAGCGCGGCCTTGCCCATCCCGCCCGCGACGTAGAACGCCCGGTGGGCGAAGAGCTTGAGCCCGGTCGACTGATCGAAGACGTAGGCGGAGTTGATGGCCCGACCCGTCTGCTCGGCGTCCCGGAGCGCGGCCATCAGCGTCGCCAGCGAGGCGTAGGCCTTGATGTGCTCGCCCTTCATCCAGAGCTCGCCCGCGGTCCGTGGATCCTTGACCGGCATCCCGGTGATCGCGTCCTTACCCGCCATGGGCGAGGTCCCCGCCGTCATCGCTTTCTGATCCCTCGTGTAGTCGCGGCCGAGCTCGCGGTACGCCTGCCTGATGAAGCGGTCGTCGATGAACCCCTCGACGTCCGCCTGCTTGATGATCCCCATCTTCTGGAGCACGGTCGCGTCGTACTTGAGCACCTCCACCCATTTGGGCTTGATGGTGGCGTCGAGCGTGAGGAAGCCGCCGCGCCCGAAATAGAGGTAGAGCACCTCCTTGGGAATCGACGTCCATTGCTCCTGCTTGGCGGTCGCCTCCTCGGGGTTCTTGGTGATCCACTCGTTGGCCTCGACGACGGCCTTGAGGTAGGCGACGACGATCTCGGGGTACTTCTCGAGGAAGTCCTTGCGGACCACGGGACCGTGCAGGTAGGCGACCGACGTCTGACTGCCGTCGAAGATCTTCCGCGCGAAGCCTTTGAACTCCATCAGCTCGCCCCACGGGCAGAAGTCCGCGTGCGCGTCGATCTTCTTCTCCTGGATGCTGGTGGCGCCGATGGGCGGGCTCTGGTTGATCACGGTGAAGAAGTCCTGGGTGAGCCCGCGGTCCACGAGCGCCTTGAGGAGCATCCCATGGGCCGCGGAGCCGAACGGCACCGAGACCTTCTTGCCCTTGAGCTCTTCGAACTTGTAGATCGGCGCGTCGGACGGCACCACGATCGAGTTGCCGGAGCCGTGCATGTTGTAGCCGGTCATGGAGACGATGACCGAGCGAAGGCTGTTGGTCTCCTGGAAGCGGGCGATGTTCACGAGCAGCGGGTAGTCCCCCATGACCCCGATGTCGAGCTTGCCGGCCAACATCTGGCTCGTGATGGGCGGCCCCGAGCTGTAGTCCTCCCACACGATGTCGTACTTCGCGCCGGCGTACTTCCCCGCACGCGGCAGGTGCTTCTCGAGGAGCCCGAGCTGTTTGACCGTAA
This sequence comes from Candidatus Rokuibacteriota bacterium, assembly GCA_003221635.1. Taxonomy (GTDB): domain Bacteria; phylum Methylomirabilota; class Methylomirabilia; order Rokubacteriales; family CSP1-6; genus AR31. The sequence continues at coordinate 7,692 of QHSR01000196.1, read as the reverse complement.
TGCCCCCCGCGTAGGTGTCCGTGCACAGGCTCTGATGGCCAATTCCGATGCGAATCGTCTCCTGCGCCATCACGGGCCCGGACACGAGCGCGGCGGCGAGGAGAGCGGCGAGGAGAATGGGCAACACGAGCAATCCTGGTCTGATCATGGGGACCTGCCTCTGCACGTTCTTTTCCCTCCCGTCGGGGATGCTTGCCGCCACACAGTCGAAGACTGGCAGCAGTCGGAGACTGGCACACAGTCGGGGACTGGGAGACGGCAGTCAATGTCCAGGGCTGCTGAATTTATGCATGTGACTCTGGTATTCCGTGGCAGGCTCTCGGCATGCCTCGACACAGCGAGAGCTCCCCAGTGCACGACGTGGGCGAAGGTCCGCGATCGCCCATTGCAGATCGTGCCGTCGTGCTCGTCGTCGACGATGACGCCGCAGTTCGCGACGCCCTTCATCTCGCCCTGGACCGGGAATATGCGGTGATGGACGCGCCGCACGGACGGGCGGCGCTCAGCATGGTGCGCTCGGAGCGCGTTGATCTCATCCTTCTCGACATTCTCATGCCCGAGATCGACGGACTCGAGATCCTGCAAGAGCTCAAGGCGCTCGAGCCTGACCTTCCAGTCATCATGATGACTGCCGTGAAGACCGTTCGGACCACCGTGGCGGCCATGAAGCTCGGCGCGTCGGACTACCTCACGAAACCGTTCCAGGAAGAGGAGCTGCTGGCCACGATTCACCGGGCACTCGAGCAGCGCACCGGCCAGACCGGAGCGCCCGCGGATCGAGACCGGGCCGACGGCGAGGCGCAAACACTCCGGACGCACCGCCTCCTCCTGGTGGGCGGCGACCCTGGCTGGCGGGCCACCCTCGCCGTCGCGCTGGCGCGGGCGAGCAGCGTGGAGACGACCGCCACGCTCGTCGACGGGCTGAACCGCATGCTCAGATTCCGGCCGACCTGTGTGGTTCTGAACGTCGGGCGCTCGGGGGATGAGGCAGGCCGCTTCGTCGCAGCGCTGAACGCCCAGCTGCCTGCGTGCCCCGTGCTCGTCGTGAGCGACGATCCCTATCTGGGCTCGGCGCACGTCTGGGAGACCCTGAACATTCGCGGCGTGCTGCGGGCGCCGGGCGGCTCCGCGGATCTGTTGAGCCGGATCGGCGCGGTGCTCCCGCCGGGCGGCAGCCTGAGCGGCCCCTGGCCGCGGCTCGGGGAATCCGTGAGTCGCACCATCGACCACCTCGCCGGTCACTTCGAAGAGGATCTGACAGTCGACGCCATCGCGCACATGATCGACATCTCCAGCAGTCACCTGGCCCACCTCTTTCGCTCGGAGATCGGCATGAGCGTGCGCGACTACCTCACCCGCGTCCGTGTGACGATCGCCCAGGATTGCCTGGCCCACACCGACGAGAAGCTCGAGTCCATCGCCGCGCGTCTGGGGTTCGCCGACACCTCGCACCTCGCCCACGTCTTCCAGCGGATCACGGGTAAACCTCCGAGCGCCTACCGACGATCGGCCGGCTGATTAGGAAAATGGGGGGCCGATTATCAAAATGGGGGGCGCCGACATGGCCCCCCAACCCCCCCAACGTTCGGAGCGCCCCGGCGTAGCCGTGGCGCTCCTCTAACACGCGACACCGGCAGCCCCCAACACAAGTTCAGCAGCCCTGGACATTGCTTCCGGTTCTCGGGTGGGCCAAGGTCGCGTGTGCTCCTCGCGGAGCGAGAAACTTCGTCAACCCCATGGATCAGTGGATTCTCGTCTATGTGGCCATCGGTGCCTTCATCGGCTTCTTTGCCGGCATGCTCGGCATGGGCGGAGGGGGCATCCAGGTGCCGCTCACGACGATGGTCTTCGCGGCCCAGGGTTTCCCGCGCGAGCACATGCTGCACGTCGCGCTCGGGACGGCCATGGCGACCGTCATCTTCACGTCCATCTCGAGCCTGCGCGCCCACAACCGGCACGGAGCGGTCAACTGGGGTGTCCTGCGGCGCCTGATCCCGGGAATCGTCGTCGGGACGGGCCTCGGCACCATGCTGGCCCGGCACATTCCGACATTTCCACTCGCGGTGATCTTCGTGGTGTTCGTGCTCTACATGGCCTCGAGCATGCTCTTCAACTGGAAGGCGAAGCCGACACGCCGTCTGCCGGGGCGAGCGGGTCTCTTCGTCGCCGGGACCGTCATCGGCGTCTGCTCGGCGCTCGCGGCGATGGGCGGCGCCACCCTGACCATTCCGTTTCTGGTCTTCTGTAACGTGCCCTTTCACATGGCGATCGGCACGGCGTCGGCGGTTGGCTTCCCGATCGCCGTGGTCGGGTCGATCGGCTACCTCGTGAACGGATGGGGGGCGGCAGGGCTCCCGGCGCAGAGCGTGGGTTACATCTACCTACCGGCCTTGATTGGATTTACCCTCGGCAGCGTCGTGCTGGCCCCGTTCGGCGCGCGGCTGGCGCATCGCACGTCGGAGCGCTCGCTCAAGCGGATCTTCGCCGTCGTCATCGGGGCGCTGGGTCTCAAGATGCTGGTCGCGCTGGCGTAGCCCTCATGCACCAGACGATCGACCGTCTGCTGGTCGCCAACCGCGGCGAGATCGCGATTCGCGTCATGCGCGCGGCGCACGAGCTCGCCATACGCACGGTGGCCATCTTTTCCCAGGAGGATCGCGGCGCGCGCCATCGCTTCACCGGCGATGAGAGCTACCTCGTCGGCGCCGGCCGCACGCCGATCGGGGCCTACCTCGATGTGGACGATATCGTCCGGATTGCGCGCCAGGCGCGCGTGGACGCTGTTCATCCCGGCTACGGTTTTCTCGCCGAGAGCCCCGAGTTCGCCGCCGCGTGCGCGCGGGCCGGCATCGTCTTCATCGGCCCGCAACCGCAGGCGATGCGCACGCTGGGCAACAAGATCGCGGCGCGCGCCCTGGCGCTGGCGGTGGGGGTACCCATCTTGCCCGCGACCGGGCCGCTGCCGCGTGCCCTCGAGCAGGTCAGAAGCCTCGCGGCGGGTATCGGCTATCCACTCATGGTCAAGGCCAGCTGGGGCGGCGGCGGCCGCGGCATGCGCGTGGTCGAGTCGGCACGGGAGCTCCCGGCGCTCGTGGAGGCGGCGCGACGCGAAGCCGGGGCCGCGTTCGGCAACGACGAGGTGTATGTCGAGAAGCTGGTGCGCCGGGCGCGTCACGTCGAGGTCCAGATCCTGGGAGATCTCTACGGCAATCTGGTGCATTTGTTCGAGCGGGATTGCTCCGTGCAGCGACGCCATCAGAAGGTGATCGAGCGGGCGCCGGCGCCATTTCTGACCGACGTGCAGCGCCGGAGGCTCTGCCAGGCCGCGCTCACGCTGGCACGCGCCGCCCACTACACGCACGCGGGAAGCGTGGAATTCCTCCAGGACGCCGACACGCAGGAGTTCTACTTCATCGAGGTCAATCCGCGCTTGCAAGTCGAGCACACCGTGACCGAGGAAGTCACCGGGATCGACATCGTCAAGGCGCAGCTCCGCATTGCCGCCGGCGCGCGGATCGGCGACCCCGCTTCGGGGCTGCCACCCCAGGACGCGATCGCGCTGTCCGGGTATGCGCTCCAATGCCGGGTGACGACCGAGGACCCGGCGCGCGACTTTGCGCCATCCCATGGGCGGCTCACGGCGTGCCAGAGCCCGGCGGGCTTCGGCATCAGGATCGACGCCGGGAGCGCGCATACCGGGGCGGTCGTCTCGTCCTTCTACGACTCCCTGCTCATGAAGATCACCGCCTGGGGCGACTCGCCGGGAGAGGCGATCGGGCGGATGGCGCGCGCCCTCGGCGAGTCGCGTGTTCAGGGGGTAGCATCCAATCTCGAGTTTCTCGAGCACGTGATCGCGCATCAGGCGTTCGCGTCCGGCGAGTGCACGACGCGTTTCATCGACGAGACGCCGGAGCTCGCCGAGACCACACCGTCCGGGGACGGTGCCACCCCGTTGCTGGAGTTTCTCGGAGAAGTCATCGTGAACGGCAATCCGGAGATGCTGGGGCGCCTGCGACCCACAGCGCCCTTGCCCAGGGCACCGCTGCCTTCCTGCGACAGGGAGGGCCCGATTCCCCCCGGCAGCCGCGATCGGTTGCGCGAGCTCGGCGAGGAGCGTTTCCTCGGCTGGATACGTCAGGAAAAGCGGGTCCTCTTCACCGACACGACGGTACGCGACGCGCAGCAGTCGCTGCTGGCGACGCGCGTGCGGACCCATGACATCCTGGCCGTCGCACCCGCCTACGCCCGTCTGGTGCCCCAGCTCTTCTCCCTCGAATGCTGGGGCGGGGCGACGTTCGACGTCATGTTGCGGTTTCTGCGCGAGGACCCCTGGGAGCGGCTGGCGCGCCTTCGCGGGGCCGTTCCAAACATCCTCTTGCAGATGATGGTGCGGGCCTCGAACGCGGTCGGCTACACGAGCTATCCCGACAACGTGGTGCAGCACTTCATCACCCAGGCCGCGCGCGAGGGCATCGATCTGTTCCGGGTCTTCGACTCCCTGAACGGGGTCGACAACATGCGCGTCGCCATCGACGCCGCGCGTGGGTCCGGGGCGTTGTGCGAGGTCGCGATGTGCTACACGGGCGATCTGTTCGATGCGGCCCGCCCGAAGTGGAACCTGCGCTACTACGTCGACCTCGCCCGGCAGCTCGAGAAGGCCGGGGCGCAGATCCTCGGCATCAAGGACATGGCGGGGGTGTGCCGCCCGCGTGCGGCGCGCGCGCTGGTGGAGGCGCTGCGCGGGGAGGTCGGACTCCCCATCCATTTCGACACGCACGATACGAGCGGCATCGCGGCCGCCAGCGTGCTTGCCGCCATCGACGCGGGCGCCGATGCGGTCTACGGAGCCCTCGATGCCATGAGCGGGCTGACGTCCCAACCCAATCTCAGCGCCATGGCGTCGGCGCTGGCGGGGACCCCGCTCGATCCCGGTCTCGACCCCGAGATCTTGCAGGCGCTGTCGCGCTACTGGGAAGTCGTGCGCCGTTACTACGCGCCGTTCGAGGCCGACATGCGCTCCGGGACGGCGGACGTCTACCGTCACGAAATGCCCGGCCCGCAGTACACGAACCTCCGCGCGCAGGCGCGGGGCATGGGGCTCGAGCACCGCTGGGACGAGATCTGCCAGCGGTACGCGGAGGTCAACCTGCTGTTCGGCGACCTCGTGAAGATCACGCCGACCTCCACGGCGGTCGCCGACATGGCGCTCTGCATGGTCGCGAACGGGCTGAGCCGCGACGACGTGCTCGATCCTGGCCGCGATCTGGCCTTCCCCAAATCGGTGGTGGCGCTCTTTCGCGGCGAGGTCGGCTATCCTCCCGAGGGCTTCCCGGCGGACCTGCAGCGCAAGGTGCTCAAAGGCCAGAAAGCCATCTACGGACGCGCCGCCGCGTATCTGCCCGCGGTCGATCTGGCGGCGCAGCATCGCGACCTCGAGACCGCGCTGCGCCGCCCGGTGAGCGAGCGGGAGCTGTCGTCGTGGCTATTGTTCCCGGCGCTGTTCCACGAGTGCGCGCGGCATCGGGACCGCTTCGGGGATGTCTCGGTGCTGCCGACCGCCGCGTTCCTGTACGGGCTCCAGGAAGGCGAGGAAATCGAGATCGAAGTCGCGCCCGGCAAGCAGCACGTGATCGGTCTGCAGGCCCGCACGGCCGCCGATCGGGACGGCTTCGTGACGCTCTATTTCGCGCTCGACGGCCAGCTGCAGCTGATCCGGCTCGCCACCGCGGCGGCGAGCGCGCAATCGACACGCGCGCAAGCCCAGGACGGCAATCCCGCCCATGTCAGCGCCGGCCTGGCCGGCACCGTGGTCGCGGTGGCCGTGCGGCCGGGCCAGCTCGTCGCCAGGGGCGACACGCTCCTGGCGATCGAGGCGATGAAGATGGAGACGCGCGTCATCGCCGAGCGCGATGCCATGATCGCCGAGGTCTACGTCACGCCGGGCGAGACCGTGGGACCGAGCGATCTGCTGGTCTTGCTGTCGTAACGTCGAACGAGCCCGTGGCGTCCGTTAACGCAGACGCGGAGCGACCTCGTGCGCGTAGAGGCGAATCGAGTTGAGCACGCGCTCGAGCGGGACTCGCCCGCCGACATTCGACTCCATGATGACCCCCGACAGGCCAAGCTCGTGCCGCAGTTGGCGCAGCCGGTCGACGACCATGTCCGGGGTGCCGTACGCAACCCGATCGCGCAACAAGTCGTCGTAGGTCACGTGCGAGAGGCGATCCGCGCGCTCCCCGCGCTCTTCCGAGCCGGTCGTCCCCGCCGCCCCGACCGACGCGGCCAGGTTCTCGGCCAACCGGCGATAGGCTCGCATGGTGCTCTCCTCCGGCTCCGAGCGCGCCTGGGCCGCAGTGGCCGCGACGTAGACGGGGATGCGGAGGTAGACGTTGCCGTCCCCTGGATGGCCGGCCTCCCGCAACGCGGCGCGGTACGCCTCGAGGTGCCGGGCAGCCTCGGGGACGTCGAAGCCGCGCAGTCCGGTGACGAGCGAGAAGCCCATGCGGCCGACCATCGGAAATGTGTCGTGGGTCGTCGCCGCCACCCAGATCGGCGGGTGTGGCTTTTGATAGGGCCGCGGCACCACGGTCAGATTGTCGAACGTGAAATATTTCCCCCTGTGCGAGAAGCCGTCCTGCGTCCAGGCCTTGAGAATGACGTCGAGCGATTCCTGGAAGCGCTCGCGGCTCTCGTCGTACCGAACGCCGTAGCCCGAGTAGGCGCGGGGAAAGCCGCTGCGCCCGACGCCGAAGTCGAGACGGCCCTGGCTGATCTGATCGACGGTGGCGGCCTCTTCGGCCGTGCGGATAGGGTGACAGAGCGGTAGAACGCTGACCCCCGTGCCGATCCGGAGGCGTGTCGTGCGGGCAGCGATGGCCGAGGCCAGCACGAGCGGCACGGAGGCGATCGACGGGATGCCCGCGCCCATGGGATCCGTCGGTCTTCTGTGGATGGCGAAGTGTCGCTCGGCCAGCCAGACGCCATCGAGCCCCTGCGTTTCCGCGATCTCGGCGACGGACATTGCTTCGGCAAACGCTTCTTCCTGCGTTCTTCCCTCGCGATAGTCGCATTCCATCACCAGGCCGACGTGCATAGGACTCTCCTCTACACCGTCCGGGTCTCGAAAGCGGCCCGATTATACTGCGCGTTCGGCTAGGTGTGGGGCGCGGACCTGGTCAGCGGGGGTTCCGGCTCGAGGTCACGAGGCCGGTGGAGGGCGGCTCGCGCGGGCGGGGTGCCTCAGGCGATCCATCTCGCGCTCCAGCGCCGCGAAGAGCTTGTCGACGTCGGTCCCGTCCCCGGCCCGCCCCAGCGCCTCCAGGCCCTGGGCCAGCCCGGCGGCCGACGTGGCGCCGATCACTTTCAGCGCTCCCTTCAATGTGTGGGCCTCCCGCATCAACTCCGGCGTGTCGCCGCCGCCGATGGCACGCCGCATCGCCTCTATCCGGACCGGCGCGTCCTCGGCGAATATGCCCAGCAGCTCGTCCAGGAGCTCGCGGTCTCCGCCGACGTAGTTGAGCGCGGTCGTGAGATCGAATCCCGCCTCCGGGACGGGCTCGCTGAGGATCGGCTCACCCGGGTCCGTGGCGGCGACGCCCTCGCCGAAAAGCCGGTTCAGCGCGGCGGACAGATCTTCGAGCTTGATCGGCTTGGTCAGATACTCGTCCATTCCGGCCGCGAGGCATCGCTCCC
>QHSR01000195.1 GCA_003221635.1 Candidatus Rokuibacteriota bacterium | reverse complement strand
CGCGATGCAGACGGACCAAGCGAGCCCGGTCTATCGCTACGCCAAGCGGGCGTACTTCATCATCGACAAGACCGGGACCGTCAAGTTCGTCAAGGTCATGGACAACCCGCTCGATCTCTTGGACCCCGCCGACGTGCTAAAGGCGGTCAAGGCTTCGGCTTCATGATGCGTCGGACCACCGTCATCAGGCTAGCCCTGGCGCTGCTGACTGTCGGCAGCGCCGGGGCCGCCCCCGACTTCGCGAGCCTGCAGGTCCAGCCCTACCAACCGCCCAAGCCGGCGCCGGCCTTGGCCCTACCCGGGTTGGACGGCAAGGTCACGCGCCTCGCCGACCTCCGGGGCAAGGTGGTCCTCGTCTTCTTCTGGGCCACCTGGTGACCGGACTGCCGGGAGGAGTTACCTTCCGTCAACCGGATATACGGCGAGTTCAAGGGCAAGGGGTTGGAGATCCTGCTGGTGAATTTCCGTGAGAAGCCCGACCACGTGCGTCAGGTCGTGCGCGAGCGCGGCTACGTGGCGCCCGTCCTTCTCGACGAGAGCGGTGACGTGACAGGCAAGGCCTACGGCGTGTGGGGGCCGCCTACCGCCTACTTGATTGACCGCGAGTGGGCGACTGATCGGCCGCGTGGCAGGGCCGCGCGACTGGCCGGGGCCGGCGGCCCGCGCGTTTAGCAGGCGCTTCTCGAGGGTCGCTAGTCGTACTGTGACCGTCGGAACGCGCAGTTGATGACTCAGCGCTGGAGATCGAGCCCAAGAGACTTTGCGGTAGCGTTTGCCTTGCCAGGCGACGGACACTGGGACGGGCTGCAATGTCCTCGATAGCAGGACGTCTCGCCGAGTGCTTCTTCTCAATCCAGGGAGAAGGCGTCACGGCGGGCGTGCCGGCCGTGTTCGTCCGTCTCCAGGGCTGCTCGGTGGGGTGCGGATGGTGCGACACGAAGTACTCTTGGGATCCAGCCGGCGGCCGCGAGCAGCCTCTTGAGGCGCTCCTCGAGGAACTCGGGGCGTTCCCCTGCCGGCGAGTTGTGGTCACCGGAGGGGAGCCGCTCGAATCGCCAATCTTCACGCCGCTTGTCAACGCCTTGAAGGAGCGCCACTACACTATCGAGGTCGAGACGTCCGGGACTCTGGCGGCGCCGCGGCTGCAGATCGACCAGTGGAACGTCTCGCTCAAGCTCGCGAATTCTGGGGTGCCCGAACCCAAGCGACTCAACCCGGCAGCCATCCTGAGCTTCCTCGACCGTGAGACGTGGTGGAAGTTCGTGGTCGTGAATCGAAGCGACGTCGGCGAGGTGAGTCACCTCATGGAGCGGTTCGCCTTGCCGCGCGGCCGTATCCTTCTCATGCCCGAGGGCCTGCGTCGCGAGGAGGTTCTAGAGCGCTCGATCTGGGTCGTCGATGAGTGTCGGCGCCACGGGTTCCGGTACTCGCCGCGCCTCCACATCCTGCTCTGGGGTTCCCAGCGAGGAATGTAGATGAAACCCGCAGTCGTGCTTCTCTCAGGGGGGCTCGACTCCGCGACGACGCTTGCGATCGCGCGAAGCCGGGGCTACGAATGCTCAGCCCTCTCATTCGCCTACGGCCAGCGTCACAGTCGAGAGCTGGACGCTGCGAGCCGCGTGGCTGCGGCGCTCGGGGCAAAGAACCGGCTGGTCCTCACCCTGGATCTCCGGGCAATCGGCGGCTCCGCCCTGACCGGGGACCTTGCCGTGCCGAAGAGTCGGACGGCAGGCGAAATCGGTGCGGGGATTCCCGTTACCTATGTTCCCGCGCGGAACACGATCTTCCTCGCCCATGCCCCGGCCTGGGCCGAGGTCCTCGGCGCTGAAGACGTGTTCATCGGCGCGAACGTCGTGGACTACTCTGGCTACCCTGATTGCCGGCCCGAGTATCTCCAGGCTTTCGAACGACTCGCGGACCTCGCCACAAAAGCGGGGGTGGAGGGCAAGAGCCAGTTCAGGATCCACGCACCGTTGATCCGGATGACCAAGGCTGAGATCATTCGGACCGGCCATGCTCTGGGAGTTGACTTCTCACTCACGTGGTCGTGCTACGAGCCAACAGCTGACGGTCGACCCTACGGGCTCTGCGATAGCTGCACCCTGCGGAAGAAGGGGTTCGCAGAAGCGGGCCTCACCGACCCGCTGTGCTGCGCCGCCTGATCTCGGCGCGCCGCCACCTACGTGGACATCTCTAAGTGCGTTGGCCGTGTCAACTGCTCAAGCGTTCTTGCCGGATGATCTTGTCCTCGGTCGTCGCATTCGCAGTAAGGCGATCCTCCGAGTCAGCCGACTCCCGTTTCGGGGGATATCGGGATATGGGTTTGTCGACGAACGTCGCTTGGTGAGCCCGCGCGCGATGCGTCATCGCAGGGTGGCCGTGCGCCACACATCTCTTCGGGCGGTCCGACGCCCATGATGCCTATTCCGCTTCGCCGGCGGATCAGTGAAGGGGGCTGCCCAATCAAGATCTCGGTCCGAAGACCATATCCACGTCCGAGCTCACCCCCGCACGGCACCGCGACGCAGCACAGTGAAGTAGTCACAGTCGTGTTTCCACACGTGATAGACGATCTCGACCAAGCGCCGGGCCAGCGCCACCCGGGCGATCTTGGTCCCTTTGCGTTGCTTCATCGCCCGGAACCACGCTCGCAACGGACCCGGCTGCCGGGCCGCCTGGGTCGCGGCGAGCACCAGCACCCAGCGCAGGAGGCGATTGCCTTCCTTACTGATATGCCCGCTCCGGATCCGGTCGGCACTCGCGCGCACCCGCGGGGTGAGCCCGATGTAGCTGGCCACGTGTTTGGCGCTCGGGAAGCGGTGGATATCGCCCAGCTCCATGACCAGCACGATGGCGATGAAGGCGCCGACGCCGGGGAGCGTCATGAGGTGTCGCACGCGGGGATCCTCGCCCCAGCGCTGGCGCAGGTCGTCATCCAGCCGCCGGATCTGCTCGTCGAGCAGGGGCAGCAGAGCCCGGCAGTCCTCACGGATGGTGACGGCAATCGGCGTGAGCGGCAGGGCGTGCAGCTCGCGCTGGCCGCGCACCGTGAGCCAACTCTTGCCACTCGTCGGCTGCAGATTGCGGCGCGCCAGCATCGCGAGCAGCCGATTGCGAACCTCGCCGCGCAGCCACACCAAGCTCACGCGATGCCGAATGAGTTCGCGGGCCTCGCGGAGCGCGGCCGGCGGAATCCATACCGTCGGCAAGAGGTCTCCGCGGAGCAGCAACGCCAGCCGCTCGGCATCCACGCGGTCGTTCTTGAGCCGCGCCGCCGCGATCGCCTTCGTCTGTTTGGGATTGGACAGCACCGGGCGATGCCCGGCGCGCTCGAGCAGATCCACCAACCACCACCACGTGCCCGAGGCCTCGATGGCCACGGGCGTCCGTGGGGGCAGCTGCGCGAAGAACGCTTCCAGCCGCGCCGGGTCGTTGGCGAGTCGCCGCTGAGCGATCTCGCCCTCCTCGGTCAACACCGCGATCTGCGACATGCGTTTGTGCAGGTCAACCCCAACATGTACCATCGCCTCGGCCTCCTGTCTCAGAGAGGTTTGCCGCCGTCTCTGAGGAGCCAGCCTATTTCAGGCTGGGCAGGAGGCCAACGCACTTATGACATCAAGATCCTCAAGGGCGCGAAGCCAGCCGATCTCCCCGTCGAGCAGCCTACCAAGTTCGAGTTTGTGATCAATCTCAAGACCGCGAAGGCGCTCGGGCTGACGATCCCGCAGTCGATCCTGGGTCCGAACGGCCGAATTCATTCACCCATGAGAACGGTCCTGCGAGTCAAGCCTTCGGGAACATAGCTGAGAGGGTCGCGGAATAGGTCGTGAGGTTATTGATGAGACGCGTTTCGTCCGGATGCCTGAGTAGGAGTTCATTGGTCACCCTGTGCGCCTCGCCGAGAAGCGCTCTTGCGCGCGCGACGAGTTCCCCGTCAGAGCGCCGCTGAGTATTGCATGTTCAAAATCCGATGGCTTGATGAGCAGGGTGACTCCGGCTGCCGGCGATCCGTAGGCACCAGCCAGCCATTTCCGTATTTCCGACATCAGAAGGCGCAGTTCACTATAGGTGGCCACGGTTTTACTGTACGTCCCTTGGTGTATCGCCATAATGGATGTAGGAGCTCGAAACGGATACAGCAGTGGGTCGTTTTTGCCTGCCGACCGTCATCTCGGCGACATCGTGAGAACCGGGGTCGCTGTGGCCACGGACATCCTGCTGCCGGGCAGCTTGCGGGTCTACCGAGGTCGCCGTCCGCACCAAGACGAAAGTCCAATCCGATTCTTCCGCAGCGGCGGTGGCGAACTCAGACTGCCGATCCCGGAGTCGCCACTGGCGCAGGCCAGCTGAAGTGATGGGGAGAGATCTCCCCCTACGGGGCGAGGATCTCTGCGAGACGCTCCAGGCCTTCGAGCACGCCCGGGCCGGACCGCTTCACCACGCGCGCCGGTAACTCCCACACATGTCCAGATTTGACGGCACTGAGCCGATCCCACCCCTCACGTCTGACGAGGGAATCCCGCGTCGCGCTACCGGGGTACGTAGCGATCACGATGACGTCAGGATCAAGGCGGCATATCATTGCTGTCGGCAGCACGGGCCATTCGACCCGTGCAATGCCGCCCAGGTTGAGGCCGCCCGCCTTCACGACTAAATCGTCAAGAAAGCTTTGCGGCCCGCCGGTGTGCCCTTCAGGCGAGTACTCTGCGTAGGTGAGAGGCCGGCGCCCGCCGGCGCAGCGTGAGATCGACGACCGCCGCGATCCGCGCTCGGCAGGAAGCGAGGTACGGCGCAGCCTCGACCGCGATCCCGATGACCTATGAAACGACTATGAAGTAAACCGACCGAAATGAGCCAAGAGGTTCCAACAGCGCTGAGCAATAGATCTTCGTCGTTACTGGTTAGAATCGGTTTATCCCGGTTGCTGTGATGGTCGGATTTCCCCTCATAACCCAAAGGTCGTCGGTTCAAATCCGCCCCCCGCAACCAACGAAATCAAAGGGCTACGGTCGATGGCCGTGGCCCTTTGGGTTTTCACCCCAAAGATCGCTGACTCGAGTTGCCCGGCGATCACCCGGCGCTCACCGACGCCCGGAGCCGTTCGTAAGCGTCCGCGGGCGGGCCCATGCCTCTGGACCAATGCTCCGTTCTGGTAGAGACTCCGGTGACACACTGGTTGTCCGCGCTGTACCGGGGGGAGGAAGGGACAGGAAGGGGGGCGGGGAGTGCCGAGAACGGCGGTTCCGTCAACTAAGCCTTTATGCCGCCTTCTATGCTTCTGGGGTCAGAACAACCTGTATGTCGATCTAACGGCGAGCTCGAACATGAAGTGAGGCATACGTGGACGTTGGAGCGTGGTTAAACCGTCTGGGGCTCGAGCAATACGAACGAGCGTTTCGCGAGAACGATGTTGATGCCGAGGCATTGCGCGGACTAACGGCGGAAGACCTGAGCGACCTCGGCGTGACCTCCGTGGGCCATCGCCGCAAACTGCTTGGAGCGATTGCAGCCCTGCGCGAGAGGACCCCACCCGAAATCGAGCGGACTCGGCCGCTCGCCGCCGCGTCGACCGCAAAGGCGGTTTCTCAGGATCCGGCCGCATCCAGCGCCGAACGCCGTCAGCTCACAGTCATGTTTTGCGATCTAGTCGCATCGACTGCTCTTTCGGCGCGTCTTGATCCCGAGGATCTACGCGACGTCATCGCCGCGTATCACCGCGCAGTAACGGAAATAATCGAGGCATCGGGCGGCTTCGTCTCCGAGTACATGGGTGACGGGATCCTGACTTATTTCGGCTACCCGCACGCGAATGAGGACGATGCCGAGCGGGCGGTACGAGCGGGGCTGAGCGCCGTCGACGCCGTCGGCCGCATCAACGTCAAATCCTTAAAGCTGCAAGCGCGCGTCGGGATCGCCACGGGGTTGGTAGTCGTCAGGGACGTAATCGATGAAGGACCCGCTCGAAAGCAATCCGTCGTCGGTGAGACGCCAAACCTAGCCGCACGGCTACAAGCGTCCGCCGAGCCGGATACCGTTTTAATTGCCGCGAGCACACGTCGGCTACTCGGCGCTTTGTTCGAGTACCGAGAGCTTAGCTCGCTAGAGATTAAGGGCATCGCCACACCGGTATCGGCTTGGCAGGTGCTGCGTCCGAGCGTTGTAGCGAGCCGCTTCGAGGCCTTGCGAGGAGATTCGCTGACGACGCTCGTTGGGCGTGATGAGGAAATCGAGCTGCTGCTGCGGCGCTGGACACGCGCGAAGGCTGGCGATGGTCAAATCGTGCTGGTGTCCGGTGAGGCCGGGATCGGCAAGTCTCGCATCGTGGCAACATTGACCGAACGGATCGCCACCGACACGGCTGTCCGTCTTCGTTACTTCTGCTCGCCCTATCACCAAGACAGCGCACTGTTTCCCTTTGTCGATCAATTGGGCCGGGCGGCCGGGTTCGTGCGGGACGACCCGCCCGCAGTCAAACTAGAGAAGCTTGAGGCCTTGATGGCTCGCGCCGCCTCAGCGGATGACCATGTCGCAATCCTGGCTGATCTGCTCTCGCTGCCTTCGGAGCGCCACGCCCTGGCTAATCTCAGTCCGCAACTAAGGAAGGAGCGGACATTGCAGGCCCTGGTTCGGCAGCTTGAGGGCTTGGCGCGCCAGAAACCAGTGCTGATCGTTTTCGAGGATGCGCATTGGATCGATCCGACGTCGCGCGAACTGCTCGATCTCACTGTCGAGCAGGTGCGCAGGTTGCCCGTTCTGCTCGTCGTAACCTTCCGCCCCGAGTTCCAGCCGCCCTGGGTTGGCCAATCCCGGGTCAGCCTGCTTGTGCTTAATCGCCTGGACCGGCGTGACCGGACGGCTTTGGTGATGCAGATCACCGCTGGAAAGGCGCTGCCCGACGAGGTTGTCGACCAAATCGTCGATCGGACGGACGGTGTGCCGCTGTTTATCGAGGAATTGACCAAGAGCGTCTTGGAGAGCGGGTTTCTACGCAAGGAAGCAGATCGTTACGTGCTTGACGGTGCTTTACCGTCATTGGCGATCCCGACGACGTTGAACGATTCGCTGATGGCGCGGCTCGACCGGTTGGCGTCCGTACGGCACGTTGCGCAGATGGGCGCGGCGATCGGACGGGTATTTCCCTATCTGCTGTTGCGGGCGGTTGCTCCCCTCCCGGATGATGAATTAGATGCGGCGCTCGCGCGTCTTGTCGCCTCAGAACTCGTGTTTCAGCGTGGCACGCCGCCTAACGCCGTCTATACGTTTAAGCACGCGCTGGTGCAGGACGCAGCACACGGCAGTCTACTGCGCGGTTCTCGCCGGCAACTGCACGCCCGGATTGCCGCAGCGCTCGAAACCCAGTCCCCGGAGCTGACGGACACTCAGCCCGAGCTCTTCGCGCAGCATTACGCGGAGGCCGGGCTCGTCGAGAAATCCATTGATTATTGGGGTAAGGCCGCTAGACGATCCGTAGCGCGCTCTGCGATGGCGGAGGCAGTCGCACAGCTGCAAAAGGGGTTGGAGGTGCTGGCACTTTTACCGGATACGGTTGGACGCCAGCGCAAGGAGCTTGAGTTTTGGAGTGCTCTGGGTGCGGCCTTGATCGTTGTCAAAGGCAATATACTGCCGGAAACCGGCCATGCCTGCGCCCGTGCGCGAGAGCTGTGGGAGCAGCTCGGCTCGCCCTCCGAGTTCCTTCACATCCCCTATGCGCAGGCTCGCTATCACGCGCTTCGCGGCGAGCCCGATTTGGCACGCCGGCTCGGCGAGGATTTGTTGCGCCTCAGCCTAGAGCGTAACGATTCCGCTGGCTTGGTTCTTGGCCATATGTCCTCTGGGCGGGATCTGATGCTTGTCGGCAGTTTTGCATCCGCCCGGTTTCATCTGGAAGCGGTGCGAGCGCTTTATGACCCGATCGCCCACCGCTCGCTCGGCCACGAGACAGGAATCTACCCCCACGTCAACGCCGAAGCTTACCTGGGGATCGTCCTTTTTATCCTCGGCTTTCCGGATCAGGGATCAGCAAGGAGCAGCGGAGCCATTGTCGAGGCGCGGGCGCTGGCTCACGCACCGTCTTTGGCTCTGAGCTTGGGGATCGGGACGATTATGCTGTCGCTTGCCGGAGATAATGCAGCCTTGAAGGAGCGGGCGGGCCAACTAGTTGCGGTTGCGACCGAGCAAGGTTTCCCGATCTGGCGCGGGCACGGAACGATGCATCAGGGGTGGCTCAACGTCGAAAATGGCCAGGTGGCGGAGGGAATATCGCTGCTGCGCAACGGTTCGGATGCGCGCCGGGCAGATGGCGAGGGAATGTGGTTGCCCCATTATCTCGCCCTTCTCGCCCGAGCACGTGAAACAGCGGCGCAAAACGAAGAGGCGCTGGGCGTACTCGATGAAACCTTGCAGCTCGTCGAAAAAACAGGGGTCCGCTGGTTGGCGGCGGAACTTCATCGGCACAAAGGCGAAATGCTCCTGCGTCAGTGGCAGTCTGACGCTGCCGAGGCAGCTTACCTCACGGCTCTGGCCATTGCCGTCGAGCAGGGTGCCAGGCTCTGGGAACTGCGTGCTGCTACCAGCCTCGCGCGGCTGCGCTGCCAACAGGATCGCCACGCCGAAGCCCAAGATATTCTGGCCCCCGTCTACAACTGGTTCACCGAAGGTTTCGCTACGCCGGACCTGAAGAACGCAAAGGCATTGCTTGATTCTATTAGCGGAGGGTGAAAGACATGGAGCGATAGCGAGGGGTAAATTTTCGCAAGCGCGTTTCTGCGCTTGGATTCCCGGATGAGTATCTGCGTTGGGCGTGTCTCGTTGTGCCGCTGCGCCGAATTTTCACCCAGACGGTGTTTGACTTCGCCAAGTGAACGCGAGGGAAGCGGCGCAACGAGCGGAGCAAAAGAAACCTATAATCAATCGACTCATTCATTACACTTAGGCAGCGCCGGTTCGGAAAGCGGTCGTTGGACCGCCACAGGTTGCCCGTGACGCAAGCGCTTGGGAGGATCCGATGAGCGGATTTGTCCTCGTTGGCGGTAAACGCCAGACCGTGAGAATCAACGCTGAAACGCTTCAAGAGATCGCAAGGATTTTGGGGATCGAGCGAAGCGATCAAGTTACCGTCGTTTCCGTTGCGATCAGTTCGCGACCATCGCCTCCGCCTGCCGGGAAGGCTGCTGCAAGATCGCGTCCTAGAGGACGCGCCCAGCGCTCAACCGAAAGCGGCAGCAGGCGGTCATCGGCAAGGAGCGCGCGCAGCCCTCGACAAGAATGACGAACGGACATCTGCCCGCGGACGTCAAGCGCACCTCCGTGCTGCGGCGCGTGCCGTCGCTTGCGGAGGTTCGATTCCGATCGGAATGCGGTGAGGAGGGCGACGTCTGCGCCTTCGAACTGCCGATCGATGCGTTCCCGGTCACGGTCGAGGCGCCAACCGGACGGGTGATGGCGATCGTCCCTGGCGATGTATTCCTCGCAACGCCGGGCCATCGGCAGTCGACAAAGTGGGTTGACGGCAAGATACCGGCTGGCGGGCTCACTCCGGGAGGACACTACTGGGTGCTTGCCGAGTGTGGACTGGTCGGCGAACTGGTCGGCAACTCGCCGTCGGAAAAAGACCATCTGGGCCGCGTGAAGTATGTCGGAAAAGTATACGGGAAGGGTGGCTGGGACCTCAACATCCGGCAATTCGCTGTGCCAGGTCCCGCGGGCCCAAATCGCAACATGGCGGTGTATCTGGTGCTCGGAACATCTGGGGACTCTGGCAAGACGACCGCCGGGCTTGCCGTGTTGCGGACGCTGCGGATGCAAGGCCATGCGATCGTAACAGCCCTGAAGGCAACCGGGACCCCGTCGTTGGAGGAAATCTCAAGATATCGGGATTTCGGCGCTGCACAGGCGTTCGATTGCGTCGATTTCGGCCTGCCGGCCACCGATCCGCTCGGTCGCGACGGGATCAGCGAAGCATTCGATAGGATGCTCGATTACTGCCTCTCTCTGCCGGCTGATGCTTTAGTGGTGGAATGCGGCGGTGACCTATTTGGCGCTAACGTACCGGCCTTCCTGAAATGCCTGCGCCTGCGTCGCCCCGATCCCAAAATCGTCCTTGCCGCCACCGACGCGCGACGCGGGTGCTCAGCGACATGGGGCTCGCCATCAGCCTGATAACAGGGCCGTGCACCGACACGCCGACCTTTCGCGAGCGAACCGAGGCTCTGTGCAGCGTTCCCGCCATAAACCTCCTTCGCAGACCCGGCGAGGACGGCAATCGGATTTGACGGGCGGTGGCGCGCGCGAATTTAGAATGAACGTACCCGTCAATGGCCAAATGAAGATGCTGCTGGGGAGTATTACCTCGCCTTTCCCCGCAGAGGGCAAGGCTAAGCGGGAGCGCCGCCAGCCTACTCGATGACCTGGTCCGCCCGCAGGAGTAGCGACGGCGGGATCGTGAGGCCGAGCCCCTTGGCGGTCTTGAGGTTGATCACCAGCTCGAACTTCGTGGGCTGTTCGATAGGAAGGTCGGCGGGCTTGGCGCCCTTGAGAATCTTGTCGGCGTAACTGGCAAGCCGTGCATGCGCATCGCGCTGACTTGCTCCGTAGCTCATCAATCCACCCGCAACGGCATACTCGGCCCAGCCAAACATCGACGGCAGTCGATGTGCGATGGCGAAGTTGGCGAGGCTGACGCGGTTCGCCATCGTCGCACCTTCAGGAAAGACGATCATCGCGTCCGGGCGCGCCCGTCGCACAGCCTCGAGCGCCTTGTCGAGCTCTGGGCTCGCTCCGAAGGGGGACTGCGAGAAGGCAACGTAAATGAGGTTGATCCCGAGCATCCGAGAGGCAGTCTCGGTGGCGTGCAGCTCCGACTTCTCCCCGGGATGGTCGGTATTCGACAACGCCGCAAGCGAGCGCAGGCGAGGCAGGGCTTCTTTGAGCATTTCCACTCGCTTGCCCGCTATTTCGAGCGAAAGGAAGGTGCTGCCGGTGAGGTTGCCGCCAGGCCGCGACAGACTCTGCGCGAGGCCTGCCTCGACGGGATCGCCGCTTATGGTGAAGAGAATGGGAATGTCCTTGACCGTCCGCGCCGCCCGGACCGCTGTAAGGCTGGCGACGATCAGGACGACCTTTGACTGCGCCAACCCCGCCGCTCCTGCGCGCAGCGCCTCCAAGTTTCCGTGAGCGTGTCGAACATCAAGAACAACGTTCTGACCCTCGACGTAGCCCAGCTTCTGCAGGCCTTCGCGAAATGCATCCAGGAATGGGTCGGGCTCCGATCCTGCCGACAGCCAGCCGATCCGAGGTGGCGGCTTCTGGGCGTGCGCAGGCGACGGTAGTAGTGTGGCGGCGAGGCCGATGAGAACCGCGCGTCGGCCCACGGTCTGTAGCATGGGCACCTCGATTGAGGACGGCTGCCGGGGAGTCTAGCCGAAGGCTGCGACGCGCACCAGCACCGCCCCGCATGAGCACATCATCGAGACGCGGTTGTCCGCGACTCCGCCTCGACAACCTCTGGGGGGTGCGCGGATGATCCCTCCACCGCCTTGACCGTTCGGCCCGTGGTGAGGTAGTCATCTCCGTCTCGTCGGCGGCCGCCGTCGCTGGGTCCGAGCGGCACCGGAGCCCGTGCAGGTCGAACACCGAGCCGACCACCGTCGCACGCGCCGGTTCTGTCCCGCGCGCCGTCACTGGAAGTCGTTCGCTCATGTGCGAGGTGGCCGACGTTTCACGAAATTATCTTAGCGGCGATGAGTCTAACTCTGAGTGACAAAGACGATGTCGCGACGCTGGAACTGCCCGCCCGTGGTCGTCAACGAGACGCGTGGAGCCGCCGCGGCGTATCGAACAGCGTTCATTCCGCCGCGACGGCTCCGCACTTCACTCAATCGTCCGAGTCATGACCAGGCAGGTCTTGGCACAGGAAGTCGAAGCCGACATCATGACGATGACCGAAGTGGACCCAGAGCTGCATCGGCCGGTAATCGATTCGAGGAACTCCAGGAGCCTCGGCACGGATAGAGGCCGTCAACGTCCCTTCCGCGTGAATGCCTTTGAGCTGACCAGTGCCGCAGAGGATTCGGACCGTGTTGTCATTGATCTGGATTCCCGTGGCCGGCACGCGCCCGCTGCCAATGATCTCGACCACGGCGCCGCCCGTTCTGCCTGCCACCGTGACGCTTTCGAAAGTGTCCAGCACTCTGATGCCGACGTGAGCTTGGCCGGGCACGCAAGAGTTGGATATCGAAGTCGTCCGCACCTGACCGGTCCCCTCCATGATTCCTGTGTAAGTGACCGTGCCGGTGTTGTTGATAAAAACGACGTTGGTCGTGGGTTCCCCGTCGCCGCAATCCGAGAGGTTCTGCTGAACGCTCAAGACGCTAGCCTCTCTGAACCCAGTTCCATAGAACTCTTCGACCTTCGCTTTATCCGCAGAGGCGTTAGGTTGGCCGACTAGAGCCAAGCCAGTCAGTCCGATCGCCAGTGCTTTGAGAGCGACTGCTGTTTTCATGAAACGCCTCCTTTACGATTGGGTTCTCGATCTAAAGCGATCGAGGCTTCCCCCGGACGACGCTATTTTGACGTCACTGCCTTCGTCCCCGACCCACACAGACTGCTCTGGACCGTGGTGTTCTGCGGGTTCACCGGCCGTGTGAACCGCCCGCTGTATTTGTTTCCGTCGTAGTGCTTCAAAGTACCGATCAACTCTCCCGTTGACGTTACGTAGACTTGAAGTGTCGCGACGGGACCGGTGCTCGTCGCCGCGATTCGGAGCTGGGCGTTTATGTCTCTTACGCTCACGCACAATGAGGCCAGATCCTCGGCTGGTTCCAGGCGGTCCTCGCCCTCGCCGAGGCCGTCGTCCTTATAGCACAGCACGAGCCTCCCTGACATGTTCCGGCGCAGCGCCAATTTCGTGGACAAGATCTTGAAAGGCGTCAAACGCGCCGACCTTCCCATCGAACAGCCGACCAAGTTCGAGTTGGTGATCAACCTCAAGACCGCGAAGGCTCTGGGTCTCACGATTCCCCAATCGGTCCTCCTACGAGCGGACGAGATCATCCAGTGATGGACCGGCGAGAGTTCCTCTGTGAGCTGATTGAGAGTTGCTTCGACGCGCGTCACAAAGGAACGCATAGCCGCGCCGGGGCCGGGGGGGCCGCCGGCTGCCCGGCGCGCGGAGCCTCTCGTGTTCTTGTAGACGGGGTACAGGTGGGGCGGGTGGACGTCGGCGACGGATGTCTCGGCGATCCGCTTCTCCCTTCTATGGATGCGCGCGACTGCAAGCCGATAGCGTCTACTCTTAAGGACCGGCTCGAGTTAGCATTGGCGCGGAATGCACCTATCGGTCCCAAGCCTGGGGGCTCGGCTGGCCGTCTCGACCCTGCTCGTGATCTGCCTCGCCGTCGACCATCGTGCGAACGCGCAGCCGGCTGACGTTCGAACGATCACGATGCGGGTCGCCGCTGACGAGAGTTACAGGGCCCGGACTGACTGGGAGGCCGCCCTTCGAAACACGGTGCAGGTGGTCTACCACCGTCTGGCGAAGATGGTCGCCGACGTCCCGATCGTGGAGGCGGATCTGCTGGTCGGATTCAGTGGTGGGCGGTGCGAGGGACGGCCCGCGGGAGGGGCACGGCCGTTCGACCGCTTCGTCATGATCATGGCGACATGCCACGAGACCGAGCCCCGCAAGGGCTATGGTCCGGAGTCGGTTCTGTCTCACGAGCTTGGCCATCTCCTTGGCGCGTTTCACCCTTCGATCAGCGTCGAGTCCGTCATGCACGCCGCCCCACCAGATCTGTTCGACGATCAGACGATCAGGGTCATACGCCTGATGCGGAACTACGACTTCCGCCAGGGAATCATGGCCCTCGACGAGGCCACGCGGCGAGCCTGGCGCGCGATCTATGCGGAAGGCCACCAGCGCAACAACGAGGTGAACCCGCTCGTCAGCGCCATCGCGAACGCGGGTGTGGAGCTGGCTCGATCCGGAAAGCCTGCAGAGGGCGAGGCCGCGCTTCGCGAGGCGATCAAGATCGATCAGCTGCTCGCCCAGCCGCACGCGATGCTGGGCACCATGTACGCCAGACGAGGCCTCCTGGAGGATGCGCTTCAAGAGCTTCGGCTCGCCAAGAGCCTTGACTTCAACCACGTCGGGGCGAGAACCGAGCTCGGTCTCATTCTGGTCGAACTTGGCAAAGACCGGGAGGCAGTCTCAGAGTTCGAGATCGTCCTGCGCATCGACCCGCAGATGGTGAGAGCGCGCGTTGGGCTTTGTACGGCGCTCGCGCGCGCCGACAGACTCGACGAGGCGATCCGCCAGGGCACAGAGGCGATCCGGCTCGCTCCGGAGGACGCGGCGGCTTTCAACGCCCGGGGATTCTCGCACGCCCGAAAGGGCGAGCTGGACCGGGCGCTCCTGGACTATGACCAGGCGATCCGTCTGAGCCCGAGCTTCGCGGCGGCTTTCAGCGGCCGCGGCATCGTCTATCGTCGAAAGGGTGACTTCGATCGCGCGATCCACGAATTAGATCAGGCCATTCGACTTCAACCAACGGCGTGGACGTGGTGGAACAACCGATGCTTTACGCGTGCGATCGCCGGCCTGGAGGCGGCTCTTGTGGACTGCAACGAGTCCCTGCGCCTGCAACCCAAGTCCGGCTTCGCGCTCCATAGCCGAGGTCTCACCTATCTGAAGCTCGGCCATCTCGACCGAGCGATCGCCGACTACGATGCCGCGCTTCGCATCGATCGAAAGCATGCGCATGCGCTCTACGGCCGTGGGCTCGCGAAGGGAAAGAAGGGCGATCACACGGGAGCCGAGGCCGATCTCGCCGCCGCGCAAATGATATCGCCACGCATTGCCGAGGATTACGCCGGCTACGCCATCGACCCCTGAGCAGTCCCGGAGCCCTGACTCGTCCAATGAAGATGGCCGGTGCTGTGCTCCTCGCCCCGCCTGCGTCCAATTGCGAACGCTTGCGCCGAGAAATCCAAACGAGTGATTCAGGCTGACCTGTGGCGGCTAGAGGCTAGAGTGGAGAGGACTGTTTGGACGTGTTTTGGCCGTGAACTACACCCAACGAGCCCCAATAAGGGCCAAACGCGGGCCCCCTGCGGGAGGCTTAAGTCACCGTTCTCGTTGGGGATCGTTGGGTGGTGTGGGCCCAAGTACTAGGCTCATAACCCAAAGGTCGTCGGTTCAAATCCGACCCCCGCAACCATGAACGACGAGGGGTTAACGGACGCAAGCGCCGCTAACCCCTTTCGTTTACCCAGACTTCACCCAGGAATCGGCTTGTCGGCATCAGTCCATTTCACGGCCTCACCGGACAATGAAATCGCGTACGAGAATTATGCAAATTCGCTCGTCGGCCAGTGCCTTTCGCCAACTGCGGGTACCGTCCGCGCAACTCTCATCACGCGCACTCACGACAGCTGGCTCCGGTCGCGGTTGACCGGTCTCATGGACTTTGACACGATCTCCGGACGATGGCTGAGAGCTCTGCTGACGTCGTGATCGTGGGCGGGGGCATCGCCGGCATGACCACTGCCTACTACCTGGCGAAGTCTGGCGTGCCGAGCGTCGTAGTCGAGCGCGACGCGATCGGCAGCCACGCTTCGGGTTTCGCGTATGGAGGGCTGAGCCCGTTGAGCGGCTTCGGCATCCCCGGCCCTCTGGCCGAGATCGCCCAGGACGGGATGCAGTTGCATCGTGAGTTGTCGAAGAGCCTCCTCGCGGAGACCGGAATCGACGTGGATTTCCGCGTGCGCTCTTCTCTGGCGCTGGCCTTCACCGAGGCGGATGTGCAGAGGCTCCGGGCCACGCTGCCGTGGCAGCAGCAGCAGCCAGGCTACGCGGTGCGCTGGCTCGACGTCGCGGAGGCGCGGCGGGTGGAGCCGCGGATCGCGGACGAGACGCTCGGGGCAACGCTGGTCGAGGGTGGGGGCGCCGTCGAGCCCTATCGTCTGGTGCTGGCACTCACCCGGGCCGCGGAGCGCCTCGGCGTGAGGGTCCGGCACGGACGCGCGATCGGCCTGCGGCGCGACGGCGGGCGCGTCACCGGTGTGGTCCTGGAGCGGGAGGTGCTGAGCTGCGCCACCGCGGTGCTCGCGCTTGGCCCCTGGAGCGCCGAGGCATCGGACTGGATCGGCGTGCCAATCGACGTCCGTCCGCTCAAAGGCCAGATCCTTCGCCTGCAGGCTCCCGGTCCGGCGGTCGAATGTTCCGTCGGCTGGGGCCACAACTACGCAACGACCAAGACCGACGGCCTCTTGTGGGCGGGGACCACCGAGGAAGAAGCAGGCTTCGATGAGGAGTCGACGCATGCGGCCCGCGACGAGATCGGCGCTGCGCTCCTGAGGATGTTGCCCGCGATGGCGGACGCGCAGGTCGCGCACCAGACCGCCTGCCTGCGTCCGGTGGCATCCGACGGGCTCCTCGTGCTCGGCTGTGTGCCCGGGCTAGATCAGGTCTACGTGGCCACGGGCGGCGCTCGCAAGGGCATCCTCTATGGTCCCGTCATAGGGCATGCGATCGCCGATCTCGTCCTCGGTCGGGACACGCGGGTCGCGCTCGACGCCTTCGCGCCCGGCCGCTTCGCGCGGGATCGACGCGAAACGCGGTGACGTGATGCTCGGTCCTCTGACCATGGGTTCTCCTCCGCTGGTTGCTCACGCCTTTTTCGGAGACCAGCGATACGCCTTGGCGCAGGCACCGCCCATCAGCATTGCGCGTTCACTGTCGCTCAGGCGGTCGGTTTGGCGGAAGGCCTCGACCACCCGTTCGTAGTTGATGACCGCGAAGGCGCGAGTCCAGTCGGTGCCCCACAGGCAGCGTTCGAAACCCCAGGCGTCGAACACGCGGGCGAGGGGGTCCCAGATGTCCGGGAAAGGATAGGGTTCGCGGGACAGCGTGCAGGCACCGCTGACCTTGATCACCGCGTTCCGGCGCCTGGCGAGGTCCAGCACCTTCGGCAGATCGGCCCAGGGCTGCGGCGGGGCGGGCGGCGTTCGGGGCTGCATGATGGCCAGATGGTCGATGATGAATCGCGTGTCGGGGTGGCGGTCGATGAGCGCCGCGCCCGCGTCCACGTTGCCCCAGCACAGCATGTTGACCGGGAAGTCATACCGGACGGCTGCGCGCAGGATGCGGTCGAGGCCCGGGTCGTTCGGATCGCGCCCCGCTTCTTTCGTCATCATGATCCGGATGCCGACCGTGCCCGGCGTCTTCTTCCAGTCGGCGATGACATCGGCCACCGCCGGATCATCCGGATCGACCGGCTTGACGAGGGCGAAGCGGCCGGGATGAGCGCGTTGCACTTCCACCGCATAGCTCGCGTCGTAGCGGTACATGGAAAAGGCGGAGATGAAGATCGCGCCGTCGACGCCGACCCTGTCCATCGCCGCCACCATCTCGTCACCCGTGACGTGATCGGGCCAGTTCGGGACACTGTGCCAGGGTCGTTTCGGGGTGTTCGCCTCATAGACGTGAACCTGGGAATCGATGATCGCCATCGGGACGTTCCTCCATGCCAAACGGGTTCATCATCTATATCTATATCGGATCCATATCGGGCCGGAGGTGTGGAGAATAGCTGGCGCCGTCCGCAGAGGCAACATGAAAGGCGCAGCGGCCGGCCGCCCGCGGCCCACGGGCCGCTCACGTTCACCAGCGCGCCCAGTTGAGGGCGTCGATCAGGCCATTGGCGTCCGCGACGAGTCGGTTGTACTCCTCCGCGAGCGCGCCACGCCGCCCGGCGAGGGCGTTGTGCTGCGCGACGAGGTCCGCGCGCCCGGCGTCGACCTGACGGCGAAGATCTGCGAGCTCGGTGTCGAGGCGGCGGATCTCCGCGTCCGCGGGCTCGAGCCGCGCGCGGGTGCCGTCGAGCCGGGCCTGTAGCGCCTCGCGCTCGCTCCGGGCCGTGGTCTCGTCCACGGCGTGGAACTCCGCCTGCGCGCGCTCGATGTCCGACTGCTGGGCCCGCCACTCGGCGTCGATCGCCTTCTCGAGGTCCGCGCAGGACACGGCCGTCCGCGTCGCCTCTAGGCGCGCCTTCATCGCCTTCGCCCCCTCCAGGTAGATGTCGACGTGACGCTGCTCGTGGGCGGCGACTCGGGCGACGAAGCGCTCCCAGCGGTCCCGGAGGTCGGCCGGCAGGTCGTCTGGCGTCTCGTGTCGCGGCAGCATGACTACGAGGTGGAGCATGACCGTCAGCGACGGAAAGACGCAGGGCACGGCGCGGACGTCCACGTCGCCCGAGGTCAGCTTCCATTCCACGGACGTCACGCCCACCGCGCGCTGGCCGCTCGTGTCGACGAGACCGTTGGCGTCGATGGCCGCGAAGATCGCCGCCGTCGTCGTCCCGCGCACCGGGTAGTAGCGGGTCGAAACGCCGTTCTCGACCCCGACCGGCTGCCGCGGCGGCGCGGGCGGCGGGCTCGAGCAGGCGGTGAGGCCGGGGCCCGCGAGCAGTGCGAGCGCGGCGACCACGCTCCGCGCGCTCACACGCGGCGTTGCAGGAAGTCGGTCACGAGCGGCCAGGCGAGGTCGTACCGGCGATGAAGTGGGCGAGTTCTTCGATTGCTTGGCCCATCGTGAGCTCCCCGCTCTACTTCAGGGGCGGCGTGACTCCGGTGGGCAGTGGCACCTGCGCGACGTTCAGCGTCATCGACACCAGGCTGTAGTAGCCGACGGCACCGACGAGATCGACGACGCCGCGCTCGCCGAAGGTATCGTTGACGCGCTGGAACGGCGGGTCCGAGACGCTGCCCGTCGCCAGCAGTTCCGAGACGAAGTCGTAGACGGTCTCCTCGTCCTTTGCCATGCTCGCGGGGCGCTGGTTCGCTGCGATGGCATCGGCGATGGCCGGGCTCAATCCCGCTTCGAGGGCGAGCCGGCGATGCGCGTAGAACTCGTACTGCGCGGTCCACTTACGACCGGCCATGATGATCGCCATCTCGTTCAGTCGCTGGGGAATGGAGGTCCCGAACCGCACGAAGGCGCCTAGGCGCTGGACGAGATCACAGAGCTCGGGGCTTCGCAGAAGCGCATTGAAGGGACCGCGGAGGCCGGCGCCGCGTGGGCCTGACTGGATCGCGTCGGCCACGCGCTTTTGATCGGCGGTCATCGTCTCCGGCGTCAGCGTCGTGAATCTCGGCTCACTCATCGCGTTCCTCCCTGATGATTTCGACCCGACCCTCGGGCCGCCGCGAAGCTCGGTCGCCCGCCTCGCGCCGGCAGAGTAGCAGGCGGACGGAGCCGGCGCTGACCTCTTTCGGTCCCGGATCGGCTCAGCCAGCCGCGCGGCTACCGTAGGGGAGTCCTAGCCGACGAAGCCATTGCGCTGTAGAGCGACCGCGTAGGCGCTCAGCTCATCCTCGGTGACCAGTACCCGCCGCCATCTGTCGCGCCGCTTCCGCGTCGCCGCCCGTTATCGGGCCGCCGGACCTCTCCTTCTCCTCGGCAGACCGCGCGGACCATACAGCCGCCCCGATCGCGAGCCTGATCACCGGGATGCGCGGGCGCCGGCGCAGACATGTTAGCGTTGACGCCCGGACCAGATCGGTCGGGTTTTCGGACGAAGCGGTACAGAGCGAGCCGGCGGATCCACATACGTTCGTTCCGTCACTCTTCAGCGACGGACCCGGCGCGGAGCGGTAGAGGCGCCGCAAGGCGTCAGGTGCTCTCGTTCCCGGGAAGGTGCGGGACAGCCAGGATCGGCTACGAAAGAAGGCGGTGAGGAACAGCTGGAGGGTAATGGCGCGAGTGTGGGGGGTGCTCAAAGAGCCCGCTGGTCTCAAAGAGCCCGCTGGTAACGATGACGAGGGACTGCCGCCAGCCGGCGCAGACCTTGGCCAGCCAGACCCAGAAGAGGCACTACCCCACCACTGTCCCCCTTGACAGATTGCACATGCTGTTGTACGCGAAGTCCAAGCGGTTGCTTCAGCTCCCTCGGGTCGTGCGGCCTGCCCAGGCCGTGCGGAGGGCGGGCGGGCCTGAGCCGAGACGCAGCATGCATCCCGGTTTGGAGAGGAGACAGTCATGGCGTATCTCAGCAGACGCTCGGTGCTCCGTGGATCCGTGGCTCTCGGCGCGTCTCGCGTGCTCGCGTTTCCCCACGTCGCCAAGGCGGCGGCAACCACCGCGAGCATGTGGTTCGCTCAGGGGTTCGTCCAGGACGAAGATGTGTCGTTGCGCAAGGCCGTCGCCGACTATGAGAAGGCGAGCGGCAACAAGATCGAGCTGAGTATCATCCCCTTCGCGCCGGAACGGCAGAAGATCATCTCGGCGCTCACCAGCGGAGTCGTCCCCGATATTCTGGATTCCAACCCGGGCGAGATCTTACAGATCTACGCCTGGCAAGACAGGTGGGTCGACGTCAGCGACGTCGTGGAGACCCAGAAGGCCCAGTTCAGCGAGACCGCGCTACAGGCCGCTCAGGCCTACAATAACGTCACCAAGAAAAGCAGATTTTACGGCGTGCCGTTGAGGGCCGCGGTCGTCCCCTGCCATATCTGGCGACCGCTGGTGGAGAAGGACGGCTTCAAGATCGAGGACATCCCGAAGACATGGGACGCGTACTTCGACTTCTTCAAGAAGGTGCAAGACAACCTGCGTAAACAGGGCGAACGCAAGGTATATGGCCTGGGCTTCCCACGGCGGTCAGAATGTCGTCACCAAGGACGGCAAACTGCATCTCGACGACCCGAAGGTCAAGCAGGCGGCCATCAAGGCGGCGGCCTACCTCGGCGGCGCCTACCGGGACGGCTACGTGCCGCCGAGCGCGATCAACTGGAACGACGCCGACGACAACAACGCCTTTCACGCGAAGCTCATGGTGATGGACGTCGACGGGACGCTGTCGACCGAGGTCGCGGTCAAGGCCAAGCACCCTGAGTGGTATTACAACGACATGGTGAGCCACGGCATCGGTTATCCGAATGACAATGCCGGCAAGCCCGTGCCGAGCATCGTCGGGCTCACCAACGGACTCATCCCGAAGGGGGCGAAGAACGTCGCGGTGGCCAGGGAGTTCCTCAAATACTTCATCCAGCCGAAGGTTATCGGCGAGTTCGTCGAGCTGGGGCTGGGCCGCTGGCTGCCGGTCATGCCGTCCCTCGCCAAGAGCTCGTTCTGGCAGGACCCGAAGGACCCACACCTGCGGGGCTATGTCCAGCAGGGCCTTCTCGGCCCGACCATCCCGGATTACTACGTGTACAACCTGGCGATGGCGGAAGTCCGCTCCCAGCACGTGTGGAGCATGCCGATGATCGAGGTCGCCCGGGAGGGGGCCAAACCGGAAGTGGCGGTCGAGAAGGCGTTCAAGCGGATCGAGGAGATCTTCGCCAAGTACAAGAGAGCGTGAGAGCGGAGAGAGGAACGATGGACCGCGCATCGGTCGCCGACGTCGCCCGCCCCGCCATCCGGTGGCGCACGCTCTCGCGCTCTCTGCGCGGCGGGCTCAAGGGCGGCGAGTACGCATGGGCGGTCGCCTTCGTCGCGTATCCGGTGGTGTACGGGTTGTGGATGGGCAGCGAGGCGAGTCTGTACCCTGTACCGGGAGCTGTTCGCCGACCCGATCTACCAGAGCACGGTGGTGAACACCGTCCTCTACCTGGCGCTCGGCGTGAACGTGAAGATGTTCCTCGCTCTGCTGCTGTCCGGCTTCTTCATGCGCCCGGGCTGGTGGATGAAGGCGCTGCTCCTGATCTTCGTCCTCCCGTGGGCGGTGCCGCAGATCTCCACATTCATCTCGATCCACTGGATGCTGAACGGCGAGTGGGGTTTCCTCAACAACGTGCTCTACACACTCTTCCACGTCGAAGGGCCGCACTGGCTCAATGACCGCTGGATGGCCCTGGGCGCGGTCATCGTGTCCCACATCTGGAAATGGACGCCGTTCTGGACGCTGATCTTGCTCGCGGGCCGGATGGCGATCCCGCTCGAGATCCGCGACACCGCGAAAGTCGACGGCGCGACCGGGCTCTCCGGCTTCGTGCACATCACGTTCCCGCTGCTGGCCAACCTCTATCTGATCTGCACCTTGCTCTCGACGATCTTCCTGCTGGGCGACTTCAACGCCGTCACGTTCGTTTCCGGAGGCGGCCCCGCCAACCAGGGGCACGTGCTGGCAACGATCGGCATCCGCAACGCCTTCGATCTCGCTCAGCCGCGTCTGGGCGTGGCCGCCGTGATGTCGGCGCTGCCGATGGTGATCCCGCTGGTGATCGTCTTGATGCGCAAGCTCCGCACCGCGGAGGTGCAGCTATGAGCACGATCACGGCCGAGGCGAGACTCACCTCGTCGCGAACGGCATCGCGTGCGCTCCGTGCCGTGCGCCGCCGCCACCATCTCGAGACCGCGGGGACCCTGCTGCTCTCGGTCGTGCTCATCGTGTGGACGATCGTGCCCATCTACAACATGGTGATGATCTCGCTCGAGCCCGAGGGCGACGTGTTCACCGATCACATCTGGCCGCGGGTCTGGTCGATCGAGAGCTTCTGGGGTGTCCTGACCCAGGGCCACTGGTATCTGGAGCACTTCTGGCACCAGTTCGCCAACAGCCTCTACATCGGCGCGATGGTGACGTTCTTCGCGTTGCTGTTCGGCTCGCTGACCAGCTTCGCGATCGGCCGGATGCGCATCCGCTACGGCTGGCTGGTGAGCAACGCCGCGCTGTTGACCTACGTGATCCCGGCATCATTCCTCGCGATTCCGTTCTACCGGATCATGCAGAACTATGGGCTCGCGAACAATCTCTGGTCGGTGATCGCGGCCCTGGTCGCCTTCGCCACGCCGTACGCATTCTTCGTCTTCCAGGAATACGGCCGGAGCATTCCGATCGAGGTCGACGAATCCGCGCGGATCGACGGCGCCTCACCCATCCAGATCTATCTGCGGATCTACCTCCCGCTGATGGCGCCGGCGCTGGTCGCGGTGGGGACCTACGCGATGCTGCTGGCCTGGAACGAATACCTCTACCAGTTCCTGCTGCTGTCCTCCAAGTCGAGCATGACGGTGCCGGTCGCGCTCGCGCAGTTCCTCAGCAGCGACCAGTCGCCATGGAACTACATGATGGCGACCGCGATCATCTACGCGTTGCCCCCGGTCGCGATCTACTACGCGTTCCGTCGGCGCATGACCGCCGGCCTGACGATGGGCGGGGTCAAGGGCTGATCCG
>QHSR01000194.1 GCA_003221635.1 Candidatus Rokuibacteriota bacterium | reverse complement strand
GCAGCGTGCGGCAGGTTCTCGCCGCCGGGCTCGACGCGCTCAACCGGCCGCGGCCATCGGCGTGGCACCGCAACCCGCACGGCTCGGAGTTTGCCTGGGCGATCGCCTTCGTCGTTCCCTATGCGGCGGTGTTCTTTGCCTTCGTGGTCTATCCCACCGCCTCGGCGCTCTGGATGGCGCGCGACCCGGCGCTGTACCGCGAGCTGATCGCGAGCCCGCTCTACGCGCAGACGGTCGTCAATACCGCGCTGTTCGTTGGCCTCGGCGTGAACGTGAAGATGTTCCTGGCCTTGATGCTGTCCGGTTTCTTCATGCGTCGCCGCTGGTGGGTCAAGGCGACGCTGCCCGTCTTCATGCTGCCCTGGGCGCTCCCGGCGATTCCGGCTTTCGTCTCCTTTCACTGGATGCTGATCGGCGAGGAGGGTCTGGTCGATGGCCTCCTGTCGGCGCTGTTCGGGATTCAGGGGCCGCTCTGGTTGAACGATCGCGGGCTCGCTCTCGGATCGAACATCGTCGCCTACATCTGGAAGTGGATGCCGTTCTGGACGCTGACCTTCTACGCCGGCCGCACGGCGATCCCGCAGGAAATCTACGAAGCGGCCGCGGTGGATGGGGCCACCGGCGCTCGCCGGTTCACCCACGTCGTCCTCCCGCTGCTGGGGAACCTCTACCTGGTCTGCACCCTGCTCTCCACGCTCTGGACGATCGGCGATTTCACCACCGTATCGCTCGTCTCCGAAGGCGCGCCGGCGTATTCCACGGACGTGCTGGCCACGCTCGGCTTCCACTACGCCTTCGATGCCGCCCGGCCCTCGCTCGGCGTCGCCGCCGTGATGTCGGCCCTTCCGGTGCTGATCCCGATCGCGATCATCCTGATGTGCGCGCTCCAGACGAGAAAGGTGCAGCTGTGAGCGTCGCCCGCACGTCCGGAGGGCCTGTGCTCCGCTCGGGCTCTCGGCTCCGGCGAGGTCTGGTCGAAGCGGCCTCGCTGATACTCGTCGTCGCGCTGTTGATCTGGTCGCTGACGCCCGTCTACAACATGCTGTTGATCGCGCTCGATCCCGACGAAGGCGACATCGAGTTCGAGGGGATTCTCTGGCCTCCGAACCCATCGCTCCACAGCTTCCATGCAGTCGTGACCCAGGGATACTGGCTGGTCGAAGATTTCTGGCGCCAGCTCGCCAACAGCTCTTTCATCGGCCTGATGACGATGTTCCTGACCGTGCTGATCGGGTCGCTCGCCAGCTTTGCCCTGGGCCGCATGCGCGTGAGCGGAAGCTGGTTGCTCGCGAACGCGCCACTCGTGACCTATGCGGTCCCGGCATCCTTTCTGGTCATCCCGTTCGTTCGGCTCATGGCAAGTTATGGCCTCTCGAACTCGCTGTGGGCGATCGTCGCGGCCAACGTGACCTTCGCCACCCCTTACGCCATCCTGATCCTGCGGCAGTACGCGAGGTTGATCCCGATCGAGCTCGACGAGGCGGCACGCATCGACGGGGCCTCCTCCGGTCAGGTATATCAACGCGTCTACGTTCCGTTGATGGCGCCGGCGCTGGCGGCAGTCGGGACCTTTGCGCTGCTGCTCGCCTGGAACGAGTACCTCTATCAGTACGTGCTGCTCTCCTCGACGCGCAACATGACGGTCGCCGTGGCGATCGCCCAGTTCTTCAACAGCGACGAGGCGCCGTGGAACTACATGATGGCCACGGCGATCATCTATTCGGTACCGCCGATCGTGATCTTCTACGCGCTTCGCCGCTATCTGGCGGCGGGCCTGACGAGGGGCGCCCTCAAGGGCTGAGCGTCGTGACGGGGCACCTGTTCACGGCGGGCGAGCGCCGAGCCGGATCCGAGCGTCGGTGGCGCGCGCCATCGCCCGCGTTGGCGCCTACTTGATGGCGCCCATCGTATCGCCGCAGACGAGGAAGGTCGGCACCCCCGCCGCTCGCGGTGAACCGCGAGGCCGAGGAGATGAAGGTGAGGGCGTAGACGAACTCCTCTGTCACAGCGTGAACGAGAAGCTGATGACGGTGGGAATGCCGGCCGATCTTGGCGGCCTCTTCCAGATCCGGAGGGATGGCCTTGAAGAATCCCATCAAGAGCCAGGTGAGGCATCACGTTTCGCGGCTTTTGTTTGACCTGCCCCGAGGACTCTGGCACGATCGGCCCGCATGTCGCGAGTCGAGCCGCCCCCCGTCAGCCTCACGAGGTGACCACGAGACGCCGGCTGCTCCGCTGGATGGGCTGGTTCGCCCTCGTCAACGTCGCCCTCCTCGCCCTCGTGGGCCTTCGCTATCTCTGGTATTACGCCACCCTCGGTCCCTCCGTGGCCTGGATCTACGCTCTCCTCGCCTTCGTGGGCCAGATGTCGGCCTTCGCCTATGTCCCATTGCTGTGCCTCGTTCCCGTCATCCTCCTCTTCCCGCGGCCACGGCTCGTCAAGACCCTCGGGGTGATCGTGGGCAGCGCCGTGCTCAGCCTCCTCGTGCTCGACAGCCTGCTCTTCGCCGAGAATCGCTACCACATCGGCGTCCTCACCTTCACCCTGCTCGAGCCCGCGACGTGGGCTTTCCTCGCCCTGTATTTTGTCGTGGCCGTCGTCATCGAGGCCATGCTCGCGCGGTGGGTGTGGAAGCGCACGGAGCGCGTCCCGCGGCGGCGAATCGGGCGCTATGTCGCCCTCGCCATCGTGGTGTGCTTCGTGTCCAGCCACCTGATCCACCTCTGGGCCGAGGCGCACTTCTACGTGCCCGTGACCTCCTTCACCCGGTACCTGCCGTGGTTTGCCCCCCTCAGAGATTCCCGTCGCCTCGTGAAGCTCGGCCTCGTCGATCAAGCCCGGGCGCGCGAGGAGAGCATGGCCGCCACCCTCGCGCGCCGTCCGGGCAGCGAGCTGCGCTATCCGCAGGCGCCGCTCCGGTGCGAGCCGCGGCCGCCCTTGCTCAACGTGATGCTCATCGTGATCGACGGCATGCGGGCCGACGCGCTCGCTCCCGCGTCCGCCCCGCGGCTCAATGCGCTTGCCCCCAGCGCCGTCCGCTTCGACCAGCACTGGAGCGGCGGCAATGTCTCACGGCCCGGCATGTTCTCCCTCTTCTACGGTCTCCCCGCGACCTACTGGAAGGTCTTCGCCGAGGTCGCGCAGCCGCCCGTGCTCATGGATCTCTTCCGACAGTACGGCTACCAGCTCGGCATCTTCGCGAGCTCGCCCGTCTACAGCCGCGTGGTCGGACTCGACCGGACGGCGCTCGCCCGTATACCGAATCTGCGT
>QHSR01000304.1 GCA_003221635.1 Candidatus Rokuibacteriota bacterium | reverse complement strand
CCTCGTGCGCGCTGATGCGCTGGCGCAGGTCAGTGATGCTCTTGTCGAGCTCGCCCGATTCGACCGTCAGCTGCTCGTTGCGCTTACCCGCGCCTGCGAGCTCGCGCTTGAGACGCGTGTTCTCTGCGTCGAGGGCGTTGTAGTGGGCCTCGGCAGCCTGAACCGTCTTCGTGTACTCGCTCTTCGAGACGCATCCAACGGCGCCGAGCGGGACAAGGGCGAGAGCGGTGATCGTCACGAACGTCTTGCGCATCTGTGGTCTCCTTGGTTGCTGAGCCTGGCGAAGTTGCCAGCGATCCATTCCAGCGATCCATTATTGCAAAGGAGGCCCCGGTCGACGAAGAAACGCCTTCCGTGTTGTGGGAACCGATTCTTAGGATCGAGAATGCCGAATGGACATACCTCACCTTCGGAAACGTCATCTGACCGGGTCGCTGGTTCAAATCCGACCCCCGCGACCAGCAACGACTAGGAGTTAGCTGGCGGTGGCCGCCGCAGGGGAACGGGAGGAGTCGGAGTAGGTGGAGCAGGCGAAGGACAGGGTCAAAGCGATCGGCTGGATACAGAGCCGTCTTGCCGTTAGAATTTGCACGACAGCCGGATGCCAGAGTTCCGTGAGGAGGATGGCGGCAAAACGACGTTCTCAGAACAGGAGGTCAGGAATTCATGATCGGAGTGCTCACCCATCATTGGGCCAAAGCAGATAGAGTCGACGAGGCCAAGAAGCTCCTCGACGGCAACGGTCTAGCACAGAGTAAGGCACCAGGCTTTGTGAGCCGCCAGACCTTGTACTCGACCGGCGATCCAACGAAAATCACCACACTGGTGGTGTGGACCAACAACGACATCTACGATCAATGGCGGGCGAGCCCGGAGCGCACAGTCGCCATGAAGGGAGCCGAGGAACTGTGGTCGAAGCGCCCGGAGTCGGAGCGTTTTCACGTGGCTTGACCGCTTCGACGCTATGGCTCCTCCTCGCCGGCTGTCAGGTGCCCAAGTTTCAGCCGCTCCGCAAATCCCTAAACGCCGCGATCCATCCCCGCATCTACAGCAGACGCCCGCTTCTCCAGGGACGCCTCGATCTTCTTGCGGAGTTCCTCCCACATATGGTCATGGTCGGCACTTTCGTCGCCATGTGTTTCCATCAGCTTGTCCCTGAATTCCATGAGCACCCAGTCCTCGGACCTGCCGCGCGGCATCTTGAAGAAGTCCGTGTCGAAGCTCGGCAGTTGGCCTGGCCCGAAGTAACCCTTGTCATGAAGCGTGTAGCCCTCCAGGTTGTCGGTCCCCTTTCCAAGGATCTCCCCGGTTTCAACGTAGTGCTCCATCACCGGCTGCATACCGAACTTCTGAACCGGGCAGACCTTCATGCAGATCCCACAGCCCAGGTAGCGCGCCATGACCGGGCGACAGCGCTTGAAGACCAACTTGTTCTTTTCGACGCCTCTGTACCAGACCTTCTCGGGCATCAGCGCACGGCCGGGGCAGCGCTGCACGCAGACCTGGCAGACCTGGCAGAATTTGTGGATGCCATAGTCGACCGGCTGGTCATGGGTCACCTTCGCGTTGGTGAAGATGATCTGTAGCCGAGCCCTGGATCCGAAGTGAGGCGAGAGCAGCTGTCCGTTGGCGCCGAGTTGACCCAGGCCGGCCTGCACGAACATGGGGATCATGGGGCCGTAGTGCCAGGTGGGGCCTGACACCTGCACCTTGTAGCCCAGGGACAGGATGAAGTTCGCTAGCTCCATCGTGAGCGGCCCCTGGTTGAAATAGGTGCCGAAGTGGGTTTCCTCTCCGGCCATGCTGGGGATCGACTGGGTCTTGTCGTAGTCCTGCTCGAGCGCCAGGCAGATGGCGTGAGGCAAATCGTTCTTCAGCACCGGCTTTCGGCTCTGATACACATAATGGCGGTCGTTACGGGTGAAGCCCACCTCGCCATAACCGAGCTCGCGCGCTTTCCGCCGTATCGCCTCAGTCACATCTTCGCCGGTGGGTGTGCTCGTCGGCGTCAGATCACCGCTGGTCTTCACCCACTCCACGATGGGCTCCATGTGCCGCTCGTGTTCTTCGTAGAACGCTCGCAATTCAGGTGAGTAACCATTGCGCTGTCGCCGTGCCCAGTCAGCGGAGGCGCTTTCTGCAACGGCCATGTTCTCCAGGGGATCCTCTCTGGCGAAGAAGGCCACATCGCTCTCACGAGTTGGAATCCCCGGAACCGACACCAGGTCTTCAGCGACAGGAATCGTGACGGGAGGGTCTCCGAGATGCTTGCCCGGGCGCGTCACGTAGTGACTGACTTTTTTCTTCGCCATGGCTCTAACCCTCCCGTGAAAGTGTCCCTCAAGAGCGTCATCACGCTCGGCGAGCGCATCATACTCTGCGTGGCAGAACGGATTCAATCCGGAATCACGTGGTGCATC
>QHSR01000303.1 GCA_003221635.1 Candidatus Rokuibacteriota bacterium | reverse complement strand
CGCTCGAGCGATGCCATGATCTTCTCCCGCTGCGCCGCGTCGAACTCGTGGCCGTAGAAGCGCAGGAACAGCGCGCGGCGTATATCGGCCGGCGAGGCATGCGGATCCCGCGCCAGCGCCGAGGCGCGCACCAGGGCCCGCGCCGTCGCGCCCATCGAGCAGCCCATCTTCAGACGCTCCTCGGGCGAGCGCGCGAGCAACATCGCCCGATAGCGCTGCATGACCGCAGGCGGGGTGTCAGTCACCAAGCGCCTCCCGATAGAGAGCGCCGAGCCCGAGGCACTCGGTCCAATGCGCCAGATAGTGCTTATCGAGGTCGGGCACCGATCTCAGCAGATTGCGGACATCGGCCAGCTGGACCTCCGAGCGGGTCGCCCGCATCCAGTCGAGCTTGGAGATGATCAGGTCTTCGGGCGCCACGAGTGCGAACCCGCGGCCCTCGACGGAGCCGCGTCGCTGGCGCGCGAACTCCGTGCGGCGGTAGTCCGTGTTCTTGCGGACGATGCAGTCCACCTTCACCACGTGGGCCTGCTGGATCAGGTTGAACGCGCCCCGGCCGGCGACGGCGGCGCGTACCGCGTCCCGGTCGAGATAGAAATCGCCCTCGAACAAGTCGCAAAACCGATCGGCGTCGCCCGACGACAGTTCCACCACGAGGTCGATGTCGCGCGTCATGCGCGGTACCGCGTAGTAGTTGGCCGCGACCGATCCGGTCACCATGTACGAAATCCCGGCCGCCTCCAGGCGCGCGGCGATCATCGTGAGAACCTCCAGCTCCTCGGTCACGCCCGCCGCCCAGCTTCGCGCCGACCTGTGTCAGGGAAGGTCACACGCGCGCCGCCTCAGCCCGGCCTGTCCAGCCCCAGCTCGCCCCACATCCAGCCGAAGTCGTAGGCGGGTCGGCCCGCCAGGCGCTCGCGGGCCGAGAGATTCTCCATCTCCTTGAGGAGCGCGATGACCTTGGGACGGGCGGACTTGAGGCTAGCGGCCTCGCGCGGCGTGCGGCCGTCGAGGGCGGGCAGCGGCTCGTCGAGCCAGGCCCGGTAGTGGCGATCATAGAAGGTTTGCACGATCTCGGCGGCTTCTGGCGGCACCTCGTCCTCGGGCCGCGCCCGCCGCGCGGGCCGGCGTTCGAGCGCCCGCTGAACGTTCTCGTGGCTCGTGGCCCGGTACGAGACCGCGGGGCCGGCCGCCGCTTCGAGCAGCGCGCGCCCGCGCTCGGCTCGCTGGCGCGACATGGTCTCCAGCACGACGCGCCCCTTCTCAAGCACGAACGTGCCGAAGCCGCGGCGGAAGCCGGCCTCATCCTCACGCTCGGCGAGCCAGGCGTAGGTGCCGTCGTCCTGGCGCTCCAGTTCGGGGTGATTCGCGAGCGCGGCCTCCAGGGCCGCGCGGTACCGCACGTCGAAGACGGCGCGGCACAGCACCACCTCGTCGCCCTCGGCGGTCACCGAGGTCGGCAATGGCCGCCGGGCGACCAGCTCGAGCCAGAGGTCGTGAAAGACCATGCCGATGTTCTTGAAGAGGGTCGGCTCGTCGCGTCGGGGCAGTTTGCCGCGCAGCGACCGGCTAAGCCGCCGCAGGACACCGAGGATCAGCTCCTTCGCGCGCGCCGGATAGAGGTAGGGCGAGCCGTCGAGGATCGGCTCGCTATCGGGCCCGAGAATGACGCGCGCGGCGAGAACGTCCCACTGGACGAGCTGGCGCGTGGCAAGGCGCTCGCGCACCCGGACGCGCTTGTTCGCCCAGAGGTCGAGGAGGTCGAGCCCCTCGTCGAGCTTCACGGACTGGATCTCGTAGGGCCGGAGGTGCGAGAGGCGCATGCGCTCGAGATAGCGCCGCTCGCCCGAACGGAGGCCACCGCCTTCGCGCGCGAGGAAGCGCTCGACGACGGTCCCGCCGCCGCGGAGCGGGCAGTCGAAAACGAACCACTCGTGGAAGCCGAACCGACTCTGCTCGAAGTCCATCGCCTCGCGCGCTTCCGCCGCGGTGAGTTTCTCGAGGCGCCTGCCCCAGAACGTGACCTCCGCAGCGGCGCGGTCTCCGTCGAACTCCGTGCGCCGGGCGAACCGCATCAGACTCGCGAGGACGCTGTCCCGCTCCCCCGCCGTCCACGCGCGCGGCGCGGGCGCGCCCTTCCCCAGGCAGCAGCGCTTGTACTTCTTGCCGCTGCCGCAAGGGCACGGGTCGTTCCGGCCGATGGCGCTCATGGGCCGCGTCGATTGCCGGCGTCCTCGTCCACCTGCCACAGGCCGTCGCGCTCGTCGTAGATTGGAAAGCCGGCCTCCTGGAGGGCATGGAGGTCGCGCCAGATCGTGCGGACGGTGGACACCGGCATGGTGTGCGGCGATTCTGCGGGTTTTGGCGCCGCGCTGTCAACGCCGTTCGGGCGACAGCCCTGCCAGGACGATCAGCGGCTCAGTGGCGCCGCCACTCTCAGTGGACCGCGACCGCGACCGGCACGCCTGTGACCGTCGCGAGGCGCTTGGCGAGCGGCGTGTTACGGCTCCTCCCCACTCTCACCTCGCCGTCGATGACGACGCACGCGATGCCGGGTATGTCACCGCGCGCGATCGCACCGAGAGCGTCCGTCGCCAGCGAGGCGGCCGGAGCGTCGCAGACGACGAGATCCGCGGGCGCGCCGACGGCGATGGTTCCCGTCCCGCGCTCGAGCCGGAAGATCCTGGCGTTGTTGCCCGTGGCGAGCGCGATCGCCTGCTCCGGTGGGAGCTCGCCGAGCGAGGCGAGCTCGCACACGCTCTTGATGACGCCCATGGGCATGACACCAGTGCCCGTCGGCGTGTCGCTCGCGATAGAGACGCGTGCGAGCACCCCGGCCTCGCGGCAGCGCTTCAGGATATAAAGCGCCGAGCGGAGGTTGCCCGCCTGCACCACCTGCAGGGCCATCGTC
>QHSR01000245.1:82425-89690 GCA_003221635.1 Candidatus Rokuibacteriota bacterium | reverse complement strand
GTCGTCGGCGTCACGAAGGGCAAGGGTTTCCAGGGCGGCGTCAAGCGGTACGGCTGGTACGGCGGCGACGCGACGCACGGCTCGATGTTTCATCGCGCGCCGGGATCGATCGGTGCGTCGTCGGATCCCTCACGCGTGTGGCCGGGCCACCATATGCCCGGGCGCATGGGCGGTGACCGGCGGACCGTGCTGAATCTCTCCGTGGTGCGCGTGATGCTGGAGCAGAATCTCGTGTTGATCCGCGGGGCGGTGCCCGGCGCGAACGGATCCCTGGTGATGCTGCGGAAGTCCGTGAAGGCGACGAAGGCGCAGCAGGCGCAGAAAATCGCGGAAAAGAAATAGCGATGCCGACCGTACAGGTGCTGGACGCGAAGGGCAAGCAGGCCGGCTCGCTCGAGCTGAAACCGGACGTGTTCGGTGTCGAGATCAGCGTGCCATTGCTCCACCAGGCGGTGACGCGAGAGCTCGCCGACCGTCGGGCCGGCACGCACGACACCAAGGGGCGGAGCGAGGTGTCCGGCGGCGGCCGGAAGCCGTGGAAGCAAAAGGGGACCGGCCGGGCTCGGCAGGGCTCGACCCGGGCGGTCCAGTGGAAGGGTGGCGGCAAGCCGTTTGGGCCGACGCCCCGGAGCTACGACAAGGACTTGCCGCGCTCGATGCGCCGCGGAGCGCTGCGCGCCGCGGTCGCGGCCAAGGTTGCGGCCGGCCAGCTCTCGGCGGTCGAGACGATCGACGTCCCCGACGGAAAGACGAAATCGCTGGTCACCAGGCTGGGTGCCCTCGGGCTCGCCGGCGAGCCGACGCTCCTGGTCGTGCGCGAGCTGGCCGAGACCGTGGCGCGGGCGGCGCGCAACGTGCCGTGGCTGACCGTCGAGACGCCCGCTCACGTGTCCGTCTATCAGCTCCTGCAGGCTCGTCGCGTCCTCTTCGAGCGCGCCGGCCTGCTGGCGCTCGAAGAGGCCCTCGCGAAATGAGCGCTTGGCGGACGCAGCCACAACGAAGCCGATCCCGGATCGCTGCGACGGAAGACCGGGCGTGTCGGAGCCGGCACGCGCCCCTCTCAGGCCACCCTCGGTCCAAGCCGGCCTCACGGGCCCCGCTCCAATGACCCGCGCGGCGCGAGAGATCCTGATCCGGCCACTCATGACGGAAAAGAGCATGCGCCAGAAGGAAGAGCAGAACACCGTCGCGTTCCGGGTCCGACCGGACGCCAACAAGGTCGAGATCCGGGTGGCCGTCGAGACCGTGTTCAACGTCAAGGTAGCCTCCGTCCGGACCGCCTCGTTCGAAGGGAAGCTGAAGCGGATGGGCCGTTCCGAGGGGCGGCGCGCCGACTGGAAGAAGGCGATCGTGACGCTCGCCCCCGGCCACAAGATCGAACTCGTCGAGGGGGCGTAGCGGCATGGCCATTCGCACCGTCAAGCCGACGTCCCCCTCACTCCGCTACCTCACGTACGTCACGTACGACGACATCACGAAGAAGGAGCCGGAAAAGGGCCTGCTCCGTCCCAAGCGCCGGACGAACGGCCGGAACGTTTACGGGCGGATCACCGTCCGCCATCGCGGCGGCGGCGCCAAGCAGATGGTGCGCCAGGTCGATTTCCGGCGCGAGAAGTACGGGATCCCGGCGCGCGTCGCCGCGATCGAGTACGACCCGAATCGCTCGGCGCGGCTGGCCCTGCTTCACTACCGCGACGGTGAGAAGCGGTACATCATCGCCCCGCTCGGGCTCCGGGTCGGTGACACCCTGATGTCGGGCCCGCAGGCCGACATCCTGCCCGGGAACGCCCTGCCGATCCGGAACATCCCGGTCGGCACGCTCGTCCACAATGTCGAGCTCCAGTCGGGCCGCGGCGCGCAGCTCTGCCGGAGCGCCGGCGCTCAGGCGCAGCTCCTCGCGAAAGAGGGCGAGCGCGCGACGCTGAAGCTTCCCTCCGGGGAGGTGCGGCTGGTCTCGCTGGCGTGCATGGCGACGGTCGGCCAGGTCGGCAATCTCGATCACGAGAACGTATCGATCGGCAAAGCGGGCCGGGTCCGCTGGCGCGGCTTCCGGCCGACGGTCCGCGGCACCGTCATGAACCCGGTCGATCATCCGATGGGCGGCGGCGAAGGCAAGGGGAAGGGGAATCATCCGATGACCCCGTGGGGTAAGCCGACGAAGGGCTACAAGACTCGACGCGGCGCCAGGCCGTCGGACAGCGCCATCGTGACGCGTCGGAAGAAATAGGAGCGGGGGATGGGACGTTCGCTGAAGAAGGGGCCATATATCGATCCGACGCTGCTCGACCGGATCGAGGAGCTGAACCGGACGCGGCAGAAGAAGGTGCTCAAGACCTGGTCGCGGCGCTCGACGATCCCGCCCGAGTTCGTGGGCCACACGGTGGCCGTCCACAACGGCAAGAAGTTCATTCCCGTCTACGTGACCGAGAACATGGTGGGCCACCGCCTCGGGGAGTTCGCGATGACCCGGACGTTCAGGGCGCACGGCACCGCCGAGAAAGCGACGACGTCGCCGACGGGTAAGAGCTGAGCGCGATGCGGACCATGGCGCGCGCTCGCTTTGTTCGCGTGTCGGCCCGGAAGGCCCGGCTGGTGCTCGACCAGATCCGTGGTAAGTCCGTGGGCGACGCGCTCTCGACCCTCGAGTACACGCCGCGGGCGGCGGCGCGGCTCGTGGAGAAGGTGTTGCGCTCGGCCGTCGCGAACGCCGAGCACAACCACCAGGTGCGCAACCTCGACGACCTGCGCGTCGTTCAGGCGATCGCCGACGGCGGGCCGGTGTTGAAGCGCATCCAGCCGCGCGCGATGGGCCGCGCCTTCGCGATCAAGCACCGGACGAGCCACCTCACGATCGGCGTGAGCGATGAGGTGAACGGGGCGGCGCCGCCGTCCGCGGCTCCGCCGGCCCGCCCGAGTGCGCCGCCTCCGCGCGAGGAGCGCCCGGCCACCCGGCGGGCGCCCGCTCGGCGCGGCGCGGCCAAGGGCCGGCAAAAGCCGGCCGCGAAGGCTACCCGGAAGCCGAAGGAGAAAAAGTAGACGATGGGCCAGAAAACGCATCCGATCGGCTTCCGACTCGGCTCGACCCGGACCTGGAGCTCGCGCTGGTTCGCGACGAAGACCTACGCGGCGCTCCTGCACGAGGACGTGAAGATCCGGCGCTTCATCAAGGATCAGCTCTATCACGCGGGCATCGCGAAGATCGACATCGAGCGCTCGGCCAACCGCGCGCGGATCACCATCTCGACGGCCCGCCCCGGCATCATCATCGGCCGGAAGGGCTCGGAGGTCGAGAAGCTGAAGAACGAGCTGCAGGTGCGAACCGGCAAGGAGATCTACCTCAACATCGAGGAGGTCATCCATCCCGAGCTCGACGCCCAGCTCGTGGCCGAGAACGTCGCGCTCCAGCTCCAGAAGCGCGTCGCGTTCCGGCGGGCGATGAAGAAGGCCGTGACCTCGGCGCTGCGGCTGGGCGCCGACGGCATCCGGATCGCGTGTGCGGGACGGCTGGGTGGCGGCGAGATCGCGCGGCGCGAATGGTACCGCGACGGGCGGGTGCCGCTGCACACGATCCGGGCGGACATCGACTACGGGCTGGCGACGGCCCACACGACCTACGGCACCATTGGGGTCAAGGTGTGGGTCTTCAAGGGCGAGGTGCTGCGCGCCGCGCCCGCGGACGCGTGAGGCCCACCGCGCATGTTGATGCCCAAGCGCGTCAAGTATCGGAAGGCCCAGCGCGGGCGGATGAGGGGGATCGCCACCCGCGGGTCGACCCTCGCCTTCGGCGACTACGGCCTGAAGGCGCTGGAGCCGGGCTGGGTGACGAACCGCCAGATCGAGGCCGCGCGGGTCGCGCTCACCCGGAGCCTCAAGCGCGGTGGTAAGGTCTGGATCCGGGTGTTCCCGGACAAGCCGGTGACGAAGAAGCCGGCGGAGACCCGAATGGGCAAGGGCAAGGGGAATCCAGAGGAATGGGTCGCCGTGGTGAAGCCCGGGCGCATCCTGTACGAGATGATCGGCGTGCCCGAGGACGTGGCCCGCGTCGCGTTCCGGACGGCGGCCCAGAAGATCGGCGTCATGACCAAGTTCGTGTCGCGCACGCGAGCGCTGTAGTGCGAGCCGAGGCGGTGCCTCCGACGAGGCGAGCCCGTCAAAGGGACTAGCTCGCTCACCGAGG
The DNA here is from genome assembly GCA_003221635.1 of Candidatus Rokuibacteriota bacterium. GTDB lineage: Bacteria > Methylomirabilota > Methylomirabilia > Rokubacteriales > CSP1-6 > AR31. The sequence continues at coordinate 85,513 of QHSR01000245.1, read as the reverse complement.
AGATCTTCAATCTGCGGTTCCAGCTCTCGATGGGGATGGCCAAGAACCCCTCGCGGCTGAGCCAGGCGCGGAAGGATCTGGCGCGGACCAATACGGTGCTCCGCGAGAGGAAGGGCGAGTCCCGTGGGTGAGGGGAAGAGCCGTGAAGGGGTGGTCGTGTCCGACGCGATGCAGAAGACGCGGGTCGTGAAGATCGAGCGCGTGTTCCGCCATCCGCGGTATCAGCGCGTCATCCGGATGTCGAAGAAGCTGAAGGCGCACGACGAGAGCAACGCGAGCCGGGTCGGCGACCGTGTGCTCATCGAAGAGACCCGGCCGATGTCGAAGGAGAAACGCTGGCGGATCCGCAAGGTCTTGAGCCGCGTGTCCTAGCCGATGATCCAGCCGCGTTCGATGCTCGATGTGGCAGACAACTCCGGGGCCAAGAAGGTCCAGTGCATCCGGGTGATGGGCGGCGCCAACAAGCGCTACGCCTCGCTCGGGGACACCGTCATCGGTGGCGCGCGCGGTCGTGGTGCGGACGGTCAAGGAGGTCCGGCGGCGGGACGGCTCGTACATCCGTTTCGACCGCAACGCGGTCGTCCTGATCAAGCCCGACGAGAACCCGGTGGGCACGCGCATCTTCGGACCGGTGGCGCGCGAGCTGCGCGAGCGACAGTTCACGAAGATCATCTCGCTCGCGCCCGAGGTCATCTGATGCGTCAGGTCCACGTGCGACGCGGCGACACGGTGGCGATCATCGCCGGCCGGGAGCGGGGCAAGCGCGGCAAGGTGCTGCGCGTGCTGCCGGCCAACGGGCGGGTGCTGGTCGAGAAGCTCAACATGATGAAGAAGCACCAGCGGCCGACGCAGAAGCTGCGGCAGGGCGGCATCATCGAGCGCGAAAGCCCGCTGGCGCTGTCCAACGTGCTGGTCGTCTGCGGCCGGTGTGACAAGGCGACGCGGAGCGGGATCAAGGTGCTCGCCGACGGACGCAAGCTGCGCGTCTGCAAGCGCTGCGGCGAATCGATCGACAAAGGCTGAGACCATGGCGAAAGAAACGGGAACGACACAGAAGGCTCCGGCGGCCAAGCCGGCCCCGAAGGCCCAGCCGAAGAAGGGCGCAGGGGCGGCCGCGCCGGCGGGTACGCGAATCCGTACCAAGTGCCGCGGCTCGAGAAGGTCGTCATCAACATGGGCGTGGGCGAGGGCCGCGAGAACGCCAAGGTGCTCGACTTCGCGACGGCCGACCTGCAGGCGATCTCGGGCCAGCGGCCGATCATCACGCGGGCGAAGAAGTCGATCGCGAACTTCAAGCTGCGCGAGGGTGTCCCCATCGGCGCGAAGGTGACGCTCCGGGGGGCGCGGATGTACGAGTTCCTCGACCGCCTCATCAACGTCGCCCTGCCGCGGGTGCGCGACTTCAGGGGCGTACCGCCCAAGGGCTTCGACGGCCGGGGCAACTATGCCCTCGGGCTCCGCGAGCAGCTGATCTTCCCGGAGATCGTCTACGACAAGGTGGACAAGGTCCGCGGCATGGATATCAACATCGTCACGACGGCCCGCACGGACGAGGACGCGAAGGTGCTCCTCACGCACCTCGGAATGCCGTTCAGGGAGTAGCCGCGTATGGCGAAGACCGCGCTCATCATGAAGTCCCAGCGTCAACCGAAGTTCAGCACGCGCGCCTATTCTCGGTGCAAGCTGTGCGGCCGCCCGCGCGGCTATCTCCGGAAGTTCCAGATGTGCCGGCTCTGCTTCCGCGAGCTGGCGCTCAAGGGCGAGGTTCCGGGCATCACGAAGGCGAGCTGGTAAGGACCTATGCGAAGCGATCCGATCGCCGACATGCTGACGCGCATCCGCAACGCGAGCCGGGCCGAGCACGAGAAGGTGGACATCCCCTGCTCGCGGCTCAAGGTGCGCATCGCCGAGATCCTGAAGGACGAGGGCTTCATCAAGAACTTCCGCGTGCTCGAGGACAAGAAGCAGGGGACCCTGCGCGTGTACCTCAAGTACGGGGTGGGGAACGAAAAGATGATCTCGGGGCTCGTCCGAGTCTCGACGCCCGGGCGGCGCGTCTACGTCCGCCGCGCCGCGATCCCGTCCATTCTGGCCGGGATGGGCGTGGCGCTGGTCTCGACGTCGAAGGGCGTCGTGACGGATCGCGACGCGCGCAAGCAAAAGGTCGGCGGGGAAGTCCTCGCCTACGTGTGGTAGGGGTCGCGCATGTCACGCATCGGGCGGCAGCCGGTCACCATCCCGCAGGGTGTGAAGGTGCTCATCGACGGCGCTGCGGTCCGCGCCGAGGGCCCGAAGGGCAAGCTGATGCAGCCGGTGCCGGTGGGGCTCAGCGCGAAGCTCGAGAACAACCAGGTCGTGATCTCGCGCAGCGGTGACGACCGGAAGATTCGCGCGCTCCACGGTTTGGCGCGGGCGCTGGTCGCGAACATGGTGACGGGCGTGAAGGACGGCTTCGAGCGGAAGCTCGAGATCGTGGGCATCGGCTACCGTGCCCAGGTCCAGGGGCGGGCGATCCAGCTGGCGCTGGGTTACTCGCATCCCGTGATCTTCGCGCTGCCGGAGGGCATCACCGCGGAGATCGACCGCCAGGTGTCTATCACGTTGCGGGGCGCCGACAAGGCGCTCCTCGGCCAGACGGCCGCGAAGCTGCGTGCGCTGCGGAAGCCCGACCCGTACAAGGGCAAGGGCATCAAGTATGCGAACGAGGTGATCCGCCGGAAGGTCGGCAAGAAGGCGGGAGCGGGGGCCAAGTGATCACGAAGGAGCGGCGGGCGTCGCGGGACATCCGGCATCGGCGGCTCCGCCGCTTCGTGCGCGGCTCGGGGGCGCGGCCCCGGCTGGCCGTGTTCCGCAGCCTGAACCACATCTACGCGCAGCTCGTGGACGACGACGCGGGGCGGACGCTCCTGGCCGTGGACAGCCGGAGCAAGGTGTTCCGCGCGCGCCAGCCTTCCGGGGGCAACGTCGTCGCCGCCAAGCTCGTTGGAGAGCTCCTGGCCGAGAAGGCGAAGGCGCAGGGGATCCAGCGCGTGGTGTTCGATCGCGGGGGCTATATGTACCACGGACGCGTGAAGGCGCTCGCCGACGC
>QHSR01000245.1:28813-82318 GCA_003221635.1 Candidatus Rokuibacteriota bacterium | reverse complement strand
GAAGCGAAGATCGATCCGAGCGTGCTCGAGCTGAATGACCGCGTTGTCTCCATCAACCGCGTGGCCAAGGTCGTCAAGGGCGGCCGCCGCTTCTCGTTCACGGCGCTGGTGGTGGTCGGCGACGGTCGGGGCCACGTGGGTGTCGGCCTCGGCAAGGCCCACGAGGTGCCCGAGGCGATCCGCAAGGCGGTGGAGCACGCCAAGAAGGATCTGATCTTCGTGCCGCTGAAGGACACGACGATCCCGTGCGAGATCACCGGACACTTCGGCGCCGGGCGCGTCTTCCTCAAGCCGGCGGTGCCTGGCACGGGCGTCATCGCCGGGGGCGCCGTGCGGCCGATCCTCGAGGCGGCGGGCGTGCAGGACATCCTCACGAAGACGCTCGGATCGAATAACCCGCACAACGTGCTCAAGGCCACGCTCGACGCCCTGCGCCGGATCAAGCGCCTGCAAGACCTGCACGCGGCGCGGCGGCGTGGCGACAGCGCGTTGGTGGAGGAGACGGTCGGTGGCCGACAAGAGGCTTAGAGTCACGCTCACGCGCTCGCTCATCGGCCTGTCCCCCAGGCAGGAAGCGACGGTCCGGGCGCTCGGCCTCCGCCACATCCGTCAGGTGGTCAGCCACGCGGACTCGCCGTCGGTGCGCGGCATGATCGCGGCGGTACCCCACGTGCTCAAGGTGACCCGTGAAGCTTGACGAGCTGCGCCCGGCGCCGGGCGCCACCAAGCGGCGGAAGAAGATCGGTCGCGGCCCCGGCTCCGGTCACGGGAAGACCTCTACCAAGGGGCACAAGGGCCACAACGCCCGGTCGGGCGGCGGCAAGGGCGGCGGATTCGAGGGCGGCCAGATGCCGCTCTACCGCCGGCTGCCCAAGCGCGGCTTCGTCCCCCACGGCGGCCGGACCGTCTACGTGGTCGTCAACCTCGAGGCGCTCGGCGGGTTCGGGCCGAATGCTGTGGTCGATCCCGAGAGCCTCACCCGCGCGCGCCTGATCAAGGGCAGCGCGCGGTCGCGCGTGAAGATCCTCGGCGAGGGGGACGTGGCGCATGCGCTGACCGTCCGCGCGCACGCGGTGAGCGGATCCGCGCGCGCGAAGATCGAGGCGAAGGGCGGTCGCGTCGAGACGCTCGGCGGCGAGGTGCCGGCTTCGTGATCGAGAGTCTCCAGAGCTTCCAGAACGTCTTCAAGATCCCGGAGCTGAAGCGGCGCGTCCTCATGACCGCGGTGCTGCTCGTCGCGTACCGTCTGGGCGCCCACGTGCCCACCCCCGGCATCGACGGCCATGCGCTCTCGCAGTTCTTCGATCAGGTGCAGGGCACGCTCCTGGGAATGGTCGATCTCTTCTCGGGCGGAAATCTGAGGCGGCTGTCCATCTTCGCGCTCGGCATCATGCCGTACATCTCGGCGTCGATCATCCTGCAGCTCCTGACCGTCGTCGTCCCGACGCTCGAGCGGCTCGCCAAGGAGGGCGAGGCGGGCCGCAAGAAGATCACCCAGTACACCCGGTACGGCACGATCGTGCTGTCGTGCGTCCAGGCGCTCGGCATCGCGTACGGCCTCGAGAGCATGCGGAGCCCCGAGGGCCTGGCGATCGTGCCGACGCCCGGCTGGGGGTTCCGGCTGCTGACGATGATCACGCTGACCGCGGGGACCGCGCTGATCATGTGGATGGGCGAGCAGATCTCCGAGAAGGGCATCGGCAACGGGATCTCGCTGATCATCTTCGCGGGAATCGTCGTGCGGCTGCCGTCGGCCATCCAGGCCTCGTACGTCCTCATCTCGACGGGCGAGCTGAAGCTCTTCGTCTTCGGCGCGATCATCCTGGTGATGGTCGGGGTGACGGCGGCCGTCGTGCTCATGCAGGAGGGCCAGCGAAAGATCCCGGTGCAGTACGCCAAACGCGTCGTCGGCCGGCGCGTGTACGGCGGGCAGTCGACGCACATCCCGTTACGGATCAACACGGCGGGCGTCATCCCGGTCATCTTCGCGTCCTCGCTGATCCTGTTCCCGGCGACCCTGACGCGATTCGTCCCGCACCCGTGGATGCAGTGGATCGCCGACGCGATGTCGCCCGGACGCGCCTTCTACACCCTGATGTACATGGGGCTGATCGTCTTCTTCGCCTATTTCTACACGGCGATCGTGTTCAACCCGATCGACCTCGCGGACAATATGAAGAAGTACGGTGGCTTCATCCCGGGCGTGCGGCCGGGCAAGAAGACGGCGGAGTACATCGACCGGACGCTCACGCGGATCACCCTGCCGGGCGCCCTGTTCCTCGCGCTGATCTCGGTGCTGCCGGACTACCTGATCCGTTGGTTCAACGTGCCGTTCTACTTCGGCGGGACCAGCCTCTTGATCGTGGTCGGCGTGGCGCTCGACACCGTTCGCCAGATGGAGTCCCACCTCCTCATGCGGAACTACGAGGGCTTCCTGAAGCGGTCCAAGTCGCGCTCGGGCGCGTTCGCGCGGAGTTGAGCGTGCGCGTCGCGTTTCTCGGACCTCCGGGAGCCGGCAAGGGCACCCAGGCGCGCGACCTCGCGCGCGAGTGGGGCGTGCCCCACCTCGCGACCGGCGACATGTTGCGCGAGGCGGTGGCGGCCGGCACGGCAGTCGGAGTCGAAGCCAAGCGCTACATGGATCACGGCGCGCTCGTCCCCGACGATGTGATCATTCGGTTGATGGCCGAGCGCCTCGGCGGGCGCGACGCGGCGAGGGGCTTCATCCTCGACGGCTTTCCGCGGACCATCGCCCAGGCGGAGGCCCTCGCGCGACTGTTGAAGGACCTCGGCCAGACGCTCGACGCGGTGGTCTACTTCGACGTCTCCGAGGCCGAGCTGCTGCGCCGGCTGACGGGCCGGCGCGTGTGCCGCGCGTGCGGCCGTACGTACCATCTGACGTCGAGCCCGCCGAAGCGCGCGGGCGTCTGCGACGCGTGCGGCGGCGAGCTCTATCAGCGGGAAGACGACCGCGAGGCCACCGTGCGGAACCGCCTCGAAGTCTACCGGCGACAGACGGCGCCCCTGCTCGACTACTACCGCCAGCGCAACGTGCTGGCCACCGTGGTCGGCGAGGGCGCGATCGCGGCCATCAGGGACGCGGTCCGGGCCGCCGTGGGGGCCGAACGGTGATCGTGCTCAAGTCGGCGCGCGAGATCGCGCTCATGCGGCGAGCGGGCCACATCCTGGCCGGCGTGGTGGAGCGCCTGCGCGCCTCCGTCCGCCCGGGAATGTCGACGCTCGACATCGACGAGGACGTCGAGGCGTACATCCATCGCGAGGGCGCCGCGCCGGCCTTTAAAGGCTATCGCGGCTTTCCGGCGACGGTCTGCATTTCGATCAACGAGGAAGTCGTGCACGGCATCCCGTCGCCCCGGCGCAAGATCCACGAGGGCGACATCGTCGGGCTCGACCTCGGATGCATCGTCGAGGGGTACTACGCGGACTGCGCGTTCACGCTGCCGGTCGGCCCGGTGCCGGCGAACGTGCAGAAGCTCCTGGACGTCACCCGTGAGAGCCTGGAGCGGGCCATCCAGGAGTGCCGGACGGATCGGCGGCTGTCCGACGTGTCGCACGCCGTCCAGTCGCACGTCGAGGCGCACGGGTTCTCGATCGTGCGCGCCTTCGTCGGGCACGGCATCGGGCGGGCGCTGCACGAAGAGCCCCAGATTCCCAACTTCGGGGATCCGGGCCGGGGCCCGCAGCTCCGTGCCGGGATGGTGCTGGCGATCGAGCCGATGGTCACGATGGGGAGCTGGGAGGTCAGGATTCTGGACGACGGGTGGACGGCCGTGACGCAGGACGGGAGTCTGGCCGCACACTTCGAGCACACCGTGGCGGTGACCGAGCACGGCCCGGAGGTGCTGACGAGCCGGATCGGCCAGTCGGCGCCCACGGCGCCCGCGGGTCGCGGATAGTGCCCAAAGAAGACGCGATCGAGGTCGAGGGGACGGTGGTCGAGCCGCTGCCCAACGCGATGTTCCGGGTCGAGCTCGAGAACGGGCACAAGGTGCTCGCGCACGTCAGCGGTAAGATGCGGATGAATTTCATCCGCATCCTGCCGGGTGACCGCGTGAAGGTCGAGCTGTCGCCGTACGACCTCACCCGCGGCCGAATCACCTATCGGTTCAAGTAAGGACCGGGGCGAGGACAGGAGCGATGAAAGTACGACCGTCGATCAAGGTGCGCTGCGAGCACTGCAAGATCGTCAAGCGTCGCGGCGTGACGCGGATCATCTGCAAGAACCCGCGGCACAAGGCGCGACAGGGCTGAGCGGGCGGAGGGGACTATGGCACGAGTGGCGGGAGTGGATCTGCCCCGGGAGAAGCGGGGCGAAGTTGCGGTGACGTATATTTACGGTCTCGGCCGGTCCACGGGGCGGCGCATCCTGCTCCGGGCCAACGTCGACCCCAGCAAGCGGGTGAAGGCGTGGTCGGACGACGAGGTGAACCGGATCCGCGAGCTCATCGAGCGCGAGCTCAAGGTCGAAGGCGACCTGCGCCGCGAGGTGTCGATGAACGTGAAGCGCCTCATGGACATCGGCGCGTACCGCGGAATCCGGCACCGGCGCGGCCTCCCGGTGCGGGGTCAGCGCACGCATACGAACGCCCGGACGCGAAAAGGGCCGAAGCGGGGTGTGATGATCAAGAAGAAGGTGGCCGCGACGACGGCGGCGCCCGCGCCCGCGGCCGCGCCGGCGGCAGCGCCGAAGAAAGCGGGAGCGTAAGGCATGGCCGAGGAAGCGAAACCGACACCACGGAAGAAGGGCGGCAAGAAGCGCGAGCGGCGCGAGGTGCGCACCGGCATCGCCCACATCCAGGCGACGTTCAACAACACGATCGTCACGCTCACCGACCGCATGGGGAACGTCGTGTCCTGGTCGAGCGCCGGGAGCGCGGGGTTCAAGGGCTCGCGCAAGAGCACGCCCTTCGCCGCCCAGACGGCCTCCGAGTTCGCCGCGCGCAAGGCGATGGAGTACGGCCTGAAGCAGATCGAAGTCTTCGTGCGCGGCCCCGGGGCCGGCCGGGAGGCGGCCATCCGCTCCCTGCAGGCCGCGGGCCTGGAGATCACCGCCATCCGTGACGTGACGCCGATCCCGCACGACGGGTGCCGCCCGCCGAAGCGGCGGCGGGTGTAGGGGGCGGCGATGGCGCGGTATCGCGACGCGAAGTGCCGGCTGTGCCGACGCGAGGGCATGAAGCTCTTCTTGAAGGGCGCCCGTTGTTTCACCGACAAGTGCGCGATCGAGCGGCGCAACTATCCGCCGGGTCAGCACGGGCTCAACCGCGGCAAGCTCACCGCCTTCGGCGTCCAGCTCCGCGAGAAGCAGAAGGCCAAGCGGATCTACGGTGTGCTCGAGAGCCAGTTCCGCAAGTATTTCCAGTGGGCGGAGGCCGAGAAGGGTGTCACCGGCGAGAACCTCCTGCGGCTTCTCGAGCTGCGCCTCGACAACGTCGTGCACCGGCTCGGGTTCGCGGCCTCGCGCCGCGAAGGGCGGCAGATGGTGGCGCACGGTCACTTCCAGGTGAACGGCCGGAAGGTGTCGATCCCGTCGCTTCTGGTGAAAGTCGGCGACTTGATCCAGCTCCGGCCGACCTCCAAGCTGCAGGTCAGGCTCGACGACAACGTCAACGCCGGCCGCGGCCAGGTGCCGCAGTGGCTGGAGCTCGACCTGAACGAGAAGAGGGGGGTCGTCCGGAGCTTGCCGCTGCGTGACGATATCCAGATCCCCGTCGCCGAGCAGCTCATCGTCGAGCTGTACAGCAAGTAAGGAAGGCTATGCCACGTATTCCGTTTCAGAAGCCGAAGAAGGTCGAGTGGGAGATCCTGAGCGACCAGTACGGACGGCTCGTCGCCGAGCCCTTCGAGAAGGGCTACGCGCTCACCGTCGGGAACTCGCTCCGGCGTACCCTGCTCGCGGTCGTGCCGGGCGCGGCGGTGTCCTGGGTGCGGATCGACGGTGTCAGGAGCGCGGAGACCAAAATCCCGGGCGTCAAGGAGGGCACCGTCGATGTCCTGCTCAATCTCAAGAAGCTCGCGATCCAGGTGCCGTCGGGTGAGCCCAAGGTGCTGCGGATCGAGGTGAGCGGACCGAAGGTCGTGACGGGCGCGGACGTCCCCGAGACCGACGTCGAGGTGGTGAACCCCGAAATCCATCTCTTCACGATCGAATCCAACACCCGGGTGACGATGGAGCTCGGCGTCGGCATCGGCCGCGGCTACGAGGCGGTCGATCGTGCGACCACCGCCGTCCCGGCCGGCGCGCTGCCGCTCGACGCCGCCTATTCGCCCATCACACGGGTGGCGTACAACGTCGAGATGTCCAGGCTCGGGAAGATCACCGACTACGAAAAGCTGGTGGTCGAGGTGTGGACGAACGGCTCCGTGAGCCCCGACGACGCGCTCACCCGCGCCTCCACCTACCTCAAGGACCACTTTCGTCCGCTGGCCGCCGGCGTGCCGCGCGAGGACGAGGAAGCGGAGGGCGATGGCGGAGAGGCGTTCCTGCGCGATGCCCTGGCCAAGACGCTCGAGGAGCTGGCGCTTCCGGCCCGCGCCATCAACGCGCTGAAGAACGCCGAGCTGAACCAGGTGGTGGACCTGGTCCAGAAGAACGAGGCCGACCTGGAGCATGTGAAGAACCTCGGTGAGAAATCGATCGACGAGATCAAGACGGCGCTCGCCGCGCTCGGCCTGTCGCTCGGTATGCGGATCGATCCGAACGTCCTCGGCGCCCTGGGGCGGGGCAGCGTGGCCCGATGAGGCACCGCAACGCCGGCTACAAGCTCGGCCGTGTCACGCAGCACCGCTGGGCGCTGTTCCGCAACCTCCTCGTCGCGCTGTTCCGGCACGAGCGCATCACCACGACCGAGGCGAAGGCCAAGGCGGTGCGGGGCCTCGCGGACCACATGGTCACCCTGGCCAAGCGCGAGAACCTCCACGCGCGCCGCCAGGCCCTGTCGATGATCCCGGACACCGAGGTGGTGGGCCGGCTCTTCGACACGATCGCCGCGCGCTTCGCCGATCGCCACGGCGGCTACACTCGCATCATCAAGGCCGGCCAGCGCCCGGGCGACGGGGCGCCCCTGGTGTTCCTCGAGCTGGTCGATCGCGTCGAGACGCCGACGGACAAGGACAAGAAGGGCGAGAAGAAGGAACGCGCTCCCAAGGGCGAAGCCGGCGCGACCGGCCGGCGGAAGCGTAAGGAGAAGGCCGCCGCCGCGTCCGGGTAGTCAGACGCGGGCAAGCTCACCGTTCGCGGCCGGCGCGGGCATCGGCACCTTCGCCTCGGGCTTGAGTCCTCCGAGCGGCCGGTCCGTCGCGGCCGATTGCTCCTTGCGCTGCATGTCGATGCTCCCGCGGAAGTGCGATCCGTCGGCGATCGCCACTCTTGGCGCCACGATATCTCCTTCGACTGATCCGTTCTCCCTGATGTCCACCCTCTCGGTCGCGGTCAGATTACCCGCCACATGCCCCAACACGACGATGGACTTGGCGGTGACCTGCGCCTTGATACGCCCGTTCGATCCAACCGTCAGCACGTGGTCCCGTAGCTCGATCTTGCCGTCGACTTGGCCTTCGATCGTGAGGTTCTCGCTGCCGCTGAGCTCGCCGTTGATGACGATACTCTTCCCGATGCTCGCCAGCTCTTCGTTCATAACGCGTTGTTCTCCCCGTGTCCGATCAAAGCCATCAGGCAACACTGATGGGTGGGACGGTGCCTGCGCGGTGTTGGCCGGGACACCCGTCGGCCGTAGCGGTTCCGCTCGCTTCCACATCGGCTTCACCTCCGTGTGCGCCGGCTGCCTCTGGCGGAGCCCATCAGAGCCGCCGACCACGAGCCCGAATGAAGTGCGGTGAGTATAGGAGGCCGTCGGTCGACGAAGCAAGAAGAGTGTGAAGGACACGCTCGCGATCGAGGCGCCCCGCCGTGAAGCCGGCGAATCCCGCCGATCGTGCACCGCTCCTGCACGCAAGGCGCTGGCTCGAGAATGATCGGCCTGCCTAGGGACTTACCAGCTCGCGCTACCGGGGCGGCGCGGAAAGCACTGATATTCCTGGCTCTCGAATCCGGTATCAGTTTTGCCCTAGACACCGTAGCATGGAAGCCTCCGAGCGGGTGTCGCGGGTTCCACAGCCCAGTCGGGCCGGGCGCCCGTCCGTAGCGGCGCGATGCGCCCCCATGGTGCGACAGTGGCTACACGAAGAGCCCGACCTCTCGGGCGCCGAGATTCTTCGGCGCGTCCGGGTCACCGGGTATCGAGGCGGGAAGAGCGCGTTCTACGAGCTGGTGAAGCGGCTCAGGGCAGGAATGTCCGAATGAAAAACGGCCGTGGGTTGGGCATGCGGCTCCGATCCAAGATCTTCCTCGCCTCCGCGCTCGTGATCGCTGTGCTCGCGGGCGTCAGCGCCCTGAGCCTCGGCGCGGTGGGCCGTCTCGTGTCCGTCAACCGCGAGATCACGACCCGCACCATCCCCGCGCTGAGCCTCACCGCGTCCGCCCGCGAGGCGATTCCACCGCTCCTGGGACTCGAGGCGCGCGCGGTGGTGATGGGCGACCGGCGGTATGCGACAGCGTGGACCGAGCTGGCGGCGCGGATCGCGGAGGATCTCGAGCGCCTCACCGAGTACTCGCTGAGCGAGCGGGAGGCGCTGCACCTGCGCGAGGCCAGAGCCGCGTTCGAGGAGTACCGGCGCCTCGTCGCCGAGGAGCACGCGCTCCTCCACCGTGGCGACCGCGCGCGTGCCGTGCGGCTGACGGACGCCGCCGCGCTGGTGCTGGGCCAGCAGGTCCGGGAAAGCCTGGACGGGCTGATGGCGGCGACCCGCGCGCGGGTCGTCGCCTCGCAGACCGAGGCCGCGCGTCTCGAGGCGCGCACGTGGACCGCGGTGCTGATCGCGCTGGGCGCGGCCGTCGGCCTGGCCCTGCTCGGGACGGCGATCGTCGCTCGGCGGATGACTCGCTCGCTCGACCTGCTGTCCTCGGCCACCGCCGAGGTCGCCGCGAGTGCGTTCCGAGAGCCCATCGCGGTCGACAGCCGCGACGAGATCGGAGCGCTCGCGCTCTCGTTCAACTCGATGGCGAGCCAGCTGCGCGAGATGGAGGAGACGAAACGGGAGTTCTTCGCAACCGTCTCCCACGAGCTCCGGTCGCCGCTCACGTCGATCCGCGGCGCCGTCGACCTCCTTCACGAGGGTGCTCCCGGCCCCCTCACCGAGAAGCAGGGGCGCCTGACCGACATCATCGGGCGGAGTTCCGAGAGGCTGCTCCGGCTCGCCAATCAGATCCTCGAGATGTCGCGGCTCCGGGCGGGGCTCGTGGAGCTCAACCGTCAGCCGCTCGACCTCGCGATGCTCGTGGACCGCGTCGTCGAGGAGCTTCACCCGCAAGCCGAGGAGGCGGGGGTCGCCCTGGAGCGCGAGCGCTACGGGTCGCACTTCGCGTACCTCGGCGATGAGGAGCGGCTCTACCAGCTCGTGGTCAATCTCGGCGCCAACGCGATCCGCTTTACCCCACACGGCGGGCGTGTCGTCGTTCGGATCATCGACGCGAGCCCAGAGTTCGAGCTCCAGGTCGAGGACACGGGTGTGGGTATCCCCGCTGATGCCCTGCCGAACATCTTCGACCCGTACCGGCAGGCACACCGAGATCGGGGCGGCACCGGCCTGGGCCTGGCGATCGTGCGGGGCGTTGCGAGCGCGCACGGGGGTCGCGTCATCGCCGAGTCGCGCGAGGGGAAGGGCAGCCGCTTCACCGTCCTCCTACCACGCTCCTGAGTGCGGGTCAGTCATGCTTGACCTCGCTGCTGTGCTCGAACCTCGACCTCTCCATCCTCTTCGCGTGACCGGGCGGGATTCGGTAGTAGGTGACTCGCACCGCGAGCGGCCGGGCTGCGCCTGGCCGCTTGATGAGGCGAACCTCGAGGGCGGCTGTCATTCGGGTCTCCGCTGGTCCTGATCCGGACGGACCTCCGGCTCCAGGCTCGATGGCGTGATGCTCTCCGTGTAGAGCGCCGCGGTGCTCATTGCGATCTCGGCGATCCCGAGAGCGATTACGAGGCCAGCGATGAGCACGCGCATGTTCATGTGGACGCTCCTCCCCGTGGATTTCGTACTGCAGCAGGACGAAAGCAGGGGGAATGCCAGAGTCGGAAATGTCCGTGGGAGTAGGCATTTGTACGTCTGGAGCCGAATGCGGACCGTCAGGAGGCCGACGGTCGAGTAAGTCTTACTAGGCAACTGGGGCGGGCCGAACACGGCAGCGAGGGAGCCTCAGGCGCAGGCGTCTCTCGCTGCCGTGTTCGCGCCGGGCGGCTACTTCAGATTCTGGCGGAAGTGAGCGAGCGTACGCCGCCAAGCGTCGGTGGCGCCGGCCTTGTTATAGACGTCCGGTCGGTCGTCGTTGAAGAAGCCGTGATCCACGCCTGGGTAGATGTGGATCTCCGACTGCTTGCCGGCCTTCTTGATGGCCGCGTCCGTGTCCTTGGCGACTTGAGGTGTCACGAAGCCGTCCTTCTCCGCGAAGAGGCCGAGGACCGGCCCCGATAGCTTCGAGTAGTCGGGCTTCACGTTCGGGTGGATGCCGTAGAAATTGACGCAGGCGCCGACCGTAGGGTTGAGCGCGGCGGCATAAAGGGCGAGCTGGCCGCCCATGCAGAAGCCCACGGCACCGATCTTCTTCGTCGACGAGTGCCCGAGCAGATGGGTCGCGGCGCCCCGCAGATCGCGCTCCGCCTGCGAGATGTTCAACGCCATGAAGAGCTTGCCGGCGCCGTCGGGCTCGCTGGCCGTCTTGCCATGGTACATGTCCGGCGCGAGCGCCGTGAACCCCTCGGCGGCGAAACGATCGCAGACGTTCTTGATGTGTCCGACGAGACCCCACCACTCCTGGAGCACCAGCACGCCCGGGCCCTTGCCCGAAGCGGGCGTCGCCAGGTACCCGGCCGTCTTGCTCCCGTTCGACGCGAACTCGACCATCGTTCCAGCCATGCTCAAGCCCCTCCTTGTGCGCGCCGCAGGCCGTCGCGGGGCTGGGGCCCCGCCGGCCGAGGCGCGGCTATGAACAGGTGATGCGCGCCGCAGGCCGTCGCGGGGCTGGGGCCCCGCCGGCCGAGGCGCGGCTATGAACTGTTGGTGCCGGCGACCGGCACGATCTTCACCGCCATGACGCGCCGAGCGTCGGCCTCGAGCACGGTGATCGAATAGCCCGGGACCTGGAACCCCTCGCCCGGCCGGGGGATCCGATGCAGCGTCGCGAGCACGAGCCCCGCGACGGTCTCGTAGTCCCGCTTCGGCAGAGTCCAGTCGAACGCCTCGTTCAGCTCATCGATGTTCGCGCGCGCGGCGACCCGGTAGCTCCCGTCGGGCAGCCGCTCCGCCGCCGCGGGCGCCCGCTCGTGCTCGTCGTGGATGTCGCCCACGATCTCCTCGAGAACGTCCTCGAGCGTCACGACGCCGGTCGAGCCACCGTACTCGTCCACGACGACGGCCATGTGGGTGCGGTTGCGCTGCATCTCGCGGAGCAGGTCGTCGATGCGCTTGGTTTCCGGCACATAATACGGCGGGCGTTTCAGCTCGTCCAGGGTCCTCACCGACGCGCCGCGGCTCAGCAGATCCTTCACACCGACCACGCCCACGATGTTGGTCTCGCGCCGTCGGTAGATCGGGATCCGCGAGAACCCGCGTTCCAGGACGCACGCGATGGCGTCACGTGGCGTCGCCGTGTCGGGGAGCGTGGCGACCTCGACCAGCGGCACCATGACCTCGCGCACGGTCGTGTCGCCGAGGTCGAAGATCTTGTCGATCAGCTGCGCCTCGTGGGTCGTCACGTCCGCCTCGCCGGGCTGCATCTGGAGCAGCGCCTTCAGCTCCTCGCGCGAGACGAAGGCGCGCATGTCGACCTGACGCCCGCCGAAGGTTCGCAGGATCGCGCCGACGACGAAGTTCGCGAACGCCACGAACGGTACCAGCAGCGTCGCCGCCCAGGTCAGCGGCCGGTAGAGAGTCAGGATCAGGCTCGTCGCCCACTCCCGCGCGATGGCCTTCGGGATGATCTCGCCGAAGACGAGCATCACCGGGGTCAGGAGGAGCGTCGCGACCAGCGGCGCCCACGCCCCCAGCGCCGGCAGGAGGGTCCAGGTCACCGCCGAGCCGGCCACGATGTGGGCCATCGTCACCCCGATCATCGCCGTCGAGAGCGCGCGCTCGGGCTGGCGAAACGCTTCGAGGTAGAGCGCCGCGGTCGTGCTCCCCTCCTCGGCCAGGTGCCGCAGGCGCAGCCGGTTGGCGGCGATGAACGCCATCTCCGCCGCCGAGAAGAACATCGTGAGCAGCAGACACAGTCCGGCCAGCCAGAGGAGGCTCACGCGGCCGCCTCCTTCGGAGCGGGCTTCTTGAGCGAGACGAGCACCTCGAGAATTCGCGTCCGCTCCACCTTCTCCACCGTCAGCCAGAGCTCCGGCGTTTCAAAGCGCTCGGACCGCCGCGGCACGCGTCCGAAGAGGTCGAGCACCCAGCCGCCGACGGTGTCATAGCCCTCGTTGGTGATCTTGAGCCCGGTGACGGCATTGAGCTCCTCGAGCGGCAGCTTGCCGGCCACCCGGAAGGTCTTCGCGTCCACCCGCTGGATCAGGCGCTCGGGCTCGTCGTACTCGTCGGAGATATCACCCACCAGCTCCTCCAGGAGATCCTCCAGGGTGACGAGGCCGGCGGTGCCCCCGTACTCGTCCACCACGATCGCCATGTGGAGCTTCTTGGCCTGGAACTCCTGGAGCAGCATGTCCGCGCGCTTGGACTCCGGCACGAAGTACGGGGGGTGCAGGTGGGCGCGGAGGTCGAACCCCACCGGTAACCCCTCCATGTAGGGCAGCAGATCCTTGGTGTACAGGATGCCCACGATGACGTCGATCGAGCCCTCGTACACTGGCACGCGCGAATGCAAGTGCTCGCGGAGCGCCGGCAGGATCTCCGCCGCCGGCGTCTCGACGTCGAGGCAGACCATGTCGGGGCGCGGTACCATGACCGATCGGACGAGGGTGTCTTCCAGCTCGAACACCTTGTGGATCATCTCGCGCTCTTCACGCTCGACGACACCCTCGCTCGCGCCGACGTCGACGAGTGTCCGCAGCTCCTCCTCGCTGAGCATCGCCTGCTCGACGCGTCCGCGGCCGATGAGGCTGACCGTCAGCGCCGTCAGTCCCGCGAGGGCGGCGCGCACGGGCGCCAGGAGCACGCCGAGCCACGCCACCGGGCGTCCGGCGAAGGCCAGGAACCGCTCCGGGTACTTGACCGCGAGCGTCATCGGCAGGACTTCGCCGAAGGTCGTCAGGACGAAGATCAACACGATCATCTCGACGAACAGCCCCCAGCTCGGACCGAAGAGGCTGTCGGCGATCGTCGCCGCGATCGCGGCGGCCCCGATGTTGATGACCGTGATGCCGACCAGCAGTGTGACGAGCAGCTCGTGCGGGCGCTCGATGAGCGGCTTGGGCGCGCCTTCCGCCTCGCTCTTCGCGGCGACTTGTCTCAGCCGGGCGCGGCCCAGGGAGAAGTACGCGGCCTCGGCGCCCGTGAGGATCGCGGAGCAGACGATGAGGATGCCGAGGGCCAGCAACCCCAGGCCGAGGGTGTCAGACACGGGCGCGCCCCGTCACGAAATGCTCGAACCCGGCGCGGACAGGGATGGGCTGCCCGCCGGCGTCGACGTACCGGACGCCGTCGGCGGC
This sequence comes from Candidatus Rokuibacteriota bacterium, assembly GCA_003221635.1. Classification (GTDB taxonomy): domain Bacteria; phylum Methylomirabilota; class Methylomirabilia; order Rokubacteriales; family CSP1-6; genus AR31. The sequence continues at coordinate 68,594 of QHSR01000245.1, read as the reverse complement.
GGCCGTCATCTCGCCCACCGCGCTGAGCCGTGTCCCGATCGTCGCCGCGAGCCCCCCGGCCAGGCGCTCGAACGCCTCTGGCGCGCAGGTGAGGAGGAGCTCGTAGTCCTCGCCGCCGCCGGTGGCCCACGCCAGCGCCTCCCGATCGAGCGCCCGCGCTACGGCATGCACCGTGGCCTCCACGGGGAGCCTTCCGAGCTCCACGCGCGCACCGAGCCCGCTCTCCTCACACAGGTGGCCGAGATCGGTCGCGAGGCCGTCGGAGAGATCGATCATCGACGTGACGCCCCCGGCCGCGGCGAGCCACTGCCCTTCTCGGGTCCGTGGCCGGGGCCTCAGGTGCGCGGTCGTGACGTCGGTCGCCTCGGCGGCGGTCACGCCGCGCGGCGCCGGGGTCGCCTCCAGGAGCGCGAGCCCGGCCGCGGAACGCCCCAGCGACCCCGTCACGGCGATCACGTCGCCGCCGCGCGCCGTTGACCGGGTGATCGGTGGCCGGACCGCCTCGCCGAGCAGTGTCATGTTGACGATCCAGCCCCGGGGCGATGCAGCGGTGTCCCCGCCGACGATCGTCACGTCGTGCTCCGACGCGAGCGCCCGGACCCCAGCGTAGAAGGCCTCGGCCTCGTCGAGCCCAACGGCCTCCGGGCAGGCGAGCGCGATCAGGGCCCAGCGGGGCCGGCCGCCCATCGCGGCGATGTCGGAGAGGTTCACGGCGAGCGCTTTCCAGCCGATGTCGGTGGGCGTGGCCCAGCGACGCCGGAAGTGCACGTCCTCGATGAGCAGGTCGGTCGTTGCCAGAAGGAGGCTTCCGGCGTCCGGCTCGAGGACCGCGCAGTCGTCGCCGATTCCAACACGGACCCCTGACGCCTTCCGGACCGCCCGCCGGATGATCTCGATCAGGCGCCGCTCGGTCGCAGGGGGGGTGGTCATCCGGGACCGATGAGGAAGTTTCTCAAAAGCTGCTTTCCCTCGACCGTCAGGATCGACTCGGGATGGAACTGGACGCCTTCGACCGGGTCGCGCCGGTGACGGAGGCCCATGATCTCCCCGTCCTCGGCCCAGGCCGTCACCTCCAGCACGTCGGGGACGGTGTCGCGTAGGACCGCGAGCGAGTGGTAGCGCGTAGCGACGAAGGGGTTCCCGAGGCCCGCAAAGACCCCGCGGCCGTCGTGGCGGATCGCCGACGTCTTGCCGTGCATCTGGGTCTTCGCGCGCGCGACCGTGGCGCCATAGGCCTGGCCGATCGCCTGGTGGCCGAGACAGACGCCGAGGATCGGCGTGCCGGGCCCGAGCCGGCGGATCACCTCGAGAGACACCCCCGCCTGGTCGGGCGTGCCCGGACCGGGGGAGATCACCACGCGCTCGGGCTTGAGCGCAGCGATCGCGTCACAGCTCACGGCGTCGTTGCGCACGACCTCCAGCGTCGCGCCCAGCTCGTCCAGGTACTGGACGAGGTTGTACGTGAAGGAGTCGTAGTTGTCGATGACGAGGATCATTGTCGCGACGGCGTCCCGGAGGCCATCCGCAGCGCCAGGACCATACCACGCGCCTTGGAGCACGTCTCGAGCCACTCGGTCTTCGGATCGGAGTCGGCCACGATGCCGGCGCCCACCTGGATGAAGGCGCGCCGGCCGTGACACACGACGGTACGGATCGTGATGCACGAGTCGAGGTTGCCCGAGTAGGAGACGTAGCCGACGGCGCCGCCGTAGGGTCCCCGCTGGGTCGGCTCCAGCTCGTCGATGATCTCCATTGCGCGGATCTTCGGCGCCCCGCTGAGGGTGCCGGCGGGGAAGCACGCCTGGAGCACGTCGAGCGCGTCACTGCCGGCCTTGAGCTTGCCGGTCACGTGGCTCACCAGGTGCATCACGTGCGAGTAGCGCTCGATTTCCATGAACTCGGTGACCTTGACCGACCCCAGCTCGGACACGCGTCCGACGTCGTTCCGCCCGAGGTCGACGAGCATCACGTGCTCCGCGCGCTCCTTCGGGTCGTTCCGGAGCCGCTCCTCGATCTCGCGGTCTTCGGTCTCGGTGGCGCCGCGCGGGTGCGTGCCGGCAATCGGGCGCAGATCGACGCGATTGCCCTCGACGCGCACCAGCACCTCGGGCGACGAGCCCACGATGGACAGCGGGCCGAACCGGAGAAAGGAGAGGTACGGTGACGGGTTGATCGTCCGGAGCGCCCGGTAAATAGTGAACGGATCGGCCGTGAGGCGGCAGTCGAGCCGGCGCGACAGCACGATCTGGTAGGCGTCCCCCGCGGCGATGAACTCCTTCGCCCGGTGGACGGCATCAGTGAACTGAGCCTCGTTCATCGTCGAGGTGAAGCCCTCCTCGCCTTCGGCCAGGAGCGGCGCCGTCGCGGACAGAGCGAACGTGGACGGCGGCCGCGCCGGGCGCGCGAGCTTTGCGAGCGTCATCCCGATGCGGACGGCGGCGCGGTCGTAGGCGCGGTCGAGCGCCGCGGGATCACGCCGGTCCACGACCGCATTGGCGATGACGAGCAGTCGATGGCGAAGGTTATCGAAGACGAGCAGCGTGTCGGTGAAGAGGAACACCGCGTCCGGCAGCCCGAGGTCGTCGTTCGCGGTGCGTGGCAGCCGCTCCATATGGTGGACCATGTCGTAGGCGAGGTAGCCGACGGCGCCGCCCTGGAACCTCGGCAGGCCTGGCACTGCTACCGGCTGGAACTGCCGGAGGAGATCACGTACGGCCACGAGCGGATTGCCCTCCGGCAGCCGCTCGGTCCGGCCGTTCCGACTGAGCGTGAGCCGGCCGTTCTTCGCCGTCATGACCATCAGCGGATCGACGCCAAGGAACGAATAGCGCGCCCACACCTCGCCGCCCTCGACGGACTCGAGCAGGAACGAGTACGGGCCCGGCCGCAAGCGCAGATAGGCGGACAGCGGCGTGTCGAGGTCGGCCGGCAACTCGGCGAACACGGGCACAAGATTGCCCTGTGCCGCGAGAGCCCGGAACTCGTCACGACTCGGGGAGAGTGACGGGATGCCTGTACCGGAGGTGCTGATGCGGTCCCCGCCGGGGGCGCGTTAGGCGAGAGCGTCCAGCTTCGCTTGAAGCTTCGCCCGGGGCACCGCGCCGATCACTTGGTCGGCGACTTTGCCGCCCTTCACGAACAGGATTGTCGGGATCGAGCGGATCCCATAGCGCGCGGCGAGCCCGGGGTTCTCGTCTACGTTGACCTTGGCGAGCGTCACTTTGCCCGCCGATTCCCTGGCGAGGTCCTCCAGCAGGGGCGCGATGGCGCGGCAGGGTCCGCACCACTCCGCCCAGAAGTCCACCATCATGACCCCGGTATCTCGGCCGAGCGTCTGATCGAAATTCTCTTCGGTGAGGTGGACGGTCTCGGTGTTCGCCATGTAGCGGTCTCCTCGGTAAAAAGTCAACGCCCACGCTAACATGGGCCCACATTCGGCGCAAGGGGAGACCCTCCGGGAGCTCGACATATAGCTTGTCAGTTTGACATCTTGGTCGTGCTAGAGTCGAAGAAAGGGTATGGAAGTCGCAAAGATCCTCGTAGTTGACGACGAGCCCTCGATCCTGAAGCTCCTGAAGGAAGCCCTCACACAGTGGGGCTACCAGGTGGGATGCGTCGGCACCGGCGCGGAGGCGCTCGAGGCGATCCGCTTAGAGCTGTACGACGCGGCCATCACCGACATCCGCATGCCGGAGATGAGCGGCCTCGATCTCCTCCGCGAGATCAAGCGCCACGACGAATCCATCGAGGTCGTCGTGATGACCGGCTACCCCACGATCGCCTCCGCCGTCGAGGCCCTCAAGGAAGGCGCGTACGACTACCTGTCCAAACCACTGATCCTCGACGAGCTGCGCCACCTCATGGCGCGCGTGACGGAGAAGCGATTCCTGAAGGGCGAGGTCCAGTCGCTCCGCACGCGCCTGGGCGAGGAGTTGACCGTCAACGAGCTCGTCGGCAACGCGCAGCCAATGCAGCGCGTGAAGGAGATCATCGGCAAGGTGGCCACCACGGACTCGCCGGTGCTCATCGAGGGGGAGAGCGGCACCGGCAAGGAGCTGGTGGCCGCGGCGATCCACCGGCTCTCGAACCGCAACAAAGGGCCCTTCATTCCGGTGAACTGCAGCGCAATCCCGGAAGACCTGCTCGAATCCGAGTTCTTCGGTCACGTCCGCGGCGCCTTCTCGGGCGCTGTGTCGGACGCGCTCGGCCTCTTCCGCGGCGCCCACGACGGCACGATCTTCCTGGACGAGATCGCCGAGCTGTCGCCGGGCCTCCAGGTGAAGCTCCTGCGCGTGCTGCAGGAGATGCAGGTGCGACCGGTCGGCTCGACCAAGGCGCATCCGGTCGACGTCCGCGTCATCGCTGCGACGAACCGCGACCTCGACCGCTCGATCGCCGACGGACGTTTCCGCCAGGACCTCTACTACCGGTTGAACGTGGTCCGCGTGAGCCTGCCGCCGCTGCGCGCCCGGCGCGAGGACATTCCGGCGCTCGTGAACCATTTCCTGCGCCGTTACAACCGGCGCTTCAGGCGGGACGTGAAGGGCATCACGCCGGACGCACTGGCCACGCTCGGCGGGTACGATTTCCCGGGCAATGTGCGCGAGCTCGAGAACGTCATCGAGCGAGCCTTCGCCATGGGCGCGCGGGAGCAGATCGGGCTCGCGGATCTTCCGGTCCTCGGCAACGCGTCGGTGCCCTCGGTGTCCATTCCCCAGAGCGGGACGGTCCCCCGACTCGCCGACGTTGAAAAGGACCTGATCCTGCGCGCGCTCGCATTTTACAAGGACGACAAGGAGGCGGCCGCGAGCGCTCTCGGGATTTCTCGGCGGACGATCTATCGTCGTTTGAAGGAGTACGGCATGCTCTAAAAAGGCACACCTGTTGCCGAACTGACACCCACCGCCGTCAATCGATGAAGAAAGCCCCTGATCTTTCAGCCCCTTCCGGTTGGCACCCCGGCTGCAGACGCTCGGAACTATGTACGCGAGCATCCCCGTCGAAACCGAGTCGAAGACTCTCAAGATCGGTATAGGCTTCGCCTCGCACCAGGACGCGATCTGGGCCGCCGTGCGCGCGACCGCGATGGCGCGCTCGGGGCTCCACGGCACCGCACCTGATCTCGTGCTCCTCGTCACCGCAGGCGTGCCCGCCCAGGACGTGGTCCCGATGATCCGGGGCGTGCTCGGTCCCGTCGGCGTCGCCGGAGGCGCTACCTCGGCGATCCTCACTCACAACGGCGCCGTGACGGCCGGGGCACTCGTCGTCTGCCTCACCAACGGGGAAGGGGCCGTGAGCGGGGTCGCCGCCGCGGGCGGCCGTGATCTGACCGAGGCGGGGCAGGGGGCGGCACGGCTCATCCTCGCAGGCTGGCCGTTCCGGATGCGGTACCCACGGGGCCTCGGCCTCGCGTTCGTGAAGCCTGGCTTTGGGACGCCCGCGGAGGCCTTCCTGCAGCCGTGGCGCGTTCTGATGGGGCCCAAGATGCGGACGGTCTGCAGCGTCCTCTCGTCGCCGGTGGTGTACGGCGCCTCGTCTAGCGAGCCGCTCGCCAGTGCCGCGTGCTTGGAGGCCGCCTACTCGACGGGACTCGGTTACGCCGAAGGCTTCGAGGCGCGCTCGGCGCCGGACCCCGAGACCCTCATCCAGGCGTCGGTCGATGCGACGCGGACGGCCCTCAAGCGGCTCGAGGGTGACGGTGCCCGGCTGGTCCTCGTGATCGAATCGAGCGCGCGCCACCGGGCGCTCGGCCGCGCAGCGGCCGAGGAGTGGGCCGCGATCAAGAGCGAGGTCAACCCCGGCACGCCCTGCGTCGGCTGGCTCTGCGACCACGTTGCGGGGTATGGACGGGGCGTCCGTCCGGTCGACGCCGACGGCTCCCTCGTCGTCGTGGCCCTCGGCGACGCCCCTCGCCGCTGAGCGGTTCCTAGTTTAACTGGGCCCCGAAAGGGGCCCCAAGCCCCCCAGAGCGGCTCGAAACGCCCCGGGGAACCCGTGACGCTCTCCTCGATCTCCCGCGCTCCTAGCCGCTGCAGATCCGCCTGAGGTCGTTCCAGTCCCGGTCCGGCAGCAGCGGCCGGGATCGGTGCGGAATCGATGCCGCCAGACGCTTGAGGCTCTCGATCCGGTCCGCGGCGGGCGGGTGGGAAGCGAGGTAGCGTGCCGCGGCTGGCAGCCCGTTCTCTCCGCTACGCACCGTCTCGAAGAAGGCGATCATCCCCCGTGGATCGACATCTGCGGCCAGCAGCATGCGCAGCCCTTCCATGTCCGCCTCGCTCTCGAGCTGACGGCTGTAGCTCAGGGTGCCCAGCACACGCGCGCTTTCGATGCCGTAGGCCATCACGCCCGTGAGGTCGCCCGAGATCGCGACCAGCAGGAGGCCGGTCGAGGCGTGCTGCAGCAGAAGACGCGTCGCGTGGCGATGCAGCACGTGCTGGATCTCGTGCGCGAGCACTCCGGCCAGCTCCTCCGGCGTCCGCGCGCGCTCGACGAGCCCCCGGAGGAGGATGATCTGGCCGCCGGGGACGGCGAACGCGTTGACCGTCCGATCGTCGAGCACCGTCACGCGGAACGTGTAGGGGACCCGGGCCACTGGCTCCAGCAGCCTCTTGACGATCGCGCCGATGGCCGCTTCGCGCTCGGGGTCGACGCAGCGCGGCTTCGAGGCCGTGAACTGGTCCACGGCCGCCTGTCCGAGCCGCTCCTCCCATGACACGGGCACGCGGCCGGCGACCAGGCCCGCCGCCGCGGGGATCGCCCACACGTACATGACCGCGCCCGCGGCGACGGCAGTGACGGCGGCCACGATCGTGAGCAGCACCCGCGCGCGCCGCCGGCGCGGATCGTGGAAGCGCCGCCCGAAGGCCGGCGCGGCGTCGTGCAGCGCCCCGAGGAAGGTGGGATCGTCGACGAGGAGAGTCTCGGCGAGCGGTCCGCCGCGCTCGAGGCGGATCTGCTCGCCAGCGTAGAAACCCTGCGTCTGGCGTACCTCCCTGAGCGGCCACCACAGGCGGCCGCCGCCCTCGAGCGTGATCTCGATCCCGGTCGGCATCAGGCGGATCGACGCCTGCGGGCGCGCCGCGCTGCGGCCGTCGAGGTAGTGGCCCGTGAACGCGCCGGGCATCGGGCAGGCGCTACGCGAAGTCGACGTCGGCGCCGAGGAGGCTGGAGAGCGCGTCCCCCGTGGCCGTGGCGAGCTGGGGTTCCTGGACGATCCCGGCCAGGTCGAGCGAGCCGTCGATGTTGAGATACGCGAACGCGAATCGCGCGTTGCGCACGAGCACCCACGGCCACGCGAGTCCCAGGGTGACCACGAGCCATACCAGATTGCCGATCGTGAGGTTCATGAGCTGCCGGCCAGTGACGGTACACCGGAACCGCGCGGTCTCGAAATAGGTGTGCTCCCAGAAGTAGCGGGTCTTCTTCGCCTGGAACCAGAACGTGTAGAGGCCGAGGGTCGGTAGGAACAGGAGCACGGTCAGCACGTAGGGGCCGAAGAGATCGCGCCCACGTCCGTCGAATCGGAACGGCCGGCGGCCGAAGTGCGAATGCGAGACCATGAAGTGCTGCTGTCGCGCCTGGAAAAAGGGGTAGTAGAGCGAGAGCGTCAGCATGCTCAGCAGCGATCCCCGCACGAAGATCTTGGTGAACGCCGACGCCCGGCCGCGGAACGAGAAGCGGATTCCGCGCCACGAGGTGCGGCTCAGGCGGTAACGTCGCGCCCCGACCATCGCGATGGGGATGAAAAAGAAGACGAGAGACGAGGTGAAGAACCGGGTGACACCGTGGATCATCTTGTCGTGAGAGAGCTCCGCCGCGATGCCCAGCAGCGTGATCGGCAGGCCCACGAACATGGCGGCCTTGAAGAACCCGAGCAGCAGCTCCTTGCCCGTGCCGTGATAGGCGAAGCGGTCGCCCTCGAACCCGGTCTGGCTCAGCATGAAGCGGCGCACCTTGACCTTGCCCCAGAATCGATACCAGCCCAGGGTGGCGATCGTCAGCAGGACGTTCACGACGTAGATGCCGAACAGGGTGCCCCCCGCGCCATGGAACGTGAGCATCCGGGTCTGGCTCGGAGCCATCATTGCGAGCGCGGATGCAGCGGTCGGCGCCGGTGTGGACCCGTTCGTGGCCGGTCGCGGCGCTGCGGACGCTACCGCCACGCCCCACGTGGGCGTGTTTGCCCGAGGTGCGGCCGCCTGAGGCGCGGGTGGACGCATCTCGGCCGGCCGCGCCGCGGCGGGAGTGGCTGCCCGAGGTGTGTCCGCCCGAGCCGGGACAGGTGCGTCCGCCACGGTGGGCCCGGGGCCCGGCGGCGCCGGGGGGCGTCGCATCTTCTCGAGGGCCGCAGCGTACACGGAGGCGACGACGCCGCACTGCGCGCACTTGTCGCGCTCGACGGCCGGCGCGCTGCAGCGAGGGCACGCGGCGGCCATCACTTCACCTGCTGCGGCGCCGGCGTCGCGGCGCGCGCCCAGCGGTCGAGCGGCACGGCGCGCACCAGCTCGGCAGCCGTCTGCTCCACCGCTTTGCCCAGGGCATTCACCATCGCCTTGCGCATGGCGGTGTTGTACCAGCGTCCCGCTTCCGACCCCGAGAAGAGGACGTACGCCGTCAGCTCGTCGTCCTCGAGCTCGCGGTACGTGTACAGCGTCGCCGCCCCGTGCGGCTCGCGCAGGACTTCGCTCGCCTGCGCCCGCACCTGCGCAACACGGTCCTCGATCTGGCCCGGCCGCAGCCGTTGCTCGGCCGGTCCGGCCGCGGACACGGCCGTCGTGATGCCGCGTGAGACTGCGGCGGCGAGATCGGCCGAGATCTCGCTGGCGGCCGTCGCCCAGTCCAGCCGCTGGAGCAGCTCGACGCGGTGCTCCGGCGGCGGGTTCGTCTTGATGGCGGCGGCGTAGGCGGCGACTTTCTGCTCCGTACCCGGCTCCGAGGAGGCGATCTCGAGGGCGACGATCTTGCGCGCCAGAGGCGAGCGCAGCCACGCGGCCGTCGCTTCGAGGTTCGTGCGGTCGACCTGGAGAAGAAACGCGTCGCGCACGAGCGTGTAGACCGCCTCGTGGCGGAGCGCCTGTCGCAGAATCCGATCGACTGCGGCCTGGTCCTTGGCACTCATCTGTCCGCGGGCCGGCCGTAGCTGGCCGGCGATCCCGCTCAGGAGGCCCACGAGCTGAGTCCGCGCGCCGGACAGCTCCAGCAGCTCGTCCACCTTCGTCGGGCCAGTCTTCGCGATCGCGGCCGGCGGCGCGAACGCCTTCACGTCACGCGACTTCGCACCGAGCGCCGGCCGGACGTCGGGCGCCTTCGCCTCGGGCGCCGGCTTGGTGTCGGGCGCCTTCACTTCGGGCGCCGGGCTGGTGTCGGGTTTGGCGTCGGGCGCCTTCACCTCGGGCGCCGGGCTGGCCTCCGGCGCCGGCGCTCGCGTCTGCTCAGGCTGCGGCGGGCGATCGGAGTAGGTGACGGTGCCCTGCTCGTCGACCCAGTGGTACGTCCCGGCATAGATCGTTGCCGGTGCGAGAGCGAGCGCCACGCTCAGCAGCAGGACAACCGCGATACGGTCAGTCATAGTTCCAACCCATGATGACGTGTGGGTCGGGCGCCGGCGGCAGCGCCGCGCCCGGTCCCCAGCGATCGAACTTCGCGAGAAAGTCGCGCACCTCGGGCACCGGAGCCCGCCAGTTGGCGAGGAAGGCGACGGCGGCGCGTGCCTCCTTAGCGAAATCGTCGTACTTGCCCTGCGCGTACAGCACGCGCGCGAGCGCCAGGCGTCCGCCGGCGTCGTCGCCGAAGAGCTGGACAGTCCTTCTCAGGTGCATCTCCGCCTCGGGATAGCGCTCGAGCGTCTCGAAGAGCCTGCCGAGGTTGCGGTGGGTCCGCCACGAGTCGGGATCGGCCTGCAGGGCGCGCTGGAGCCAGGCCAGGGCCCCCTCGCGGTCGCCCAGGTCGGCGGCGATCAGCGCGCGGTAGTTGTACGGACGCGCGAACGCCGGCGCCAGGCGGATCGACTCGTCGAACAGCCGCGCCGCGCCGTCGACGTCGCCGTCGCGCAGATAGCGCTGGCGGGCGATGAGGAAGAGCTGCTCCGCGCGCTTTGGAACCTCACGGTTGCCACCGAGGCGAATACGGACGTAGCGCGCGCCGCCCTCCTTGTTCGCGGCCGAGGGGGTGACGCGCGTGCCCTCGATGACCATGAGCCGCCCGAGCCGCACGTACCCCTCGTCCGAGAGCCACTGGCCGTACCACCAGATGCAGTCCGCGGCGTCGGGCTGCCCCAGCGTGGCGAGCCGGAACGCCTTGAAGATCTCGTCGCGCTCGGCGCCCGCGCGCGACCTTTCGCGCGCCTGGTCGCAGTAGTTCTGGCCGGGCTGCACGATCGCGTAGGCGCGTGCCATCCGCCGGGCCTGGTCGAGGTCGCCCTTTTCGGTCAAGATGTCGAGCTTGATCTGCACGATCCGCTCGAGCGACGGGTGATCGCGCAGGAGCGGCGCCTGGAGGCTGGTTGGCGCCCACTGAAAGAGCCAGCGCACGTGACGCGGATGCAGGGCCAGCAGGCGGTCGAGCTGGGCGAGGGCCCGATCGTACTCGCCCATGCGCACCGCGAACGACGCCGTGCGGTCGATGGTATCGGGATCGTCGGGCGCCAGCGCCCCGGCCCGATCGTGAAAGGTCCGCGCCTCGTCGAACTCGCCCATGAACTCGGCCATGCCGGCGCGCGCGTTCAACGCCCGCACCGACGTGGGCGCGGCGTCGGCTGCCCGGCGGGCCAGGGCCAGCGCCTCGGTGTGGCGGCCGGCCTTGAACGCCGCCTGGGCGCGGTCCAGATCGCTCGCCAGCGGCGCCGGTCGCTCCTGGGCAATCGCGAGAAGGGCGGTGCAGAGTACCAGGGCGACGGCTGACACGAGGGCTTTCATGGCTCGAGACCTCATTGGACGCTGAATGGCGTCGGGCCCCGCCGGGCGTCGCGCCCGAACTGTGCGTCGAGGTAGTTCCGTTCCTGCTCGAGGTTCGGATCGAGGCGCACCGCGACTTGAAGCGCGCGCAGGCCTTCCGTCTGCCGGCCGACCTTGAGGAGGATCCAGCCGAGGTTCGCGTAGGCGTCGGCGTCCGCCGGGTTCATCACCAGCGCCCGGCTGTAGGCCCCGAGCGCCTCGTCGTATCGGTTGAGCCGGGCGGCGGCGACACCCAGGTTGAACTGGGCTCGCAGGTGATTCGGGTTGACCTCGAGCGCCTTCGCGAGCCAGGCCAGCGCCTGCTCGTCGTCTTTCTGGCTCATGTAGAGCCGGCCGATGTTGTGATACGGCCACGAGAAGGCGGGATCGGCGGCGATCGCTTTCTTGTACACCTCGAGCGCCTCGGCCGGCTGCCGCAGACGGTTCTGCAGCCGCCAGCCGGTCACGTTGAGCGACTCGGCGAGCTTGGGAATCTGGTGGTCCGGCAGGCGATGGCGCAGCACCCACTCCGCCCGCGTGCGGGCCTCGAGTCGCGAGGAGTTCTGGACCCTGTCAAGCAAGACCAGCCGTCCCAGGCGCGCGAGCCCGTCGTCGGCGATCTCCGCGCCGAGCCCCACCAGGCAGTCGGCGCGGTCGGGCTGCAGCAGCATCGCGAGCAGGCCCGTCGTCTCTCCGGACACCGGCAGCAGGTCGAGCGCTCGACAGTAGTCCGCGCCGTCCCGGAGCCATCCGCGCTCTCGCGCGAGCGCGACGGCTCTCTCGCGCTGCCCGGCCTCCACCAGGATGCGGAAGACGTATTCAGGGACTCGCTCGCGGGATGCGTGGAAGTAGCCGTGCCCGGTCTGCACGGCCGTGGGCACGCACTTGGCCCACAGCGCCGAGATGTTCGGCCAGGCCCTCGGCGCGCACGCGGTGAACGTTCGCGCGCCGACCTTGAGCCCGCTCCAGGCGTGCTCGCGCCACGGGCCGTACGCTCCCTCGAGCGACTGGATCGCCAGGTCCACGTGCCCCATCCGGTCGGCCATCTCGCCCAGACGAAGCCAGGTCGTCGTCGAGGGGGCCCGCCGAGCCGCCACCTGGTAGGCGGCCAGCGCTTCGTCGAATTCGCCGAGGACGTCCGCGGCCTCGCCCAGCGCCAGCTGTATCTCGGCCGAGTCCGGAGCGAGCCTCGTGGCGTTGCGGAAGTGCTCCAGGGCCTCGCGGAGGGCGCCCTGCTCCTTTGCCTGCAGTCCCGCGTCGAGCGCCGCGCGAGCTCCGTGCGACATCCCGCAGGCGGCGAGGAGGGCAAGGAGGCCGAGGGCGCTGAGCGTCTGCGCCCAGGGCCGAACACATCCCACTATCAAGAAATAGCGTGCGCGCCAACCGGCTACAAACAATGATTAAGGTGGCACCCCGGGGGGAGATGCGCTCGATGAGCACTAGCGGTTGGGGCAGTGTTGGGCGAGTATGACGTGCGACGATGCTCGGCTGGCGAACTCGTATCGGCGTGCTCGTGCCCCCCGGGAATCCCACGGTCGAGCCGGAGTTCTATCGCATGGTGCCCGCCGGCGTGTCCATCCACTTCGCCCGCCTCGATTCGGCCGCATCCGCCAGCGCGCCCGGCGCACCCGCGGGGATGGAGGACAGGACGCGCGCCTACGTCGAGTCTCTCCCCGGGCCGGCGGGGACGCTCGCGGCCGTGAACCCGGCGGTCGTGGTGCTCGCGTTCACCGCGGCGAGCTACGCCAACGGGTTCAAGGGGGAGCAGACCCTTTCGGATCGCATCGCGTCGCTCACGGGCACCCGCGCCCTCACCGCGGCCCAGGCGATCCTGGCGGCGCTCCACCACCTGCGCGTCAAGAAGCTCGCCCTCGGGACTCCGTATCCGGAGTCGATCAGCGCGCTCGGGAGAGCCTACTGGGAGGCGGCCGGGTTCGAGATCGTCGGTTATCGGCGGCTCGCCGGCGTCGAGAACATCTACGACGAAAGCGAAGAGCGCGCCTACCGGCTCGCCCGCGAGGCCGACGCGCCGGACGCCGACGCCGTCCTTCTGAGCGGCACCGGGCTCCCGACCATCGGCGTCCTCGAGGTGCTCGAGCGAGACCTGGGCAAGCCCGTCGTTTCGTCGAACCAGGCCTCGCTCTGGCGGGCGCTTCGCCTGGCCGGCGTGCGTGAGTCGATCAGCGGATTCGGTCGGCTCTTGAGCTCGATGTAGAACATACTCGAGACCGTGCTGATTTTCGCGGCAGCACATCCCACAGTGCCGCCTGCCTGAGCAACGTCACGTCGAGGCGTCGGCTCTTCCCCTGAAGATCACGGACATGGCCTGCCACCTCGGGTGGCATCGGAGTTGCTCCTTCCTCATCGGAGGAATTTCCCCAATGAACCGAAGACTCGCGCTCATCGCGCACGACAACCGGAAAGTCGACCTCGTCGCCTGGGCGACATTCAACCGGGGCAGCCTCGCAGGCTTCGAGCTCGTCGGGACGCGCCACACGGCTCAGTTGCTGCGCGACAAAGTGGGACTCACGATCGAAGAGGTTCTCAGCGGACACGAAGGTGGCGACGCGCAGATCGCGGCGCGCGTCGCCACGCGCGCGGTAGACGCCGTATTCTTCTTCGTCGATCCACTGACGATGCAGCCCCACGATCCGGACATCCGCGCCTTGCTTCGCGTCTGCAACGTCCACAACGTTCCGCTGGCGACCAACCTCGCCACGGCCGACTTCATGATCGCGGGGCTCGCGCCCGGCTCCGCCCGTCAGGCCTCCGAGTGCGAGCCCGAATGAGGCCTCGACCGGGCCCGAGGCCCCCGGCCCGCCGCCTCGGGATGGATCATGTAGGCGAGGATCTCGCCGATGCGCGCGCCCCGCATGACGATCATCCTTCCGCGTTGAGCACCGTCCTGCTTCTATGCCTGGCGAGGAGCGAAGCGCTTCACGGCTAGGGCGCGGTCACCCGGACCGTGGTGTCCGACGCGAGACAGTTATTGGTCTCGTTGCTCTCGGTCACCGTCGTGGTGTTGTCGGCGCAGGCGATCAGGTAGTACGGGCCGAGCGCCATGTTCGACGGGACAGTGACGCTGACCGTGCCGGTCGATGTCGCCGCCACGGCGAGCGCCGGGATCGAGCGCGACCCGACGAGACGATCGTTACCGTCCTTCACCGAGTTCGCCGAGAGATAGTGGCGGGTCGTCGAGGCGCCTGACGCCAGCCCTCCCTGGTTCAGCACGGTGTCCGTCACCGAGAAGCTCGTTCCGCGGACCACGGTGGCGGGCGGCGCCGAGACGGACGTCTCGAGGAGATCCGGGCGAGTCACCTGGATCGTCGTAGCAGAAGCGCGGCAATTGTTCGTCTCGTTTCTTTCGGCGCGTTGGGAGAGATCGTCGGCGCAAGCCAGGAGGAAGTACGTGCCGAGCGGCGTCGCCGATGGGATCGTGACCGTCCGGGATCCGCTCGAGGTCGCACTGGCGGCGAGCGTCGGGACGCCGCGGGTTCCCGAGAGCAATCGATCGGCGCCATCCTTCGCGGCGTCGAGCGACAGGTAGTAGCGCGTCGTCGTCGAAGCCACGGACACACCGCCCTGGTTCAGCACGCTGTCGGTCACGCTGAAGGCGCTGCCCGGAGCCGCAGCCGCCGGCGGATCGCTCACCGACGTCTCGACGAGGTCTGGCTGATTGGGCGCGAAGGTGGCGACGGCCGTCTTGTCCGCGGTCATCGTGACCGTACAGGCGGCGCCGGCGCACGCCCCGCTCCAGCCCATGAAGATCGAGTCGACGGTGGCCGTCGCCGTGAGGGTGACGGTCGTGCCGGTGTTGTAGCTCTCCGAACAGTCAGCTCCGCAGCTGATTCCGGCTGGGCTCGACGAGACCGAGCCGCTGCCCACTCCGGCCCGCGTGACCGTCAAGCCGTACACGCGAGTGAAGTTGGCCATGATGGAGTAGTTGGCGCCCATCGCCAGCTGGCACGGGTTGCCCTGGCCGGCGCAAGAATCGCCGCTGCCTACTTAGGCGCCCGCATCATGCGAGACACTGATCGCACAAGGATGAAGCCAGCTCCCAACAGCGCGCTAATCAAGCCGAAAAGGACGATGTTCGAGAGTGCGCTTATAAGAAGCAGCACCATATAGGCGAGCGTGAAGGGCTTGGCACCGCCGCCGGTCATGAGCATCGGCGAGGTAGGCCAGCACCACCTGAATATCGCCTCCCAGCGCATGTCGGTGCGAAAATCGTGTGAGTGCGAGTCGAGCCAGATCACTACTGGACCGAGCATCAGGGGGCCCAATGCGCCGAGCACAAGCGATGCGGTTACGACTTTCTTCAGCACGGGCACCTCGCGTGACGAGCCTACAGGCTTTATGGGATTCGTCTCGCTTACAGTGTTGCGCGAAATAAACACTTCGCCAGCGTCTCATTTATTAGGGTGCCAACAAGACGCCCTGCCGCTGAGCCTGTTCGAGTAGTTCCGCCATGATCCAGTTCGGATTGGGATTTCCGACCTCTATGCCCCCGGCGGCCAGCGCGTCCCTGACAAATGTTCCACAGTGACGTCCTGCTAGAATGGTATATAGGCCCGGCTGATCACGGTAGTGTTCTATGAATCTCTGAATCCTTGCATCTTGGTCTTGTGTAGTCTTGAGCGTTACGGAGGCGATTGGTCCCTCGGGATGTACCGCTCGATCGTTTGACACTTCGCCAAACCACAGGGGTAGAAGACTGATCGTTGGACGAAATCCAACTGTGTCGTTCGAGTTCACTCCAATACCAATGTGGTTGTAGGGTCCGCAGCACCGATAGAGGGCGATAGTAAGATGCAGACCGAGCGGGTCGGTCAGGTTGGAGGGATTGTTGAAGACGTATGCGTACAGATTAGCGTCACCACCCCGAAAGCCGATCGGATCCTGGCTGATGAATCGCTGAAGTCTAGGATAGTAGTAGCGCGCCCGATAGTACTTCAGCCCGGTCGCGTCGTCCTCCCGGCCCGTGTAGTCGAAGGCGTTGCCCGTCGCGGTCCCACTGATGGTGGTCACGCCGAATGGTGCGTGGGTATAGCTCGTCGGTAGGGTGCCGACGGCGTCGGACAGAGCCACAGTGCTGCCCAACGCATCGGCAAGGAAATGACTCGCACCGCTCGGGTCCGTCCGCGTCAGGTACTCGTCGATCCCGAGGCCGGTGAGGAGGTTGGCGACGACCGTCGACCCGGTCAACTCCTGCACGGGCGTCACGCCGTCGTAGAGAAAGCCGGTCTGGGCCGAGTTGACGGTCTTGCTCGTGCGGCGCCCCTGCGCGTCGTACTGGAAACTCGCGGTACTTCCGCCGCTGATGGCCTCGAGGCGGTTGCGCGCATCCCACGTGTACGTGTTGGTCCCATCGCTGGCGAGGTTACCGTTCAGGTCGTAGGTCAGCGTCGTGCTGCCGAAGGTCAGCTGGTGGTTGGCCGCGTTATAGGTAGCGCTGGCGAGGGCTGCCGGTAGACCCGTCCGGGCCCAGCTGCCGCCGAGGACCGTGCGGTTGCCGTTAGCGTCGTAGCCGTACGTCAACGTTCCCAGGGGCGCGGGTCCGAGCTTGTAGGTCAGCCCGGTGAGGCGGCTGGCGGCATCGTAGGCGTACTCGGTGACGATGCTATTGGGCAGGGTGAGGCTGGTGCGCCGGTTGGCGTTGTCGTAGGCGAAGGCGACAGTGCTCGTACCCTGGGTGATCTGGGTGAGGCGGTCGGCGTTGTCATAGGAGTAGTTGACGGTCGGCTGGCCGAGCACTGTCATCGACGAACGGCGGCTCGCGTTGTCGTACGTGTAGCTGATCGTGCCCTGCGGCGTGGCCTCCTGGGTGAGCCGATCGAGCCCATCGTAGGTGCGGGTGATGGTGCCCGAGAGCGAGTCCACGATCTGGCTGACGCGGTCCCCGGCATCCCAGGTGTAGCTGGTCGTGGAGCTGTCCTGGGTCGTGCTCGTGATCTGGCTCTTCCGACCGGTGAAGCTTACGGCGTTGCCGTTGTTGTCGTAGCCGTAGCTGTCCTGGCGGGTGAGCGGGGCGGGGCGGGTGGTGGCGCGATCCATTGAGTTGTAGGCGTAGCTCGTCGTGTTGGTGCGCGCGTCGGTCAGGCTCAGGAAATTACCGTTGCCATCGTACGCGAGCTGAGTCTGGCCCCCGAGGGCGTCGGTGATCTTCGTCAGCTGATTCAGGCCGTCGTAGTCGTAGCGCGTCTGCCGGCCCAGGGGGTTGGTCGTGGCGATGAGCCGGCCGCCCCCGTCGGTGAATCGGGTGGTCGTCTTGCCGATGGGATCGGTGATGATGGCCAGGTCGCCATCGGCATAGCTGAGCGTGGTGGTGTTGCTCAGCGCGTCCGTCATCGTCAGCGGCTGGCCCTGGGTGTTGTAGGTCAGCGTGGTCTGGTGGCTCAGCGGATCGGTGACGGCGGTGAGGTTGCCGAGCGCGTCATAGCCGAAGCTCGTGGTGTGGCTCAGGGGATCGGAGATCGACGCCACCTGATTGAAGGTGGGCTCGTAGGTGACGGTGGTGGTGACGGCGTCGCCGGTACCGGCCAGCCGGGTGACGGTGAGCACCTGGCCCTGAGTGTTGTAGGTGTAGGTGGTCTGTCGCCCGAGCGCGTCGGTCATCGTGCTGACCAGGTTACTCGTCGCGTCTCTGGTATACGTGGTCGTCTGGGCGGCGGCGGTGCCGTAGGCCCGGGTGTCCGTCAGGGCGTAGCCGTTGGCGTTGAAGGTGACGCGGCGCACGTTGCCCCTGGGGTCGGTGACGTCGGTCTGGGTCACCTTGCTCTGGCCGTCGACCGTGTAGGCGAACTGGTAGAAGGTGCCGTCGGCCTGGGTCTGCTTGCTCACGCGGCCCTGGGCGTTGTACTCGTTGGTGAGGAAAACGATGTTCCGGGGATCCTTGATCGTGGCAATGCGGTTCGACGCCCACGTGTACTCGGTGACGCCGCCGGCGGCGTCGGTCACGGTCTTGAGGGAGAAGGAGCCGCCGGGGTAGTACGCGTAGTTCACGGTGCGGCCCAGGCTGTCGCGCAGCTGGGAGATCAGGTAGACGGTGTTGACGGCGATGTAGGAGAAGTCGACCCAGCGGCCGTTGGGGGAAGTGATCCGCGTGATGGGCACGTTATTGCCGGGCATCGCGCGGCTGATGGTGAGCTGGTTGCCGGCCCGATCGCGGATGCCGATGAGCAATGGGCCGAGGTCCCCCGAGGCCGTGAATTGATAGACGGTCCCGTCCCGGAGAGTGATGTCCCAGCCGTTGCGCGTGGCGTTCCAGGTCAGACGCGCCTTGTAGAAGGCGGTGGGCGTGGCCGTGTGCTCCATGATCGCCCCGGGCTTGTCGGTGCCGGGCGAGGTGCGGTTGAAGCGGACCTTGATGCCGTCGGGCAGCACGAGCTGCGCGTAGCTGTAGGTCGTCTGGTCGCCGACCAGGTACATCAGGTAGGAATGGCTGATGTAGTCGCCGAAGATTCGGGGGTTGTAATTTCCTGGCCGGTATTGCCGTCGAATCACGATCGGGATCACGTCGGGGAGCACGAGATCGACCTTCTCCAGCGTGAACAGCCCCGTGCCCAGGTCCACCGGCTCGCCATCCCGCAGGCCGGCCAGGATCGCGGCCGCAAAGGCCGAGTCTGGCCCCAGGCTGAAGGCGCACCCCAGGCGCTTGAACTCCACACCGGGGTCGGGGACGATCTGGCGGCCGTCGTCGCCGCCCCGATAGTAGTTGTAGTGGGTGAGGTCCACGCGCGCCCCAGCCGGCAAGTGATCTACGTTGGGCAGGATGATGCGCACCCCGGTCGGATTGGGCGTGCCGTCGGCCCGGAGCACCTGAGCCCCGTGGCCTTGCGGGGTGAAGAAGAAGGTCGTGCCTGGGGGCAGCGGATACGGCGGCCGATCGACCGGGATCTGGGTGAGCGAAATTGAGGGCAGCGGGCCGTTGTCGGTCTGGAGAATCACGCCGGCGGGCACGTGCACCTCGAGCCCGGGGATTCGAGGCGTCCGGGCGACGATCTCGTGCGGCGTTGGGGCCGGGAGCGGCGTCGCATGCTGCATGTCGAGCACGGGCATCCAGATGGTGAACGGCAGCACGGTCGTTGTCTTGTCCTCGATGGCGGCACCGTAATCGAACGTCGCATAGGTCCGGCCGGGCTGGTTCGCGGTGGAGCCGTCCATGATCAGCTCCTGCCGGCCCGGAGCGATTCCGGTGAGCAGGAAGCGGCCGGTGCCATCGGTCCGCGTCGACCGGGAGCCGACCTGCAGCGTCACGTCGGCGAGAGGCTGGCCGTTCAGGCGCAGCACCTGTCCGGCGAGCGCCGTTACCCCTGGGGCAGCCTTGAGCGGCGGCAGGTCCTGCCAGCGCGAATACGGTTTGCCATCACGCAGCGGCCCCTTCCACTCGAACTCGTCCAGCTCCGAGCGTGTGCCGAGCTTGGGAGAGTTGGAGGCATGATGAGCGTGGGCGGTGGAGTAGTCCGATCTCGTGGCGGGCGCGGCCATAGCGGGCGAGGTAGCCGCCCCTGGCGCCGGGATGGTGCTGAACTCGACGCGGGTGAAGGGCAGCAGATGCCCGTCTGGATCTTCCGGGCCGTTGAGCACGAGGCTGTAGCGGGCGCCGGGGGTCAGGGGCGCCGTCGGCGTGACGAAGACGAGCATGCCGCCTTCGGCGGCCACCACCTTGACGGTCTCGAGTCCCTGAGGACCGCTGAGCGTGACGGTGGTGTCGGTGGCGCTGTCCATGCGAAGGGGTTTGGAGAAGCGAAGCGCGATCGGGCGGTCCACGAGAACATCAACGGCGCCCGCTGCCGGGAGCGACGCCGCGAGCTGAGGTGGGTCGGAGGAGAGTGAGCCCCAAGGCGTACCCGCGATGCGGCTGAAGTTCGCCGTGACTGGATCGAAGACTTCGCCGCTAGCGGTCGCAGCGGCAGTGCCGCCCCACAGCAAGACGGTCCCGTCTCCGAGGAGCGTCGCAGTGTGCCCGGAACGCCTCGCGCTCATCGGAGCGGAGATGGTGTCCAGCGCTCCAGTTTGCGGGGTCCACACCTCGGTCAGAGTCAGCGCCTGTCCCGATGCTTCGCCGCCACCGATGAGGACGCGCCCATCGGTGAGCAGGGTTGCGCTGTGGTGAGCGCGTGGAGTTATCCCCGGGATCGATAGCGACTGAAATGTGCCCGTCCCTGGATCGAAGATCTGAGGCTCCGCCAGTGCTCGGTCGTTCGAACCGGCACCACCGAAGACCAGCACCGTGCCGTCCGGCAAGACCGTGGCCGAGTGCCACGCGCGCGCGGGCCGGAGCGGGGTGAGCGCCGTGGTGATACCCGTGCGAGGGTCGTAGATCGCCGCAGTCCTTGTTGAACCCTGCGGTCCCTGACCGCCGAGAAGCAGCCACCTTCCATCGGGCAGCACCGTCGAGGTCTGGCCGGGCACCGCGCGTATGCCTGGCCCGGCGCCCTGGGGACCGGACGAAGCGGGCGAGAGCAGGAGCCCCAGCGTGACGCACAAAAGAAAGCTCGGCAGCAGGCGGGGAGTCGTCATGGTGTGTGTTCCTCGCCTCATGGGAGCGTGACACTCAGGTTCACGCCGCCCGTGTTGGGGCCGGACGGGTCGAAGAAGATGGTATGCGTGCCGGTCTGGAGTCTGATCCCACCGATGGAGAAACTCGCCGAGCAGGGCGAGACCGTGGTGAAGCTCCCGGTCGGCCACTTCACGCCGAACGCACCGCAGCCGATCGTGTTGCTGTCGCCGCGGGCCGTCACGGTCTGGCCACTCGTGCCCGTGAAGGTGAAGGCGGCGTTCTGGCCGGGGACGGTGATGTTCGCGGGAGCGGAGCCTCCGTTAATGGTGACCGTGCCGCTCACGTCCGGCGGTACGTCGTAGAGCCTCAGGGTCATGCTGGCGGTCCCCGTCCCTCCCGGCGCGATGTAGACGGCGTAGGCCGTCTCCGTGGTCGCGAGCGTGACTGCGCCGAGGAAGCCCGTGCCGCCGTTGGAGACGGTGATCGAGCCGATTTGGCTCCCGTCGGGTTTGAGGAGGCCAAGCCAGGCGTTCCCGCTCGCTGTCACGCCGGTGATGTGCAGGCTGGCCCGCTGGGGGGCGGTCGCGCCGAACATCAGTCGCGCCTTCTGCCCGGGCCGCGTGGTGGTGACCGACACCGGCGACCCGCCCAGCGTGATGCTGCCGGCGATCTCCGCCGAGAGCGTGAGGGTGAGACCGCCGGTGGTGGCGGTATTGGGATCGATCACGATGGTGTAGGTGCCGGTGGCCGGCAGGGGCGCCGAGTCGAGGACCGTCCCGTTGCTCACGCTGGTGGTGAACCACGTGCTGCCATCAGGCTTGAGCATCGCGAGCGACGTCGTCAGCGTCGCATTCGTGACCGCAGTATTCAGCCGCTGGCCCGCGGTCGCCGCGACGGTCAGGCGCGCGATCTGCCCTGGCCGGGCCAGCGTCAGCGGGACCGAGGCACCGTCGATCACGATCGCGCCGCTGATCTCCTCCGACAGGGTCAGGGTCATGCTGCGGCTCTCGACGTTGGTGGGGTCGATGAGAATACCGTAGGTGCCGGTCGTCGGCAGGGGCGGCATGACCATGCTGAGATCGGTGGTGCCAGGAGACGACGCGAACAACGTGCCGTCGGGCTTCCAGACGGTGAGGCTGTCGTAGATGCTCGCTCCCGGGAAGCCGAGGTTCAGCCGCTGCCCCGCCGTGCCGTAGAACGTCAACCGGGCCCGCTGGCCTTGTCGCGTGATGCTCACGGGAACGGAGGCGCCGCCCACCTGGAGGGCCCCCATGATGAGGTCCTGAGACAGCGTGATGGCCTTGGTCCCGGTGTAGTTGCCGTGGGGAGTGACCATGATGGTATACGTCCCGGTCACCGGCAGGGACGCGAAGTGTAGGTCGCGCCCCGCGCCGTCCGCGTAGACCCAGCCGAGCTGGCTGCCGTCAGGACGGTAGACGTAGGTATCTGTCTCGAGGACGCCGCCGTAGCTGACGCCGAGGCTCACCTGCTGGCCCGCCTGACCATCGAAGACGATCAGGGCGATCTTGCCGGCACCACCGATCGACGCGGTGACGCTCGCGCCGCCAATGGAGGTCCGGCCGGTGAAGGACACGCTCGACACGGTGTTGGGTGCGGGCGGCACGAAGAAGTCATCGACGCTCTGGGTGGCGCCGCCGGGCGTGGCCAGGGAGAGCCGACCCGACGTCGCCCCGCCCGGCACCGGGACCGAGAGGTTCGTCGTGGTGGACGACGTGATCGGGGCCGGGCCGATGTTGAACCGCAGGCGGTTGTTGGTCGAGGTCAACTCGAAGTTCGTGCCGGTGACCGCGACGGCGGTGCCCGGCGTGCCGATCGTGGGGGTGAAGCTCGTGATGGTCGGGGCCCCGCTCGAGCCCGTCACCGTGAAGGGAGCGCTGCTGGTGGCTGATCCCGCTGGGGCAGTCACCGCGATGGGGCCCGTGGTTGCTCCTGACGGGATCGTGGCCACGAGTTGGGTCGGACTGGCCGAGGACACGCTGGCCGCGGTGCCGCTAAAGGTGACCGTGTTCTGGCTTGGAGTCGGGCTGAACCCGGTGCCGAAGATGGTTACCGTCGTGCCGACCGGCCCGCTGGCCGGGGTGAAGTCGATGACGGAGACCAGGGCGGAGCTCTGGCGGGAGATACCGGTGAGATTGCCGACGGCGTCATAGTGATACACCGCCGCATCGCCGGCCGGGTCCACGACTGCGATCAATCGGCCGAGCCGGTCGTAGATGTACGTGATATCCGCATGCGCGGTGTTGGGCGTGAGGGTCAGCCGCCCGTGGTCCCACGCGAGGACTGGCCCGAGGAGAATCCAGCCGACTGCCAAGACGCCGAGCACGAGCCGTCCCCCGAGCGTTTGCATAGTTTCACCCTTGCGCATGATCTGGACCGCTGTCCTCGGTGTCGATTGCGGCACCGTCTCGAACGACGAGCCAGAAACCCGGCAAGTCGCACGCCAAGTGGAACCGGCGCCAAGTATCCGGATCTCAAGATAGTCAGGAGAGGCTCCAACCAAGCGAGCGCACAGCGCGCTGGGCACTCTGCGTTGAGAACGGGGCGGATGCGTCTGAGAGGTGCCGTATTTACCGTGACCGCTCAGTAGCTGGGCGTACCGCAGTTACAGGGTCCAGCGACTGATCGACGCGGGACTGATGGCGCCGGTCAGGCGCCGCGCACGTAGCCTTCGAGCAGATCCCGCGCGATCAGCTCCGGATCGCGCTCGCCGGGCGGCCCATAGCCGCTGCCCCCCGGGAGCCGAACCTCCACGAGCGCACCCGGGGGCACGAGCTGCTCGGCCTTCGGATTCGCGGGCGCCACGCCGTCGATCAGCACCGCACCGCGCGCCCCCGGCCCGCCGCCGCGGAATCCAGCCGCTGGATGCACGGTGCGATCGCAGAGGATCGAGGCGGCGAACGGCTCGCGCGTGCGCACGCGGAAGGCGATGGTCTGACCCAGACCGCCGCGGTATTTCCCCGGGCCGCCCGAGTCGTCGCGCAGGCATTTCCGCTCGACGATCAGCGGCGAGAGGTTCTCGATGACCTCGACCGGCGTGCCGAGGACGCCCGATGGAAACGCGGTCGCCGAGAGCCCGTCCTTGATGGCGCGCGCCCCGGTCCCGCCGGATGAGAAGAAGATGTAGCTGAAGGGCTCGCCTGCCAGGTCCTTGCCCGAGACCTGGATGCCCCAGATGTTCGCCGAGCCCTCGGCCATGACCCGGTCGGGCAGCGCCTGGCCGAGGGCGCCCGCGATGACGTGGGGCAGGAAGTGGCCGACGATGTGTCGGGCGGCGACGGCCGCCGGGCGCTGTACGTTCAGGATCGACCCCGGGGGCGCCGTGATGCGCAGTGGCCGGAACGCGCCCTCGTTGTTGGGCACGTCCGGGCTCACGATCACCTTCACGCCGTAGGTCGTGTACGCCTCGGTGTAGTTCATCACGACGTTCACGCCGCGCCGGCTCGCCGGCGAGGAGCCGGCGTAGTCCACGAGCAGCTCGTCGCCGCGAATCTCGCAGCGCACACGGATCGTGATCGGCTCGTCGAACCCGTCCGAGGTGACCTCGTTCGTGTAGACCCCGGGCCGGAGCGCACGGATCGCTTCGCGCATGGCGCGCTCCGTGCGTCCGATGATCTCGTCGGCCAGAGGCTCGAGCCGCTCGAGGCCGAACTCCGTCATGAACTCCAGGAGCCGCTCGCCCCCGACGGCGCCCCCCGCGATCTGCGCGTGGAAGTCGCCCAGCACCATCTCGGGCAGGCGCGTGTTCGCACGGATGATCGCGATCAGCCCCTCGTTGGGCCGTCCGGCCTCGTAGAGCTTCATGATCGGGATCTGCAGGCCTTCCTCGTACACCTCGCGCGCCTCGGCCGAGAGCACGTGCCCGCCGATGTCCGCCGTGTGGCAGGTCGAGGCGAAGAAGGCGATGCACTCCTTGTCCCTGAAAATCGGCGAGCAGATGGTGACGTCGTTCAGATGGCCCGACGTGAGCCAGGGGTCGTTCGTGATCAGGACGTCGCCCGGCCGGAGCGTCTCGAGCGGGCACGCGGCCAGGAAGTGCTTCATGGCGAGCGCCATGGAATTGATGTGGCCCGGCGTGCCCGTCACCGCCTGGGCGACCATGAAGCCGCGACAATCGAAGACACCCGCCGAGAGGTCGCCCGCCTCGCGCACGATCGAGGTGAAGGACGTCCGCTGAAGGGCCGCCGCCTGCTCGTTGACGACGCCGACGAGGCGGTTCCAGCAGATCTCCAGGGTGATCGGATTTGTTGGAGCGGGGACCGTGAGACCGGATTTGGCCGAGGGTGGCCTGAGAGAGGAACGAGTGGCTCCGACACGCCCGATCTGGCCCGAGCGGCGTCGCGCCGTCACGATCCTGTCTCCACGATGAGGGCCAGTCCCGCGTCCACGCGGGCGCGGCCTCCGGGCCCGATCACCGCCGTCGACTCGCGCTCCTCGACGATCGCGGGACCGGTCAGCGTCATCCCCGTGGTGAGGGCGTACCGGTCGTACACGGCCGTCTCGACGAAGTCCCCGCTCTCCGCGAAGTACGCCCGGCGCGTTCCCTTGATCGCGTAGTTCGCGCTGTTCGGGCGTGCGGAGCCACGCCGTGTTGTTGTAGCGGGGGCCGTGAGGCCGGCTCGAACCAAGGGTGGCCTGACAGAGACGCGGGGTGGCTCCGTTCGTGAGGTCAACGCGATGGCAGGCGGTGATAGAGCGCGCGATACGCCGCCTCGAAGCTCGCCGTGATCGTCGGGAGGCGTTCGGCGGAAAGATTGCCGAGCGGCACCGCGGCCTCGACCTCGTGCCCCTGGCCGAGGTAGCGCATCTCGGCGATGCGGGCCACCCGGACGTCGCTCGCGGCGACGCCGGCCCGCGTGAGCAGCGCGCGGCCTTCAGCTTCCATCTCGGCGAAGAGCTGGTTCACCGCGGCCCAGTCGGCGCGGTCGAGCCGCTGGCGGCCCGTCCGCACGAAGTCGAAGGCCAGGGGTGCGGCCAGGAGACCGTAGGCGGACATCGCCCCGGCGCCGAGGGGCAGCAGGATGCGCGGCGTCTTCAGAACGCGGGCGACCTGCCAGCAGTGGACGGGGCCGGCGCCGCCGAAGGCGAAGAGCGGATACGAGCGCAGGTCTTTCCCCCGCTCGATCCCGTGGATCCGCGCGGCGGCCGCCATGTTCTCGTTGACCACGCGATGGACGCCCCAGGCGGCTTGCGTGACGTCGAGACCGAGGGGCCGGGCGACGTGCTCTTCGATCGCGCGCTGAGCGGCCGCGCGATCCAGCCGCATGCGCCCGCCCAGGAAGAACTCGGCGTCGAGATAGCCGAGCAGCAGATCGGCGTCGGTCACCGTGGGCTGGCGTCCGCCGAGGTTGTAGCAGGCCGGGCCGGGATCGGCGCCCGCGCTGTCGGGGCCGACCTTGAGAAGCCCCATGCGGTCCACGCGCGCGATCGAGCCGCCGCCGGCTCCGATCTCGATCATCTCGATCACCGGCACGCGGATCGGCAACCCCGAGCCCTTCTTGAAGCGGTCGGCGCGCGCCACCTCGAACTCGCGCCCGACGAGCGGCACGCCGTTGTCGATGACGCACGCCTTGGCGGTCGTGCCGCCCATGTCGAACGACAGAAGCTTCGGCTCGCCGCGCTCGCGCGCGGCCTGGGCGGCGGCCAGGGCGCCGGCGGCGGGCCCGGACTCGACGAGGCGGATCGGCAGACGCCGGGCGAGCGGCGGCAGCGCGATGCCGCCGGAGGACTGCATGATGTAGAGCTGGCCGGGAATCTCCCGGTCGGCGAGCCGCCGCTCGAGGTCTTCGAGATAGCGGGCCATCAGCGGCGCCACGTACACGTTGGCCGTCGTCGTCGAGGTGCGCTCGTACTCGCGGATCTCGGGCACGACCTCCGACGCGCACGCGACCGCCATCTGCGGGGCGATCTCGGCGACCAGCGCCGCCAGTCGTCGCTCGTGCACGGGGTTCACGTAGGCGTGCAGGAGACAGATCGCGATTGCCTCGACGCCCTCGGCGGCCAGCTCGCCGATGACCCGGCGCGCTCCGTCCTCGTCGAGGGGCTGTCGAACCGAGCCGTCGGCCAGGAGCCGCTCGCGGACTTCGCGGCGAAGCCGCCGCGGCACGAGCGGCGCCGGCGGATCGATGAAGAGGTCGTACATGTCGTAGCGGCCTTCGTGGCGAATCTCGAGCGCGTCCCGGAAACCTTCGGTGGTCAGAAGGGCCGTGCGCGCGCCCTTGCGCTCGATGAGGGCATTGGTCGCGAGCGTCGTGCCGTGGACGACGGCCCGCACGGCGCTCGGGGGAATCGCCGAGTCCTCCAGGAGCGACCCGATGCCCTGCTCGACCGCGTGCGCCGGATCTTTCGGCGTGGTGAGGATCTTGCCCACGCGCGTGACGCCGGTCGTCTCGTCGATGACGACGAGGTCGGTGAACGTGCCGCCGATATCGACGCCCAGGCGCGCCGTCACGGCGCTCAGTCTACACCGCCATCGTGACAGGGCAGGTAAGATGAGGGGCGGGCCTCTCGCTGTCGTGGCCCCGGAGGACATTATGAAGCGGTTCGTCGTATCTGCCGTTGTGGCCGGCCTGGTGAGCGCGCTCGCGCTGTCGACGACGCTGGCGGCCCAGCCGCGCCGGGTCGTCACCATCGCCGCGGGCGAGGTGGACGGCGTCTATTACCCGATCGCCGGCGCCATCTCGCGGATCACCTCGGAGGCGAAGGTCCTCAACCTGCGCGCGACCGTCGAGTCGTCGGGGGGCTCGGTCGCGAACGTCCAGCTCATCCGCTCCGGCGAGGCCGACTTCGCGTTGCTCCAGAATGACATCGCCTATTACGCGTTCAACGGGATCGCGCCCGGCGCGTTCGTCGGCAAGCCCGTGAAGAACATGGTCGGGGTGTTCTCGGTGTATCCCGAGCTGGTGCACGTCGTCGCGACGCACGCGTCGGGCGTGAAGTCGGTCCGCGATCTCAAGGGCAAGCGCGTCGCCCTCGGGACGCCCGGCTCGGCCACGGAGCAGAACGCGCTCCAGCTGCTCGAAGTCCACGGGGTCGGCGAAGGCGACCTCGGCGCGGCGGTGCGCGTCTCGTTTTCCGCGGCGGTCGATCAGCTGAAGGCCGGGCTCGTGGACGCCGCCTTCTTCACGATCGCGGCTGGCGCTCCGGTGGTCGCCGACGCGCTCGGCTCCGGCAAGGTCGGCCTGGTGAGCGTGGGCGTCACCGCCGGCGAAGCGCTCATGAAGAAGTATCCGTTCTACACGATCGGTGAGCTCCCGGCGAACACCTATAAAGGCCAGGAGCGCGAGGTCACGACTCCGGCGGTCATGGCCACGCTCGTGGCACGCTCCGCGCTGCCCGAGAGTCTCGTGTATCGCGTCACCAAGGCGGTGTTCGACAACCTGCCCCAGTTCCACGCCGCTCACGCGGCGGCCCGGTACCTCACGCTCCAGACGGCGCTCGTCGGGATGCCGCTCCCCCTTCACCCGGGCGCCGAGCGATTCTTCAAGGAGAAGGGGATCTCCAGGTAGGCCGGTTCGGCTTCTCAGCAGCGGATGGTTGCTCGTTCGGCCTCTATGAGCCGAGGTAGGAGGCCACGAAGGTCCCGCTCGAGCTCTTCGCGCTGAAGCGCCCGAGCGCGAACGGCGCCGGATTCACTTGCGGCGCGGCCCCGGTGATCAGCGCCGCCATCATCTCGCCGACGGCGGGCGAGAGCTTGAAGCCGTGGCCGCTCATGCCCGTCGCGATCCAGAAACCGCGGAGGGGTGACTCGTCGAGGATCGGCATCCAGTCCGGGGTGATGTCGAAGGCGCCAGCCCAGCCACGCCGGTAGCGGGCGTCGGCGAGTCGCGGGATCGCGCGGCTGGTACGCGCCAGGACGTCCGCCGCCTCGTCGAGGCTCACGTCACCGCCGAGCAAATCGGGCTCCATCGGATGCCGCGTCTCGTCGTCGGTGAGCGACCCGGTCAGGGTGAGCCCACCCGTCTCGGGGCGCGCGTAGCTGCCGCCTGCGAGATCGAGATAGACGAGATGCGGCCGCCCGAAGCTTGCGTCGCGCTCGACGACGAAGACGGGATGGCGCCCGACGATGATCGGCAGGGCGACTCCGGCCAGCCGCGCGACGGCCGTCGACCAGAGCCCAGCCGCGTTGACGACGACCGGGGCGTCGATGCGCTCGCCCGCGGCGGTCTCCACACCGGTGACGCGGTCACCTGCCGTGCGGATCGCGACGACCTCGACGCCTTGCTCGATACGGACGCCGCGCCGCCGCGCCGCGTCGGCGTAACCGGTCGTGACCGCGGTCGGGTCGCCGTAGCCCGACTCGGGCTCGTAGAGGACGGCGCCGAGATTCTCGGGATTGATCCGTCGCTCTATCTTGACGACCTCGCCGGGCTCGAGCACCTCGGCGCGGACGCCGAGCGACCGCTGGAGCCTGACCGTTTCCTCGAGCTTGGGACGCATCGCGGTGGAGACGCCGATGACGACCCCACAGCCGACGTAGCCCGACTCGCCGCCGCCGACGGCGTCGTGGAAGCGCTGGAAGACGGCGAGCGAGCGCACGACCATCTGGCTGGTCTCCGGTGTCGGGTAAAGCTGGCGGACGATCCCAACGGACCGGCCGGTGCCGCCGGACGCGAGGAACCTGCGCTCGACCAGGAGGACGTCGCGCACGCCCGCGCCGGCCAGGTGGAAGGCGATGGAGACGCCGATGACGCCGCCACCGATGATGACGACCTCGGCGTGGCGGATCACCTGGACGCGGCGGCGGTCACCTCGGCGGCTTCGGCCTCGTCCAGCAGACGCACCGAGTCGCCCTGGCGGATCGAGCCCGGAGCCAGGACGCGGGCGTAGACACGGCTCCAGCCGGGATGGCGCTTCTGGGACACGCGGGCGTAGTCGCCGTCCTTGAAGGCTCGCGTGATGTTCGTGCAGGGGCTCGTGTAGCGCGTCACCTGGAGGAGCACCGTCTCGCCGAGCAGCAGGTGAGACCCCGGGACGACGGCCGCCCAGTCCAGCCCTTCGACGGTGACGTTCTCGCCGATAGCGCCGGGCACGATCTGGTGCCCCTCGGCTTGAAGACGACCGATCGCCTCCATCGCGTAGAGGCACACGGCCCGCTCCGGACCCCCGTGATGCTCAGCGTCGCGGTGCGCGTCACCTTCGAGTCCCAGGGCGGTGACGCGTGCTACGGCCACCGCCGTCTTCGGGACGCCGCCGCGCGAGACGCTGATCTGGACGATTCTTCCACTCACCGGTCGCCTCCGTTGGAAGCCTGGGCTCCCTGGCTCGATTGTACGCGAGCGCCCGGTCGGACGGATCGAATCCGCGGGCGGCGCCCCTCCACCCGGGCTGCTTCAGCGCGCGGCGCGTCGGATCATCCGCTGGATGCGCGCCTCCAGCACCAGCTCGCCGCGCTGGTTCAGGACGCGGTGGCGGTAGGTGACGATACCGCGGTCGGGCTTCTTGGTCTCGCGCTTGTCGGCAATCTCTACCTCCACGGTGAGCGTGTCGCCTTCGAGCACCGGTGCCGTCACGCGCAGCTCACTGCCGAGATAGGCCATGCCCGTGCCGTGGATGAGCCCGGTCTGCATGATCAGGCCCTCGGCGAGCGCGAAGGTCAGGGCCCCGGGCGCGGCGCGCCGCTTGAACAGCGACTCGCGGGCGACGTATTCCATGTCCATGAAGAGCGGCTCGGTGAAGCCGCACAGGTTGACGAAGGTCACGATATCGGTCTCCGACACCGTCCGGCTGAGCGTGCGGTAGGTGGCGCCGATCTCGTGTTGTTCGAAGCTCAAGCCCTGGCCGATCATGGCTTCCTCCCCCGCTCGAAGACCAGCAGCCACGCGTTGGAGTGCGGCGCGTAGCCAACCATCGCCTCGCCCCAGCGATACACCGTCTCCTTCTCCGACACGATGTCCACGAGCCCGACTCGCGTGAAGCTCCGCTGGTACTCGGCGAACCAGCCGAAGATCGTCAGGTCAGAGTCGGGCCTGACCAGCCATGACGTCGGAGCCTTGACGAAGACAAGATACCGGGGGTTGGCGGTCTCGATCTCTCGGATCATCTGATGCTGCATCGCCGCGGCGTACGGCTGGAGCTCCATGAGCGGGTAGGTGTAGATATACCCGGTCGCCGAGCGCCGGCCCGAGTAAAAGTAGATCTGAGGCTCGGACCCGAGCACGGCAACGCGGTCGCCCGGCGCGGTGTGCTCGCGGATGTAGCGCGCGACCTCCACCGACTCGGGGAACGGGTTGCGCCCGTAAATCGTCCGTGAGACCTGGACGGACCCCAGCTGGAAGAGCACGTCCCGCGAGGCGTAGAGCGGCTGCCCGAGAGCAGCGACCGCCAGGACGATCGTCACCGCGCGCTGCAGGACGCTCGCTCGCGGCCCCGCCAGGAGTCGGCCGAGCGCGTCTAAGCCGATCGCGGCCAGCAGCGCGAGCGCGGGGAGCATCAGGAGGCAGTATTGCGGCCTGAAATGAAGGCCCACCATGGTTCCGAGACACGACGCCGCCACCAGGAGCAGGACGTCGCCTCCCCGTGAGCGCAGGCGGCCCCGAAAGAGGGCGCCGAGGCCGATCGCCCCAAGGGCGAGCGTGACCGAGGCGGACGGTGCGACGGCCGCGAGCCTGGCGACGAGGTTGGACCAACCCTCGAGGAGCCCGGCCGAATAGGTCGAGCCGTACACGAATGACCAGAACCAAAAGGTTCCGAGGGTACCCACCCCCAGCAGTGCGAGGCACGCGAGCGCGAACGGGATGACGGCGCCGGCGACGAAGAGGGCTGTCATGCGAAGACGGCGCGGCCAGCGGGGCGTCCCGTCGGGGTCGCTCGACAGGAGCATGGTGAGCGCGCCGCCGACGACGAAGGCCGCCGCGCTCTGCTTCATGAGGAACGCCACACCGAAGAGGAGCCCGGCGGCGAGCACGATCGCAGGCCGACGATCGCGTGCCTGCGTCTGAAGGACGAGCGCGCCGGCGACGACGAAGAGGAGAACGAAATGCTCGGCGTAGGCCGCGAGGCCGAGGACCTTCGGGTTCAACGCCTGCACGGCGTAGACAGCGGCTGCCACGAGGCCCGCCGCCAACCCGACCAGGCGCCTCGCCAACAGATACGTGAGCACCGTCGTGGCCGAGGTGACGACGATGAGCCCCAGGCGGATCCCGGTGGTCGTCTGGCCGAACGCGGCGAGGATCAGAGCATAGACGCCGTAGATTCCGGGTGCCTTGAGGTTGTAGGCGGCGGCATAGGGCGGGACCCCCTCGAGCAGGAGCTGCCCAAAGTACGCGTACTCGCCTTCGTCGCGGTCGAGGGGAACTTCGAGGAGCCTGAGACGGACCGCAGCGGTAACGAGCACGACCGCGGCCAGCAGGAAGAGGACCCAGGCGGGATGTGGCGACGCCCTCGCGGCAGACGGGCTCACCGCAATCAGCGTATCGCCTCTCACGCTCATAGCGGCCTGAAACAGGTGAGAGCACCGGACGGTGCGCGGCCCGGTCGATGTGTCAGGTGGGCACGTCCTCGCCACATCAATTGACGCTGGTTGGCGGCGCGACCGTCACTCGCTGATCGGGATCGTGATCGAGGCTCGCAGATCGCGATGATGAGACGAGTATACTGGCGTCGATTTCCGGTACCATTCGAAATCTGTGGCACGGCACTTGCTGCGAGAAATCAGCCATGTACCGACAAGTGACGGCATGCCGAATCTGCGGCGGTGAGGGGCTCGACGTGCTCCTCGAGCTGGGCACCCAGTTCCTGACTGGAGTGTTCCCGCGTAGCTCCGACGCGCCGCTCACGAAGGGCCCCCTGACGCTGGTGCGGTGCGATAACTGCGGCCTGGTGCAGCTCCTTCATTCCTACGAGAAAACCGAGCTGTACGGACCGCAGTACGGGTACCGCTCGTCGCTGAACCGGCGGATGGTCGACCACCTCGAAGACAAGGCCCAGGCGCTCACGCGAGCCGTAGACCTTCGACCCGACGACGTGGTCGTCGACATCGGGAGCAACGATGGAACGCTCCTCTCGTTCTTCTCGGGCCGAAAGCTCACGCTCCTCGGCATCGATCCATCGGCCGCACGCTGGCAGAGCGGCTATCCAGCCGACAGCCGCCTGATCGCCGATTTCTTCACCGCGGACCTCTACCGGGGCGCGCTCGGCCGCCGGAAGGCGCGGCTCGTCACGTCGATCGCGATGTTCTACGACCTGGAACGGCCGCTGGATTTCGCTCACCAGGTCGCCGATGTGCTGGCCGACGACGGCGTCTGGCACCTGGAGCAGAGCTACCTGCCGGCGATGCTGCGGGTCAACGCCTACGACACGATCTGCCACGAACACGTCGAGTACTACGCCTTGGCCCAGATCAAATGGCTGGCCGACAAGGTCGGCCTCGCGATCCTGGACGTCGAGTGCAACGACGTCAACGGGGGAAGCTTCGCGGTGACGCTCGGCCGGAATCGACGTCTCGCGCCCCGACAGGGGGATCGTATCGAGCGGCTCCTGGACGAGGAGCGGCGCGCGGGCTTCGGCTCGTTGCGGCCCTTCGAGGAATTCCGCGCCCGCGTCCTGGCCCACAAGCGCGAGCTCCGCGCGCGGCTGGAGGGCATCCGGGCGCGCGGAGGCCGCGTGCTGGGCTACGGCGCCTCCACGAAGGGCAACGTGATCCTCCAGTTCGCCGGCATCGACCGCGACCTCCTCCCGGCCATCGCCGAGGTCAACGAAGACAAGTTCGGCTGCGTCACGCCGGGAACGTGGATTCCCATCATCTCGGAAGCGGACGCTCGCGCCCGCAAGCCCGACTACTTCCTGGTGCTCCCGTGGCACTTCCGCGCCGGCATCGTCGAGCGCGAGGCCGCGTACCTGGCGGCGGGTGGACGGCTCCTGTTCCCGCTCCCGTCCATCGACGTCGTCTCGGCGTAGACTCGCCGATGTCTCCGCGCCGCCTGATCTTCGCGCCGACCTACAACGAGAACCGCAACGTCGAGCGGCTGTGCGCGGAGCTCGTCGCGCTGCCGCTCGCGGCGGACATCCTGTTCGTCGACGACGGCTCGCCCGACGGCACCGGCGCGACGCTGGACGCTCTCGCGCGGCGGCATCCGCGGGTCACGGTGATCCACCGCAAGGGCAAGCTCGGCATCGGCAGCGCGCATTCGGAAGGCATCGCGTACGCCTACGATCGGGGCTACGACCAGCTCGTCACGATGGACGCCGACTTTTCGCACAGCCCCGCCGACATCCCCCGGCTCATCGCCGCGCACGCTCCGGGCGTGGACGTCGTCGTGGGCTCCCGCTATCTCGAGTCGGACAGTCTTCCCGGCTGGAGCCCCCATCGCCTGTTCCTGACGCAGTTCGGGCATTTTCTGACGAGGACCTTCCTGCGCATGCCGTACGACGCGAGCGGGGCGCTCCGCCTCTATGATCTGCGGCGAATCCCTCGAGAGCTGTTCGACCTCGTCACGGCGCGCGCCTACGCGTTCTTCTTCGAGAGTCTCTTCATCCTGTGTCGTAACGGCGTCTGCATTCGAGAGATTCCGATCGTGTTGCCGGCGCGGGTGTACGGGAACTCCAAGCTGACCCTCCGGGAGGGGATCCGGAGCGGTCGTTTCTTGCTGAAGCTCTTCACCGACGACACCCGACACCGCGATCGGTTCGTGCGGGCCCGCCGGGTCGACACGCTACGCCCGGCCCTGAGCGAGATGCAGGGTTGGGACGCGTACTGGAGCGAGAAGCGGACCACGCTCGGGGCCGTCTACGACCTCGTGGCGAGAGCCTATCGCCGGGTGATCAGGCGCAATCTGCGTCGCTACGCGGGGCGCTCCTTCGCCGCCGGCGCCCGTCTTCTCCACGCGGGATGCGGGAGCGGTCAGGTGGACCAGGGCCTCCACGCGCGCTATCGGATCACCGCCGTCGACATCTCCGAGCGAGCCCTGACGCTCTACGCCCGCAACAACCGGCTCGCGAACCGCATCGAGCAGGCGAGCATCTTCGATCTCCCGTTCGAGGCCGCGACGTTCGACGGCGCCTACAACCTCGGGGTGCTCGAGCATTTCCGACGGGACGAGATTCGACACATCCTGGGTGAGCTCCATCGAGTCCTGCGGCCAGGCGGCAAGCTCGTCGTCTTTTGGCCGCACCGCCGAGGCTCCAGCGTGCTGTTCCTGCGCGCGCTCCGACATCTCCTGCGTGGGGTGCTTGGTCGCGAGCAGAAATTTCACCCTGACGAGGTGTCGCTGCTCGGCTCGCGCGAGGAGGCCGCCGAGTTCTTGGACGCCGCCGGCTTCGTCCTGCGCGAATACTACTTCGGCATCAGGGATCTCTTCGTGCAGTGCGTGATCGTCGGCGAGAAACGCGAGCGAAGGCTGGCTCCGTCGCTGCCCCGGCTGTCCACGCAGACCACCATCGCATGAGGCGCCCGCTCGCGGTGCTCGGGTGGGCCGAGCTCGCGGCGGCCCTGCTGAGCACTGTGCGCCTCCTCGCCCTCGGTGTAAGCTTCAGCACCCACGCGGGCCCGCTGCGGCGGGCCGAGGTGTCGACCCTCCAGCAAGCTCCGGATGATGTCACCGACATGAAGGCGCTCGGACAGACCGCGAGCCCCGAAAGGCTTTCAGCATGATTCCTTGGGCCAAGCCGACGCTCTTCGGGAAGGAAGAGCGTTATGTTCAGGAGGCTCTGCGCTCGACCTGGATCTCCGGAGGTCCCTTCGTGGACCGACTGGAAAAGGACTTCTGTGAGACGCTGCAGGTTCCCTTCGCGGCCGTGGTCTCCAACGGCACGGCCGCGCTCCACCTGGCCTATCTTGCCTTGGGGGTCGGACATCAGGACGAGGTCATCGTGCCGGGGTTTGCCTACCAGGCCGCGGCCAACATCGCGATCCTGTGCGGGGCTCGGCCGGTGTTCGTCGAGGTCGACCCCGCCACATGGTGTCTGGACCCAAGTGCTCTCGAATCGGCGATCACCCCGCGCACGAGAGCGATCGTTCCCATCCACACGTACGGGAACGTCTGCGATCTGACCGCGATCCTCTCGGTCGCCAGGTCGCGGGGTACCCCCGTCGTGGAAGACGTCTCCGAATCGATGATGTCCGAGTGGGAAGGCCGCCAAGCCGGAACGATCGGTACGATCGGTACGTACAGCTTCCATGCGACCAAGACCATCACGACAGGCGAAGGCGGCATGGTGGTGACGCGCGATCCGGAGTTGGACCAGCGAGTGCGTCTGTTCCGCAGTCATGGGATGCTCCGCGAACGGCGCTACTACTGGCACGAGGCTCCGGGACACAACTTTCGTCTGACCAATCTGCAGGCCGCGATGGGATGCGCCCAGCTGGAGAGCATCCAGGAGATCGTCGCCCGCCGCCGCGCGGTTCACGCGATGTATCGCCGCGAGCTCGATGGCGAGTCCGGTGTGACGCTCCAACACTTCGACGCCCGAGTGATGCCCGTGCTCTGGGCCCTGGCGTTGAAACTCGACCCCGGCGCTTTTCCACAGGGCCGGGACCGTGTCATCGATCAGATGCGAGAGTTGGATGTGGAATGCCGGCCCGGTTTCTACGCGGCCAGCCAGCAGCCGATCTATGATTCACTCGCGCTCCCGGTATGCGAGGACCTGGCGCGAAACGTCATCAGCCTGCCGACGTTTCCAGATTTGACGGAGGAACTGGTCCACACGATCTGCCAGGGCTTGCGGAAGCTGAAGCGATGAGCACGCTCTCCTTTCGCTCCTCGTTCCTCGAGGAGTACACGGCAAGGGCTCCTCTCGCTCTCGCGATCGAGAGAACTCTGGAATGCGTGATCCTGGCCGAACACGAGTTCAGGAGTCCGGTCCTCGACCTGGGCTGTGGCGACGGACTCTTCGCCAGCGTCCTGTTTGGAGACCGACTGGATACCGGGATCGATCCCGATCCCCACGAGCTCCGTGAGGCTGCCCGGACGGGCGCCTATCGAGAGCTCATTCGTTGCTACGGAGAACGAATCCCGAAGCCGGACGGATCGTTCCAAACCGTGCTCTCCAACAGTGTCCTGGAGCACATTCCCGATCTGCGCCCTGTGCTGAACGAGGTCTTCCGGATCCTCTCTCCGGGTGGGGTCTTCTACTTCACGGTTCCCACCAACGACTTCGAAACCTGGACCGTGATCAACCAGTTGCTCATCCGAGCCGGCCTTCGCGGCATCTCCGATCGATACCGTCGTTTCTTCAACCGGTTTTGGAGACACTACCACGCGTATGACGCCGGGACATGGCGGGCCCTCGCCGCGGGGTCCGGGTTCCGTGTGGTCGAGGTCGCGCGGTATGGGGCTCCGCGCGTCGCTCTCGTCGACGACGCGCTGGCTCCTCTCGCGCTT
The DNA here is from genome assembly GCA_003221635.1 of Candidatus Rokuibacteriota bacterium. Lineage (GTDB taxonomy): Bacteria > Methylomirabilota > Methylomirabilia > Rokubacteriales > CSP1-6 > AR31. The sequence goes on along the minus strand of QHSR01000245.1, from coordinate 31,824 downwards.
CCCTCCATGCTTCTCAAACGACTCGCCCGCCGCTGGGTATTGTCTCCATCCCTGCGCCGGGTCCTCCTGAGGCCCTTCCGCGGCCTGTTCTCCGCTTGGCTCTCGCCGGTGCGGCACCCGGACGGTTGTCTCGCTTTCATCAAGGCGGTGAAATCTCAGGCCGCCTCGCTCTGATGAGACTCTCGGTCATTCTGCCGACCTACAACGAAGCGAAGAACATCCTGCGGCTCGTGTCCGAGATCAAGACACACGTCATCGCGCCATGGACATACGAGATCCTCGCCGTGGACGACAACAGCCCGGATGGCACCTATGCCGCGGTCCAGTCCGCCGCGCGTGACGACACGAGTCTCAAGGCCATACTGCGCGAGTCCGACCATGGCCTCGCCAAGTCCATTCGCGCCGGACTGGAGGCGGCGACGGGAGACTATCCGCTGGTCATGGATACCGATTTCACGCATCGCCCCGACGAGATTCCGTTCATGTTGCATGTGGTGCGAGGAGCCGATCTCGTAAGCGGCTCGCGGTTCTGTCCAGGGGGGGTGATGGATGACACCGGACACTATGTCGCGAGCTTCGTCTATAACCTTTTCATCCGGTTGATCATCCGAACACAGGTCCAGGACAATCTGGGCGGGTTTTGGGTAGGCCGCGCGGACGCCATTCGCAAACTTCCCTTCGTCGCGCTGGCCCTGAAACGCAAGTGAAGGATCCGGTTCGGCGCGAATCCGCGTCGCGGAAGTCGGAGTGGGCCGTCGCCCTCGTCGCGACGCTGTTGTCGATGAGTCTCCACGTCCTCTTTACGATCCACGCCGGAGGGTTGTGGCGCGACGAAGTGAACACGGTCAATGTGAGCAATCTGCCCAGCCTCACGGACGTGTGGGGCCACATCGAGTTCGACTCGTTTCCGATCCTCTGGCTGCTCATCGTCCGAGGCTGGTCGGTACTCGGTGGCACCGACTTCCTGTTCCGATTATTGGGTTTCGGAATCGGCGTGAGTTGCCTCGCACTCCTGTGGTTCAACGCGAGAGCGTTCAAGGGTTCCGCCCCTTTGCTTTCCGTCGCGCTGATCGGATTCAGCCCCAGCATCATCCAATGGGGAGACTCCATGCGAGGGTATGGCTTCGGCACGCTCATGATGTTGCTGGCTGCCGGCTTGATGTGGCGAGTGCTCGAGGAGCCCACGGGGAGGAATGTGGGATTGTTCATGCTCGCGGCCTTGGGTGCCGTGCAGAGCCTGTATTACAACGCCGTTCTTCTCTTCTCTCTCTGCATGGGCGGTTGCGCGGTCACCCTGTCGAACCGCAGGTGGCGAGGAACCGGGGCTGTGCTTGCCGTTGGCGGAGTCTCGGCGCTCTCGCTGGTTCCTTACTTTTCGGTATTCGAGAGATCCAAGAGTTGGGGGCCAATGTTCCAACATCCGGATTTGTGGCGAGGGATTCGACTCGACTGGTTCTGGACGAAACTCCGCGAAGCCTTGAACCCGGCCGGCGCGGTTGCCGTCTGGGTCTGGGTCGGTCTCCTCGTTGTCGTGCTCGGGGGCGGAATTCTATGCGTGCTGACCGCCGAGGAAACCCGCCTCGGCCGCGGTCAACGGGATTTGATCCTTTTCTCTTCCGTCGCTCTGGTCGTCGCCATCGTGGGCTACTACCTCTTCCTCAAGAAGCTGCAGTACCCCACTCAACCGTGGTACTACGTGGCGCTCCTGACATTCGTTGCGCTTCCCATCGACGTAGCCTCCTCCGCATTCTCGGGGTTCAGGACCGCGAGAATCGCCCGGCTCCTCGTCGCCGGTGGAATTGTCGCCATGACCTTTCTCCCGGCGATGTCGGCCGTGCGGACGCGGATGACCAACCTCGACGTCGTCGCCGCCTGGCTGGAGCAGAACGCCCAACCCGGCGATCTCCTCGTGGTCAATCCCTGGTACTACGGCATTACCTTCGCCCGTTATTACCATGGCGACGTCGCGTGGGTGACGATCCCGCCTGTCGAGGATCACCGCTATGCGCGGGTCGATCTGTTCCTGTCCCATATGACAACGCCGGACCAGAGAGAGCCCGTGCGGCCCATCCTCGATCAAGTCGCACAGACCCTCGGCAGCGGGAAACGCGTATGGCTGGTGGGAGGACTGCACTTTCTTCAACCGCATGAGCAGGCGTCCCTCCAGCCACCCGCTCCGAATGGGCGCTGGGGTTGGCACGATGGCCCCTACTCGAAATCCTGGTCGATGCAGGTCGCAGGGTTCATCCAGTCCCACGCAGCGCGTGTGGATGCAATCCCATTCTCGGACGCGTCTCGCACAAACGGGTACGAGGACATCCTCCTACTCGTTGTCCAGGGATGGCGCGGGAACTAGACGAACACGTGGGTCGTTTCCTCGCGGCCGGAGGACCGCTTCTAGAATTCCCATCTCTTGTCCCCTCCATCCGGAGCGGCCATGAATAGTCGCACGCGACACAGTCGCTGGTTGGTCAGAGCCGAATGGGTGGTCGCCGTCTCAGCCTGCCTGTGGGCTGTGGTCGTGCATGTCGTTGTGTTCCTGAACGCGGGGCCGCTCTGGCGCGACGAGGTCAACAGCTACAACCTGGCGGCGATCGGCACTCTCGCCGACGCATGGGGCCGGATGGAGTTCGATTCCTTTCCGATTCTCTGGTGCCTGGTGCTGCGAGGGTGGCTTGGAGCGGGGTTGGATTCCGACACGGCGCTGCGTGCGCTGGGAATGATCGTCGGGCTTGGGACGCTGGCGATGTTCTGGTGGAACGCGCGCGTGTTCCGCTCGGGCTTGCCCCTGTTGAGTGTGGCGCTGGCAGCGCTGGCCCCGTCGCTCGTCTGGTACGGGGACACGATCCGGGCGTACGGATTGGGCATGTTGCTGATCTTGTGGGTGACGGGCTCATTGTGGCGGGTGGCGGAGAAGCCGAGCGCCGCGCGGATCTGCCTGGCCTCGGCGGCGACGATGCTGGCAGTCCATTGCCTCTACTACAACGTCGTGTATCTGTTCGTCATTGCCG
>QHSR01000245.1:13668-28783 GCA_003221635.1 Candidatus Rokuibacteriota bacterium | reverse complement strand
CGTCGTCGCGGGTGGGTGATCCTCATCAACCAGTCAATCGGCCTCGCGTGGCTGGCCGGCCGGTTCTTCGAGACGTTGGAGTTGGCTGGAGCGTGGATGCCGTGGGTTTGGGTGGGCGTTGGCGCGGCGGCGCTCGCGGCGTGCGTCCATGTATGGCGCAGGCGGAAGACCATCGAGCCGCCCGGACCAGCCGATCAGGCGGTGTTCTGGGCGTGGGTCATCGGAGGCGGACTGGTCTGCCATTTTCTGTTCCTGCTGAGGCTGGGCTATTCGACGCAGCACTGGTACTACGTGACGTTGATCGCGGTGCTGGGGTTGGCGATCGACGGAGCGGTTGGGCAGTGGGCACGCATCGTGAGTGTCGGGCGGGTCGTACGCGTGGCGGTTACGGCGGCGCTCGTGCTCGTCGGGGCGACGAACCTGTGGACGATGGCGCACATGCGGGCGACCAACATGGATCGGATCGTCCAGGCGACGGCGGTCGCCTCGCCGGACGATTTGATCGTGCTGACGCAGTGGGAATCGGGCATCTCGTTCAATCGTTACTACCATGGCCGGACGCCCTGGATCACGATCCCGGACATCGCCGATCACACCTTGCATCGCTACGATCTGATCAAGGAGAAGATGATCACGCCAGACGCGATCTCTCCGGAGCTGCAGAAGATTCGGCAAACGCTGGCCGGGGGGCATCGGGTGTGGTTGGCGGGGGGCGTCCACGTTCCGCCTCCGGGGATACGGTTGAATCCGTTGTCGCCGGCGCCACATCCGCAAACCGGCTGGGCGTTGGAGCTCTACTTCAGGTACTGGGTCACGCAAACAGGCCAGACGCTTCAAGAGGTCGCGGGTCGCGTCGAACGGGTGACGGAGGTGCATCCCGACCAGCCGATCAGTCAGTTCGAGAATGTGTTGCTGAGCGTCATCGAGGGCCAGCGCTAATCCTCATTGCTCCGCCGGCTGGACGCCGACCGCGATCAGGCGCCGGTCGGGATGTCGCGTGACCGCTGCAGCAGCAGGTTCATGTGCTGTCGCTCCAGGCCTCGGCTGGCCATTCGATCGTCGTCCGACTCCGGCCGGCCGTGAACTGCGTCATCGTCGATTTCGAAGATCTGGAACCCCATCGCGCGGATCGACCGCAACACCGACCGTGGATCGCCTGCCGCCTGGGCGATGCCCCAGGGCCAGTATTCGATCATGAGCCGAATCTCGGTGTTCTCCGTCAGGGTCCGACGCATGCCTTGAAGCGCCAGGGCCTCCGCCCCCTGAATATCCATCTTCACGACGTCGGTGCGCTTGACGGCCAGCTTGGCGAGCAGATCGTCCAGCCGATGGAAATCCACCGGGACGACCGCCCGGCTTGACCCGCGATCGAAGATGCGATGGTCAGCCTTGTTCTCCTCGTTGAGGAACAGCTGACCCGGCCCGGTCCTGTCGCTCACCGCCGCCTGGACCACCTCGACGTTCGTGAACCGGTTCAGCTCCAGGGTCTGGTGGATGAGGCGGCAGTTGCGGCCCTCCGGCTCGACGGCGATCACCCGCCCCGCTGGCCCGACGCGCCCAGCCGCGATCGCCGTATACAGCCCGATGTTGGCTCCGACATCGACGACCGTCATTCCCGGCTTCAGCAGGTCGCGGAAGAGGCGGCGCGGGAAGGTTTCGTAGCAACCCAGCGTCAACGCTCCGCATACGATCGCGTCGTCCTGATTCATCACCAGCTCGATGCCATCGACCGTCAGTCGCGACGGGATGATCCGCTTGACCAGCCACTGCGCCACGGCGCGCACCGGCTTGGGCTTCAGGCACACCGAATAGATGAATGTTGCTGCCGACGGCGGCATCCACGAGAGTAGCCTCATATTGGTGTCGGGTCCTCTCTTTGCTTACTCACCGAGATAGGCCCGTCGGACCTCCGGGTTGTCGGCCAGCTCGGCCGCGGTGCCCGCGAGCGCGATCGAGCCGGTCTCGAGCACGTAGCCTCGATGCGCGATGGAAAGCGCCATCGCGGCGTTCTGCTCGACCAGAAGGATCGTCATGCCCTGGTGGTTGATGTCGCGGATCGTGTCGAAGATCTGCTCCACGAGCACGGGCGCCAGTCCCATGCTCGGCTCGTCCAGCAGGAGGAGCCGGGGGTTCGCCATGAGGGCGCGGCCGATCGCGAGCATCTGCTGCTCGCCGCCCGACAGGGTGCCCGCCACCTGAGTGATGCGCTCGGCGAGCCGCGGGAACAGCTCGAAGACGCGCTCCAGGTCGGCGGCGATCCCCGCGTCGCTTCTGAGATAGGCGCCCATCGTGAGGTTCTCGCGGACGGTGAGGCGGTTGAAGATCCGGCGCCCCTCCGGCACGTGCGCGACGCCCCTCGAGACGATCGCGTGCGGCGGCACGCCGACGAGCGGCTCGGCCTCGAGCATGATGGTGCCGGCCGTCGGATGGAGGAGCCCCGAGATGGTCTTGAGCGTGGTCGTCTTGCCGGCGCCGTTGTTACCGAGAATCGTGACGATCTCGCCGCGACCGACCTCGAGCCCCACGCCCTTGAGCGCGCGGATCTCTCCGTAGGCGACGTCGAGCGACTCGACCTTAAGCACGGCGCGCCCGCGGACCGGCGCCGCGCGTACCCAGGTAGGCCTCGATGACGCGCGTGTTTTCCTGCACCTCGCGCGGGGACCCCTCCGCGATCTTCTCGCCGTGGTCCAGCACGGTCACCCGGTCGGACACCTCCATGACCACGCGCATGTTGTGCTCGATCAGGATGATGGCGAGCCCCAGATCGGCGACGAGCCTGCGCAAAAGGCGCATGAGCGAGCCGGCCTCGCCCTGGGTCATGCCGGCGGTCGGCTCGTCGAGCAACAGGAGCGCGGGCTCGGACGCGAGCGCACGCGCCAGCTCGAGCCGTCGGCGGTCGCCGTACGGGAGATTGCGCGCCACCGCGTTCGCGTTGGCCTGCAGGCCGACCCGGTCGAGCAGGCCGACCGCGCGCGCGGCGAGGTCCGACTCGGTCCGGCGGAAGCTCGGGCTGTGCGAGAGGACGTCCCACAATCCGAGGGCGATCCGCGAATTCATGCCCACGAGGACATTTTCGATGGCGGTCATGTTGGAGAAGAGCCTGATGTTCTGGAACGTCCGGCAGATGCCCAGCGCCGTGATCTGGTCCGGGCGCCGACCGAGCAGGGGCTGGCCGCGGAAGGTGACGCTGCCCTCGTCCGCGGTGTAGAGCCCGGTGAAGATGTTGAAGAGCGTGGTCTTTCCGGCGCCGTTCGGCCCGATGATGGACGCGATGCCGCGCTCGAGGGCGAAGTCCACCTCGTGCAGCGCGGTGAGACCCCCGAATCTCTTCGTGACGCTCTGCGCCTCGAAGAGCGGCATCTAGCCTCCCAGCTCGCGCTGGCGCCGCCGCGCCGGGAAGATGCCTTGCGGGCGAAAGATCATCATCAGGACGAGAATGACGCCGAAGACCATGCGCTCGTACTTCGCCGGCTCGAACTGGGTCGGGAGATCGGCGAGGCTGTAGCCGAGCACCGTGACGCCGGCGTTCTTCAATTCATTGAGCCAGAGCGAGAACCCCTTCAGCACTTGTAGGTTGAGCACGGTCACGACGGTGGCGCCGACGATGGCGCCGGGGATCGAGCCCATGCCCCCCAGGATGACCATGGCGAGCACGCCGATCGACTCCAGGAATGTGAACGACTCCGGGTTGATGAAGACCTGCTTGGCCGAGAACAGCACGCCCATGACGCCGGCGAAGGACGCGCCGCAGGCGAAGGCCATGAGCTTCATCCGCACCAGCGGCACGCCCATGGCCCGCGCCGCCAACTCGTCCTCGCGGATCGCCTCCCACGCGCGGCCGATGTGCGAGTCCTCGAGCCGGCGGTTGACGACGACGACCGCGACCACGATGAGCAGGGCGAGGAAGTAGAAGTACTCGCCGTACGGCAGCCCGAACGGCGTCGGGGGTCGGGAGATGGGCGTGATGCCCTTGGGGCCGTTCGTGAAGTTGATCGGCTTGTCGAGGTTGTTCGCGAGGACGCGGATGACCTCCCCGAAGCCCAGCGTGACGATGGCCAGGTAGTCGCCGTGAAGGCGCAGCACGGGCAGGCCGAGCAGGATCCCGGTGGTGGCCGCCACCGCGAGTCCCACGAGGAGGAACACGTAGAACCACCAACCAGCCAGCGGGAAGCCTCCCCCGAAAATGATGTTCGCGTGCGGCGAGCCGACGATGGCCCAGGAGTACGCGCCGACGGCGAAGAAGGCCACGTAGCCAAGGTCCAGGAGCCCGGCCAGGCCGACCACGATGTTGAGGCCGAGCGCCAGCGCGACGAAGATCCCGACCTGGGTCGCGACTTCGAGGTAGTAGCTGTTGAAGTACCCGATGACGGGCATCAGGACGAGGAGGGCTGCCGCCAGCAGGGCCCACCGGAGCCGCTCGGGGATCCGCGCGCGATAGACGAACAGGAGCGAGCCCTGGAAGAGGAGGAACACGAGGACCGATCGCGGAAACGTGGCGACGGCGAGCGCCGAGCCCGCCACCAGCCCGACGCTGACCAGCGCCTGGATCATGCGCGCTCTCGCACGACTTCACCGAGAAGACCCTTGGGCCGGAAGATCAGGATCAGGATCAGCAGCGAGAAGGCGAGGATGTCCTTGTACTCGGCTCCGAACGCGCCGCCCGTCAGCAGCGAGAGGTAGGACGCGGCGAACGCCTCCAGGAGCCCCAGGACGAGCCCGCCGACCATCGCGCCTGGAATGTTCCCGATGCCCCCCAGCACGGCCGCGGTGAACGCCTTCAGCCCGGGGATGAAGCCGCTGTACGGGTTGATCAGCCCGTACTGGACGCCGAAGAGGACGCCGGCGGCGCCGCCCATCGCGCCGCCGATCAGGAACGTGAGCGAGATGATCCGGTTGACGTCGATGCCCATGAGGCTCGCCGCCGCCTGGTCCTCGGCCACGGCGCGGATCGCCGTACCGACCTTCGTCCGGTTGACGATCAGATGGAGGGCCCACAGCATCAGGAGCGCGCCGACGATGACGACGAGCGACTTGACCGACACGTCGAGGGTCTCGGTCAGCTCGAAGCGGAGGTTCAGGACGTCGATGGTGGGGTAGACGAGATTGAACGCGTTCCGCCAGAGTGACTCGAAGAGCCGGATCATGTCCTGGAGGAAGAACGAGATGCCGATCGCGGAGATGAGGGGAATCAGCCGTGGGGCGTTGCGCAGCGGACGGTAGGCGACCCGCTCGACCGTGATGGCGAGCAGCCCGCTGCCGGCCATGCCGGCGAGCAGGACCAGGATGAGGACGACCGGCCAGGGGAGACCCTCGAGGAGCCCGACGCTCTTGAGCCCGAGCATGACCTCGACGCCGACGAAGGCGCCCACGATGAAGATCTCGGAGTGGGCGAAGTTGATGAACTCGAGGACGCCGTACACCATCGTGTAGCCCAGCGCGATCAGGGCGTACATGAAGCCGAGGATGATGCCGTCGAGCAGAACTTGCGGGAAGATGCCGATCAGAAGTTCGACGTCCATGCGCTATGCGCCAGACGGCCTGAGCGGACGAGGCCCGGGGGGACGGGGGCGGAGAGGGGGGGGGTGCCCAATCCGGGACCTGTCGTCTCTTTCAGGTCCCGGGTGGGGCACCACCCCCCGCTCCGGCCCCCGTCCCCCCCCCGACCTCGTCCCCTCGGACCGTGCCTACTTCTTGGGTGCGGCGGGGGCGGCGATGGTCAGCTGCTTGACGATCTTGTTGTCGCCCCACTTCCCGGGGTCTTCGTTGGCGACCTGGAGCACGAAGTAGAGCGCCTTCTTCCGGTCACCCTTCGCGTCGAACTCGATGTCGCCGGTGATGCCGGTGGGGAGCTTGGCCTGCCGGACCGCCGTCGCCACGTCCTCGCGGCTCGGCACCTTGCCGCCCTTCGTGGCGGCCTCGATGGCCTTGATCGCGATCGTGGCGGCGTCGTACGCCTCCGCCGCGTACGGCTCGGGGTTCTTGCCGAACTTCTTCTTGAACTCCTCGGAGAACGCCTTGGCCCTGGGCAGCGCCGAGGCCGGCCCCGCGGCCGAGGTGTAGTGCATCCCGACCACGGCCTTGCCGGCGATCTTCGTCAGGTCGGACGAATCCATCCCGTCGGGGCCGAGGAATTTCCCCTTCACGCCCTTCTCGCGCGCCTGCTTGAAGAACGGCGCCCCCTGGTCATAGATGCCGCCGAAATAGATGACGTCGGGATTCTTCGCCTTCATCGGGGTGATGATGGGATCGAAGTTCGACTTCTCCTCGGTGCCCTCGAAGCCGAGGACCTTGAGCCCCTTCTTCTCGGCGTCGGCTTTGAAGAACTCGGCCACGCCCTGACCGTACGGCGTCTTGTCGTGGATCACGTACACCGACTTCGCCTTCATGGTGGCGTGCGCGAATTCCGAGCCGACGACGCCCTGGACGTCGTCGCGTCCGCAGACACGGTTGACGTTCGGGTAGCCGCGGTCGGTGACGACCGGGTTCGTGTTCGCCGGCGAGATCATCACGAGCGAGACTTCCTTGTAGACCTCCGAGGAGGGAATCGCCACCCCCGAGTTGAGGTGACCGATGACGGCGAGGATGTCCTTGTCGGCGATGATGTTCTTCGAGTTCGCCACGCCGACGTCGGGCTTGGCCTGATCGTCGAAGGGAACAAAGTCGACCTTGAATCCTTGCTTCTCGAGGGTTCCCTTGAGCTTTTCGACGGCGAGCTGTGCGCCGAGCTTGATGCCCTCGCCGAGGGCCGCCTGACCGCCGCTGAGGGGGCTCTGGGTGGCGATCTTGATGGTGCCCTTGCTGGCCTGCGCCTGCAGCTCGGACGCCGGAACCAACGCCACGGCCAGAACCGCGAGGAGCGCGAGAACGAGGCGGATCCTGTGACGGATCATCGGTGCCCTCCTTAGAGTTGGTCGGGTGATGAGTGCGGTCGGCGCGTCGGCATTATAGCGGCCCGCGCCCCGTCAAGTCACGCGCCGCGCGGATCGCCGCGAGGAACTCGCGGGTCGCGGCCGCCGGATCGGGCGCCGTCGGGGGTCCATCAGCTCCGGCGCCGCACCATCTCGATGTCGCTGACGCGCCCCTCGAGAAACGCCGCGTCGTCCAGGAGCTTCAGGTGGAACGGGATGGAGGTCTTGACGCCCTCGAGCACGGTCTCGCGGAGGGCTCGCCGCATCCGATCGATCGCTTCGGCGCGGTCTGCGCCGCGCACGATGATCTTGGCCAGCAGCGAGTCATAGAAGGGCGGCACCGCGTAGGGCGCCATCAGATGGCTGTCCACCCGCACGTTGAAGCCGCCCGGGGGCACCCACGCGGTCACGCGGCCCGCGCTCGGGGCGAAGGTCTCGGGATCCTCCGCGTTGATCCGGCACTCCATCGCGTGCCCGTCGAACCGCACCGCGTCCTGCTGATAGCCGAGGGCTTCGCCGCCGGCGATCCGGATCTGCTCGCGCACGAGGTCCAGCCCGGTGATGACCTCGGTCACCGGGTGCTCGACCTGGATCCGCGCGTTCATCTCGATGAAGTAGAAGTGCCCCTCGGCGTCGACGAGGAACTCGACCGTGCCGGCGTTGACGTAGTTGACGGCCGCGGCGACGGTGAGCGCGGCCCGGCGCAGGCCCTCGCGCGTCCCGGCGGGCAGCAGCGGTGCCGGCGATTCCTCGAGGAGCTTCTGGTGGCGCCGCTGGACCGAGCAGTCGCGCTCGCCCAGGTGGACCCGGAGGCCGTTCCGGTCACCGAGCACCTGCACCTCGACGTGGCGCGCGTTCTGGATGAACTTCTCGCAGTAGACCTCCGACGAGCCGAACGCGGCGCCGGCTTCGGACTGGCAGGCGTCGAAGGCCGGCATGGCTTCGGCCCGCTCCTTGACGATGCGCATCCCGCGCCCGCCGCCGCCGGCCGCGGCCTTGAAGATGACCGGGTAGCCGATCCGTTCCGCCACCTCGAGCGCCTCGGCGGAGTCCTTCAGCGCGACCTCGCTCCCGGGAACCACGGGCACGCCCGCCTGCATGGCGATCTGGCGCGCCTGCGCCTTGTCGCCCATCAGTCGGATCGCCTCGGGCGACGGCCCGATGAACGTGATCGAGCACGCCCGGCATACCTCGGCAAACGCGTGGTTCTCGGCGAGGAATCCGTAGCCCGGATGGATCGCCTCGCTGTCGGTGACCGCGGCGGCGGAGATGATGCCCGGGATGTTGAGATAGGAGAGCCGCGGCGCGTCGGGCCCAACGCAGATCGTCTCGTCGGCGAGCCTCATCGGCAACGAGTGCGCGTCGGCCTTCGAGTGGGCGAGCACCGAGCGGATGCCGAGCTCGCGGCACGTGCGGATGATCCGCAGTCCCGCATGAGCGGGTCCTGTCGCGGGGTACGCCCACCGTCCGGCATCGCCTCGGGCACTCTCCCCTGCCGCCGCGTCCGGTGCCGGCCTGCACGTCGGCACCCAGAACCTACCGACGGCTGCGGGCGGACGGTGGGCGTACCCCGCGCCACCCGCTCACGCGGGAGCCATGTATCCCGTGAGCCATTCCGCTCAGGCGGCAGGCCCCGCTCCCGCCCGAGAATCGCCGCCATCAGCTGCCGAGGACTCGGCGCCATTGGGATTCGAGCTCGGTCAGGCGGAGGCCGTAGATGCGAGGCATCGCCTCGGCGATGGTCTCGCCGGCGCCCAGTCGCCCGAGGAGCTCCCGCAGCGACTCGATCCCACCCCGATCGAGAAGGTCGCGCACGATCCAGAGTGCGACGTCGTAGCCGGTGCGAGCCCGCAGCGGATCGGGGTCGCCGGCCAGCGCTTCCACGCCCGCCAGCGTCAGGCCGCCGGGGACCTGGAGCGTCGGGTCCGAGGTCGCGCCCTCTAGGACCTGCGCGAGCCCCTCGTGAAGCCAGCGCGGCGCCCGGCCGCGCGAGAGGTCGTGAATCGCGGCATGCGCGTACTCGTGCGCGACCAACCGCTCGACCTCGCGGGCCGGCGGCAAGACCGGGCCGACCGGGAGTCGAATCTTTCCGTCGAAGAGCCCGGAGGCCCACGAGTGGGTGCGCGTCACGTCCCGAAACTCGCGGTGCTCGTACAGCACGACCGTCGTTCGCTCCTGTGGCGCGTAGGCGAGCATCCGCCCGACGCGCTCCGCGGCCACCTCGAGGTGAGCGATGAGCGCGCGGCGGGCGTCCGGGTCGCGGGCGTCGCGGTACTTCACGACGAAGCGCGGCGTGACGTCGCGCTGGAAGCCGGCCTCCGCCCGCTGCTCGCGCTCGACCTTCTCCAGAAGGCGCCGCGCGGCCGCGTGCGTGGGCTCGCGCTCGAGCACTGCCCGGAGATTCACGATCGCCGGCGCAAGGTCGTCGCGGCGATCGTGCAGATGGGCGAGCAGGAGCCGGACGTCCGGGTCGTACTCCGCGCGCGCGGCTTGCTCGAGCGGCGCGAACGCGTCGTCCGGCCGCCCGGCGTGCACGGCGGCGAGCCCCAGCCCCTTCAGGAGCGCAGGGTCGTCCGGCGTCTCGGTCAGCCCCTGGCGAAACAACAACCCGGCTTCGTCCGGTCGCCCCTCGCGGAGCGCCTGCCATCCCCAGCCCTCGAAGCAGCGGACGACGTCCTGGCGCCGAGCCGCGCTCCCCGGGTCGTCGGCCGCGGCGCGGCCGAACTTCTCGCACGCTCGTGGGAACTGCCCGGCGGCGTACAGACGGACGGCTTCCTCGGCCAGCGCGCGCGAATCCCGGGCGCGGGCGGAGGCAAACACCACGGTTCGCTCGACGTCGACGGGCTCGTGACGCCGCCCTTCCCGCCAGCCAAGGAGCAGAGTCGTGACCCCGAGGATCGTCGCGGCAAGGGCCAGGAGTCGGACGTTGCGGGAGGGTGCCACGCCCGTGCTCAGCGGGCGGGATCGATCAGGAACAGGGATTGACCGAACTCGACCGGGTGCGCGTTCTCGACGAAGATCTTGACGATCCGGCCACCCACCTTCGACTCGATCTCGTTCATGAGCTTCATCGCCTCGATGATGCAGAGGATCTGTCCCTCCTTCACGAGGTCGCCCTCGCCCACGTACGGCTCCGCGGTCGGCGATGACGCCCGGTAGAAGGTCCCGACCATCGGCGCCTCGATGGTCACCATCGAGGTGGACTCCGCCTCGGCCGGGATCGGCGCCGCCGGTCGCTCGCCCGATGCGAAGGCCGGGGCCGGTGCGGGGGCCGGCGCCGAGCCACCGCCGCGCTGCAGGCGCACGCGGATCTCGCCGACCGCCGCCTCGATCTCGGAGAGCCCGAGCTCGGACAAGAGCGCGCCGAGCCGCCGCGCGAGCTCGACGACCGCGCCGTCGCTCTGAGCGCGCTGCCGGCGTCGGATCGGCATCAGCGCCCCGCCGTCGCGACGCGGCCGAGATACTCGCCGGTCCGGGTGTCCACCTTGACGACGTCGCCCTCGTTCAAGAAGAGCGGAACCTGGACGACGGCGCCCGTCTCGAGGGTCGCCGGCTTCGTCCCGCCCTGTGCCGTATCGCCGCGCACGCCCGGGTCGGTCTGGGCGATCGCGAGCTCGACGAAATTCGGCAGCTCGACCGCCACCGGCGCGCCCTCGACGTAGAGGACGTCGACGGCGGCGTTCTCCTGTAGGTACTCCCGCGCGTCGCCGATCTCGTCGGCGGACAGGGAGACCTGCTCGTACGTTTCCAGGTCCATGAAGTGATAGCGGTCGTCGCGGTAGAGGAACTGCATGTGCTTCTCTTCGAAATCGACGAGCTCCACCTTTTCGCCGGAGCGGAAGGTGTTGTCGATGACCTTGCCGAGCTTCATGTGCTTGAGCTTCGTGCGGACGAACGCCCCGCCCTTGCCGGGCTTGACGTGCTGGAAGTCGACGATCGTGTAGGGATGGCCGTCGAAGACGATCCGGAGCCCCTTCTTGAACTCGGCCGTTGACACCTGCATCGCGTCTAACCCTTCCGTCGCTGACGGGCGCGGAGCGCACTCTCGAGCCGATCGCGCGCCTCCTGGTGATCCGGATCCTTGCGCACGATGCGGCTGAACACCTGCGCGGCTTCCTCGACGCAGCCCTGCTCGAGGCAGAGCGAGCCGAAGGCGACGGTCGCGAACGTGTCGTCGAGCAGCAGCCGGGCGAGGCCCGCGGCCTCGCCGGAGGGAGGCGCCGCCGCGCGCAGCAGCGACAGCAGCGCGCGCGATTCGCGATCCTCGGGATCGAGGTCGGCCGCCGCTTCCAGGTGGTTCACCGCCTCGTCGATGCGGCCGAGGCGTCGATGGATTTCCGCCGCCAGCTGGTGGCACTGGACGTCCCGGGGACTCACCGCGAGGATGGCGTTGAGCTCGACCAGGGCCGCGGCGAGCTGCTCGTCGGCCGCCAGCGCCTTGGCGAGGATGAGTCGGGCCGTGGTGTAGTGCGGATAGCGCGCGAGCCCGTCGCGGCAGAGCGCCACGGCGGCGTGGGGCCGCCCGGCCTTGCGGTAGAGATCCGCGAGCTGCGCGAAGGCGAGGGAAGAGGGATCCCGCGCCAGCCGCTCCTCCTGCCGGCGGATGGCGCCGACGATCGCCTGATCATTCACGGGCATCGCAAATCCGTTATACGGAGCGCTCGTTTCCGTTGTCAACCCCGCCTCGGGTGTCACGATTCGAGGGACGCGATGACCGCACGAACGTCAGCGACCGGGACGTCGTACACCAGACGGAACGCGCCGATCCTGGGCGCCAGCACGAAGGGCACGCGCCCGTCCTTCGCCTTCTTGTCGCGTGCGATCGCCCCCACGACGGGCTCGACGTCGAGCGCGCCGGCCCGGATGGGCAGCCCGAGCGCCTCCAGCAGTCGTTCCTGCCTCGCGACCGTCTCGTCGTCGGCGATGCCGAGCCGCCGCGCGAGCCGCGCCTCGGCGACGATGCCCAGCGAGACCGCTTCACCGTGGGCGAAGCGCGCGTACCCGGTGGCGGCCTCGAGCGCGTGGCCGATCGTGTGGCCATAGTTGAGCACGTGACGCAGCTCGGACTCCCGCTCGTCGCGCTCGACGACCGAGGCCTTGAGGCGGCACGACCCGCCGATGATCCGTTCCAGCACGCCGAGCTCGCGGGTCAGGAGCCGCTTCACGTCGCGCTCGAGCTCCGCGAAGTACTCGGCCTCCAGCACGATGCCGTGCTTGGCGACCTCGGCGAGCCCGGAGCGAAACTCGCGCTCGGGCAGCGTCCGCGCCACCGCCGGATCGACGACGACGAGCCGCGGCTGGTGGAACGCGCCGATCATGTTCTTCCCCAGCGGGTGATCGATCGCCGTCTTGCCGCCGATCGAAGCGTCGACCTGGGCCAGCACGGTCGTCGGGAGCTGGACAAAGTTGATCCCGCGCATGTAGGTGGCGGCGGCGAAGCCGGCCACGTCGCCCACGGCGCCGCCGCCCAGCGCGAGCACGGTCGAGGTCCGATCCAGACCGGCCGCCAGCAGCTCGTTCCAGCAATGCTGAGCGGTCGTGATGGTCTTCGCCACCTCGCCTTCGGGCACCTCGATCGTGGCGACCGTGAAGCCAGCCGACTCGAGGCTCGCCATCACGGTCTTGCCGTAGAGGCGGGCGACCGGGGCGTCGCTGACCAGCGCGGCGCGGGTCCCGACCGCTAGCTCGCGCAGGCGTGGGCCGGCGGTCGCGAGCGCGCCGGAGGCGACGACGACGCGATACGACCGGCTGCCGAGATTGACGTCGACGTTCATGTGAATTCTTCGGCGGATCGCCCCTGACGGCGAATTACCGACCCAGCCAGGCTACCAGGTTTTCAGGCTGGCGAGGTAGGTGTCGTCGTTGCGGCGGATCTCCTCGACGGCGCGCGGGTCCTCGTCGATGTGGCTCTCCGTCAGCGGCAGACCGGCGGGGACGCCGTCGATGATGCTGACCAGGGCCCCGCCGTGGGACTCGCCCGCGGTGAGGAAGCGGAACGGCCCGCTCATCGCTACTTCTTCTGGGTCGCTGGTGACGCCTGGGCCAGGTCCGCTTTCAGGACGGAGGGTGTGATGAACACGACCAGCTCCCGGCCCGTGACCTGCGACGCGGTGGTCTTGAAGAGCCATCCGAGCACCGGGATGTCGCCGAAGAGCGGGACCTTCCGCGTCTCGTCGACGTCCAGGTTGGTCGTCACGCCGCCGATGACGAGCCGTTCACCTTCCTTGATCAGCACCTCGGTCTGAGCCCGGCGCTTGTTGATGGCCGGCGGGCTCCCCAGGGTCGTGCCGAGGATGACGTTTTGCCCGCGCGAGTTGTTCTCGATCGTCACCTTCATCTTGATCTTGGTGACCTCGCCCTCCCGGATGACGGTCGGCACGACGTCGAGCCTGAGCAGAGCTTCCTTGAACTGGTACTGCGTGCCCGCGGCGCTGACGGTCGCGTACGGGATTTCTTCGCCGAGGGAGATCGACGCGGTCGCGTTCTCGACCGTCACGATCTCCGGGCGGGCCAGCGTGCGCGTCTTGCTCTGCACCCGCAGGGCCTCGAGGGCGAGGTTCACGTTGTATCGGCTCCCGGTGATGCCGAACGAGATACCGCCGGCGCCGCCGCTCGAGGTGGCGGGGCCGCCGCCGAGCGCCGAGGTGACGGGCAGGTTGACGACGTTGCCGCCGAGCGGCAGTCCCGTTATCCCACTGATCGGCAGCAGTCCCCCGAGCAGCCCGGAGAGGTTCGGTGGGCCGAACACGCCGGAAACGGGGACCGAGCCTTGCACCTGGTTGGCGACCCCGCTGGTGAACCCGCGCCCGACCACGATCGAACGTCCGTCGGCCTGGAGCACGCCGCCGCCGCCCCACTGGACGCCGATGGCGAAGAGATCGTCGCGGTCGAGGATCTCCATCCGCGCCTCGATTTTGACCTGAGGCAGCGGGACGTCGAGCTTCTCGCGGATCAGCTTCTTGATCCGCTCCAGGTCAGCCTCGTAGTGCCGGATGAAGATCGAGTTCGTGGGCTTGTGGGCGCGGATCGTGATTCCCTTCGCCAGCACTTCGGCGGTCGGCGACGCCGGACCCACCGGGGGCAGCTGGGGCGCGGTCCCGTAGAGCGCCGAGAAGGGCGGCCCGGGGATCGGGGGGAACCCTTCGGTCGGAATCACCTGAGCCGGCATGCCCGACGCCGGGATTCCCAGGATCCCTTACAGCGCCTTCGCGATCTCCTCCGGGTCGGCGTAGGAGAGGCGGATCGTCTCCTCGCGGAGCGGCCCGCGGGCCTGCAGCTCGATGAACGCTGCCTCCGCGGCGCGCTTCTTGTCGATCGCCTCCTGCTCCTTGAGCTGCGCCTCGGCAGCCTTGGCGCGGACGTCGCTCTCGGCCTTGAGCCGCGCTTCCTCGGCGCGGGCCGACGTCTCGCGGTCTTTGATCAGCTGCTCGTTGGAGACGATCCGGAGCACGTTGTCCTTCTCGATCCTTCGGAGGCCACGGGTGTCGAGGATGGTGTCGAGGGCGAGATCCCAGGGCACGTTCCGCAACGAGATCGACATCTTTCCCTTCACGTCATCGCCGATGACGACGTTCTTGTTGCTCTCGGCGGCCAGAATGCGGAGCAGGTTCACCACGTCCGCATCCTTGAAGTCGAACGAGATGAGTCGCTGCCCGTTCGTCGGGGCCGGCGCGGCGGCCGGTGGCGTCGCTGGCGCCTGGGCGATCTGGACCGGCGCGGGCGCCGCGGCGGCCAGGGGCCGCGGCGCCGCGCCGGTCGTGGGCCGAGTCGTGCTCGCGTTCGCCACCGCCCCCGCCGCCGGGGCGGCCGTAGGGATGACGATCGCCAGACCGTTGGGCTCCTCGCGGATCGCGTAGCCAACGGCGCGGCTCAGCTCCAGGACGACGCGGGCGACGCCTTGGCGGTACTGGCCGCCGCGGACCTGCTTGATCGGGTCCTTCCCGACGTTCAGCGGCGTCTTGCGCCACGCGTAGACCGTGTCCTCGAGGTCGATGACGAGGCGACTGGGCGAGTCCACGAGGTCGGCCTTGTACGACGCTTCGCGCGACGTCTTCACGAACACGGTGACGGAGTCCGCCTGCGGCGTCACCGTCACGTCGCTCAGTCGCGCGGGCTCGGTCTGGGCTCCGCTCTCCGTCGGGACGAGCAGCATCAGCGCAAGGCTCACCACGACCAGCACCATCATGGGGATCCGTCTTTCTGCGTTC
>QHSR01000245.1:0-13632 GCA_003221635.1 Candidatus Rokuibacteriota bacterium | reverse complement strand
CACCACGCTGTCGGAGCCGATCTCCAGCAGGCGGCCATCCCCGAGCGTGTCCCCGGGTTTGAGGATGTAGCCGATACCGTCCGGTGCTTCGACCAGCGCGAGCGCCGAGCGATTGCTACGAACGATGCCGGTCAGCCTGGTCGCCGCCACGGTCAGCCCGCCCGAACCCTCGCGTACCTCGAGGGTCTCGAAGGGATCGCGGCGCCCTTTCGGCTCGTATTTCGGGACCGCGGCGTCGGCGGCCACGGCCACCTCGCTACCGGCCGGCGCGGCGGACGCTGGCGCCTGCGTGGGCGTGGCCACCGGCTTCGGTGGTGGCGCCGGCGGGGAGCTGCCGCACGCGCCCACCATGATGGCCAGGCCGATCGACGCGAGCACCGCCCGATGGGCACGCATGGCTCTGATCCTCACCTTGTCCCCGGCGGCTTCGGCGGCGCCGGCGCGCCGATGGGACGGTACATATACGTGGCGAGCACCAGCTCCGCGCGGACCGGGCTTCGCGGCCGGTTCGCGCTGCTCAACTTGATCTCCGTGATGTTCACGACACGCGCCATCTTCGCGACCCGCTCGAAGAACTCGCCGATCTGGTGATAGCCGGCCTCCGCGTTCAGCGAGATCGGGATCTCGCTGTAGTAGTCGCGGACCACCGGAGGCCGCGGCTGGAAGAGCGAGACGGCGAGCCCCGACGCGGTCGCGGCGTCCGAAAGCGTGCGGTAGAGCGTGGGGATCTCCTTCTCGCCCGGCAGCCGATCCTTCAGGGCGTTGAGACGCGCCTCGAGCTCCGCTGCCTCGCGTCGGAACTTCAGCAGATCGGCGACGATCGCCCGGCTGCGAGTGATCTCGGTCTGCAGCGAGGTCAGTTCCGCACGGAGCTGCGAGACCTGCGCCTGGGCCGGCGCCAGCAACAGGAAGTACGCCGCGGCGGCGATCACGATCGCCCCCGTGACGCCGGCGACGATCTTCTGCGACCTCGGCGCGTTGACGATTGGATCGAAGATCGGTGGGAGCCGCATGTCAGCCCTCGAAGCGGCAGGTGACTTCGAACGTCACCAGGGGCAATGGCCGGGCCAGATCCCGGCGGGACACCACGAGGTCGACATCCTTGAATTTGCCGGACGCGCGCAGGTTCGACATGAAGTCCGCGACCGCGGTGGGGGAGAATGCCGACCCGCTGACCTTGATCTGGCCGCCGCGCTCCTCGAACCCGGTGATCCAGAGATCACTCGGGATGACTCCCGCGAACGCCTCGGCGAGAATGATCGGCCGGCCCTGGGCCTTGGTGATCGCCTCGATGACATCGACCCGCTTACGCAGCTCGTTGGCCAGGTCCCTGATCTTGCTCTCCTGGCCGATCTGCGCCTTCAGGAGGGCCAGGTCTTTCTGCGCGCGGTCGATGTCTTCCGTGAGCGTCGCCTGAGTGCTGATCAGCACCCACCAGTACCCTCCGAGCCCGAGCAGTAGGGCGAGGTAGACGACGCCGAACAGCCAGCCGAGGTTGAACGCCGGCAGGCTGAGCTTGAACCCGGCGCCCCGCCGGCGAGCCCGTTCGGGCGCGAGGTTGATCCTGATCGTTTCTGTTTGTCTCCCGGCCGTCGCAGCGCCAGACCGACGGCCACAGCCAGGGCCGGTCCGGCGGCGTGGACCTCGTCCAAGTACGCCGGGTCGACCTCGATGCGCTGGAACGGCTTTGTCAACTCGACCGGGATGCCCCAGTTGGACGACAGATAGTCGCTGAGCCCCGGGAGCTGGGCGCAGCCGCCAGCGAGGACGATCTTCCCGATGCGCTCGGACTCGGCCGTCGACGCGAAGTAGTCGAACGTTCGCTGGACCTCGAGCGACAACTCGCGCGACACCGCTTCCAGGGCCGGAACCACGGTCTCCCACCGGACGCCCACGTCCCGGCCGAGCTTGGCGGCCTCCGCCTGCTCGAAGGGGATCTTGAGCTGCTGGGCGATCGCCTGCGTGTAGTTGTTGCCACCGAACGGGATGTCGCGGGCGAAGATCGTCGAGCCGCCACGCACGACATTGGTCTTCATGATCGAGGCGCCGATGTCGATGAGCGCGACCGTCTCCCCGCGATCCTCCGGATTGTTGAGCTCGAACTGGTTGCCGAGCGCGAAGCTGTCGACGTCCACGATGGTGGGGGAGAGCCCAGCGTCCTCGACCACCGCCGCGTACTCGAGCACCTTGGACTTTTTCACTGCGACCAGGATCAGGTCCAGCACGCCGTTGTGCAGTCCGATGCTCTGGTAGTCGAGGAAGACCTCGTCGATCGCAAAGGGGACGTGGTGCTCGGCTTCGAGCTGGACGACGTCGCCGACTTCCCGGGCCGGCACTTCCGGAATCTGAACCTTCTTGATGATCAGTTCTCGGCCACAGACGGCGATCGCGCAGCTGCTGCCCTTGAGTCCCGCCCGTGACACGGCGCTCCGGATCGCCTCGACCACGGTGCGGGGATCCTTGATGCTGCCATCGGCGATCACGTCGGGGGGGAGGGGTGCGACCCCTAGCGAGGTGAGCGTGTAGGCCCCTCCCGACTCCTTCACGTGAACGGCCTTCACCCCGCTCGAGCCGATGTCGAGCCCGAAGATTTCCGAAGTCTTGCGGAAGAACGCCATATTTAAAGCCTTTCTCCCTAATAGTTAAGAGTATAGGGCGCGGTACGCTGGGGGGGCCAATAATTTCCCACGTACTACATTCAGGGGCCTTTGAGGCGGTGGCCCCCAGACTGGGGAATCCGGATGTCCCCGGGGCCCTTTCGCCCGGCGCAGGGTGGGTCGCGGCTCGAAAGGGGTGTCTGACCGGAAATCCTGGACCCTGGGCGAGTCTGGACGGGCCAAGGGCGGTCGTCCGGGGCCCACGAGGAGGACGAGGGACGGTTCGTCCGGACCCGCCTATCGGTCGGTCCAGCCATGGGTCGTCACGAGCCGGCGCCCGAGGCCGTTCTGCACGAGGTCCAGAGCCTCTTTGCTGTACAGGATGTGAGCCTTGCCTCGGAGGTCCCCCTCGAGGTTCGTGGTCCCGCCGGCGTTCGACTCGTTGACGATGAGGCCTCCGTACACCAGCTGGGTTCCATCGCCCCGATACCGGATACCGACGTCGCGGCCAGTGACGATGATGGGCCCGTCCCACCTGAAGTTCCCACCGATCTCCATGGTGCCGTTCTCGATGATGAGAATGCCGCTGCCACTACTGTTGCCCGCGACGCTGAGCGACGGGTACCGGGTGTCGCCCATCGGCGGAGTGCCCCTGATGTAGACGGTCTTCGGGTGTGCGGTCGTTCCCCAGCACGTCGAGCTCTTGAGGTCGGTCGCGCACGCGGACCCGACGTTCCTGATCGAGTACGTGCTCCCGAGCCCCGTGTCGATGGTGACATCCGCCAACGACCTCACGCCTTCGACGAAGTCGGAGACCGCCCGAGACGTCAAGGCGCCGTCCGATCTGATCGTGTTGGCCCCCTGCGTCGTCGCGCTCCCGTGGGCCTCGTCCTTCCCCCTGACGTCGTTCTGCGGGCCGTTCGCCAGCGCATTCTCGACCTGGGCCGCGAGGGTCGGAAGGCTACCGTTGACGGCGATGCCGTAGACGGCGGGGCCGGGGCCAGTTGGCGAGCCAGGACCATCGGCCAGCCTCGTGTCACGCCCGTCGATCACGAAGCTCGAGCCGCCGAAGTTCACGTTGGCCTGGATGCCCGGGAACGAGAGCGCGGCGTTGATCGCCGGGAATACAGCCTTCGAGACGACGACGGTGATCGTCCGCGTCGTGGTTCCGATCGTGCCGGTGGAGGTGACGATGACCTGGCAATTGGCATCGTGCGTGGCGGATCCGGGGGCGGTGTCGCACCGGCCGCTGGCGCTGTCGAGGCTCACGCCGGTCAGCCTGTCGTCGTTGGGGTCGCAGTCGTTACGGAGCCTGACGGTGAAGGTTCCGTGCGCGCTCCCGAGCCCGGGAAGATTCGAATTCGGGGTGCCGAGGATCGCCCCCTGCGCGCATGTCGCCCCCGCCAGGTAGTTGTTCCAGGAGCCGGTGTTCGTCGCCAGTGTGTCGTATGCGTATTCGATGCCGGCCTCGGCGACGTACCGCGCCCGGACCGTGTCATAGTGATTTCGCGAGATCTGGGGCTCGAAGCCGCTCGCCGAGAGGAGCGCGAGCACCAGCCCGCTGAGGATCAGCAAGACCATCAGCGCCAGCACGAGCGCCACGCCACGTTCGTTGTCGACGAGCCGGCCGACGCTGCGCGGGCCGCGTCGGCTCGAGGCGTGGGGGAGCGGCCGTCTCATCCGCGGCCGTCTCAGGTCCGTGACACGAGCATCGTGATCACGTCCAGCCGGCGCTCCTGATCCAGCTGACCATGTCCCGTGACCGACCGGTAGAAGACCGTTACCTGCACCAGCTTGCAGTTCGCCGTGCACGTCGAGCCCGGGCTGTCGGTGATCGTCGTCACGCGCCGGTAGAGTGAGGCATGAGCGATGGAGCCGTAGCCCTCGGTCATCGTGCCGGCGCTCAGGTCCGCGTTCGGCCAGTCCGTCAGCGCCAGCGCCTTGAGCTGCTCGAGCCGCTGCTCCGCCAGGAACGCCGCCGTCGTCTCGCCCTTGCCGGTCTCGACGCCGCTGGTCGCGTATTGAAACCCGGTGGCGACAGCGGCGAGCCCGACGGACAGGATCAACATCGCGACAAGGACCTCGCCCAACGTGAAGCCCCGCTCGTTGCGCAGGGGACGGCTCAGCGGACACTGACGCGGCCCGTGGCGGCGACGACCACGGTCCGCGTTCCGTTGCTCACCGGATGCGTCACGGTATATGTCCCGGCCGGGACGGCGGCCCCGAGGTTGGTGAATACGACGGTCGCCGTCGTGCTGATCCGGAGCGCGCTCGGCTCCGAGAGCCTGATCACGCCCGCCCCGTCCGTCCCGGGCCCCGTCCACATCGTCCCGCCGCACCCGCCTGTTCTGAGCCGCACGTTCGTGCCGGCCACCTCCACGCATACGGCCGTGTTCTGGGTGATCGCGATCTGCCGTCCGAGATTGATGACGGTCGCGAGCTCGCGCGCCCCGGCCTGGAGGGTCGACGCCCGCGCATAGCTGACGAGCGTCGGCGCGGCGAGCACGGCCAGGACGCCGGCGATCGCAGCGACCACCATGAGCTCCGGCAGCGCGAAGCCGCGAGCATTCATCCACCGAACCCGCCCACCCACCAGCCGAACACTCGTTCACCCCAGAACAAAGCCATCGCCCCACCTACGGCAAGGAACGGGCCAAACGGGACAGCGTCCTTCCTCCCGCGCAGACCCGAAGCCACGAGCGCGATCCCAAGAACACCGCCAAGGATGACAGCGACGAAGAGCGCGAACAGCAGCGCCTTCCATCCGAGAAAGGCACCGAGCATTGCTCCGAGCTTCAGGTCCCCACCACCCATGCCGCCGCGGCTCACGAGAATGATCGCCAGGAACAAGCCGCTCGCGAGGGTGATGCCAAGTACGGAGTCGATCCAGGACATGCGCCCTGTCGCAACGTTAGCGACCAGGCCGACCAGAATCCCCGGCAGCGTGATCACGTCGGGAATCAGCAGGTGCTGGAGGTCGATCGCGGTGATCGCGATGAGCGCGGCGAGCAACACGCTCGCGACCACGAACTCGGCTGTCGGTCCGAAGGCGAGGTACGCCAGGACCAGGGCCACGGCCGTGACGGCCTCGACGATCGGGTAGCGCCAGGCGATCGGCACTCCGCACGTGCGGCAGCGCCCGCGGAGGACGAGGAACGATAGCACGGGGATGTTGTCGTACCACGACAGCAGTGCACTGCAACGTGGGCATGCCGAGCGGGGACGCCAGAGGCTGCGCCCGGCTGGGACGCGGACGATCACGACGTTCAGAAAACTCCCGATGGCGAGCCCGAAAAGGACGACGGCCGCGAGCATCCCGGCCGGCCATGCGTCGGCGAGGGCTTGCAGCGGAGCCACGCTCACCAGGTCTGGAGGAATGCGGGTCCGATGCTACCGGCCAGCTTGCCGTCGAACTGGCCTAGAATTCCCCACGCCGTGCGCGCTGGGCCCGGCTGCCCGGACTCGCGGTGAACGCGGGCGAGGCCGACCCAGGCCTGCGGCGTGTCGTATTGCAGGATGATCGCTCGGCGAAAACATCGCAGGGCCTCGGCCGGCTCCCCGAGGTCGGCGTACACGAAACCCATGTTGACGTAGGCGAGGACGTGCAGGGGCTTGATCTGAATCGCGCGCTGCAAGGGCTCGAGTGCTTCGCGGGGGCGCTTGCTGCTCAGCAAGGCAGCCCCCAGGTTGTTGAGCGCCTCGACGTCACTGGGGTACCGCGTGAGGTAGAGCTCCAGATGCTCGATGGCGCGGGGGAAGTCTCCGCTCAGCGCGTCCGTGTATCCGATGTTCCGGTAGACCTTCACGTCGTCGGGCCGGAGCGCGACCACACGCTCGAACTCAGCCCTCGCCAGACCGAGATTCCCCTCACTCGCGAGATAGACTCCGAGATTGCCGCGACAGATTGCGCAGGTCGGTTCGGACTCGATCGCATACCTCCACAGGCTCTCGGTATCACGCCAGATCTGCACCTGGTGAGCGCTCAGGTAGGCCAGGCCGCAGGCCCAGACCAACCCGAGTCCGGCCAGCGTCCTGACGAGTAACGGGCGAAGCGTGCCTGCGGCTCCCGCCCGGGCGACGACGCCCGCGGCCGCGCCGATGACGAGCGCGAAGCCGAGTCCGGGGAGATAGCTGTAGCGGTCGTTGGTCAGCTGGTACCCGGAGTGTACGATCCCGATCACCGGGCCCAGGGCGATCGCATAGTAGGCCCAGATCGCGAGCCCTGCCGGCCACCGCTTGCGCAGCGCGACCACGGCGGCGGTGATCGCTGTCACCGCCATCGCGGGAACGAGGAACTGCCGGTCGAGCAGGCTGACCCGCGCCGGGAGCTCGTAGAGCGGTGACAGCCCCTGCGGCATCAGCGTCTTCTCGAGGTAGAACCACAGGCTATAGAACACCATGGCGGGCCGCGCGGACAACGGGTACTTCTCGAGCGGCGTGATGAACGTGTTCGAGTTCTGCGCGTAGTACGTGACGGCACCGCCGGCGACCCCAAGGACGAAAAACGGGATCTTTTCCAGCCACACGGCGCGCGTCGGCGCTCCCGTCCGCTCCCGCCAGCGCCATCCGAGCCGGCGGAGCGGGTAGATGTCGAGCACCACGAGCGCCAGTGGCAGCACCATGACGCTCGCTTTTGAGACGAGGGCGAGGACGTACAGGCCAACCGATCCTGCAAGCAGCCACCCTCGACGCTTCCCGTTCGCGTCGCACGCTTTCAGGTACATCAGGATCGTGAGCAGATAGAAGAGCCCGGAGAGCACGTCGCGCCGTTCAGTGGCCCAGCCGACGGACTCGGCGCGGAGCGGGTGGATGGCGAAGAAGAGCGTGGCCGCGATCGCCGCCAGGCGAAGCGGGCCGGCGGCGAATCCGGTCGCCTGTCGGAACAGGCGCAGCGCGACGAAGTAGAAGACCGGGGCGTTCGCGGCGAAGATCACCAAACTCGTCAGGTGATAGCCGGCCGGGTTCATTTCCCAGAGGACGTAGTCGAGGCCGAACGTGAGCCAGGTGAGGGGGATCCAGTGGCCCAGCAGCACCGTACTGAACATCCACCGGATCTGCGGCCACGTGAGCCCCCGATACTCCGGATTCTTGTACAGATTGACCTGATCGTCCCACTCGACGAAGCCGCTCCAGAGCGCCGGCAGGAAGACCAGGAACGTGACGAGAGCGAGCGCCACCGGGATGATCCGCGGGCTCAGCAGGCAGCTGCGCAGCCAGTCTCGGACGACGTTCGGCGGGGCTTCGATCCGTCGCGTGGATGGGCCGACGGCGACCTCGACACCTTCGATCCCGGGCATGACGCTCCTCTCAGCGTGCGAACTCTTGACTCAGCGTGCGGACACAGACGCGCGCACGGGAAGGGAGGATCCCTTCCCGTGCGCGATTACGACGTTGACCCGTTACGGCAGAGAGACGGTCGTGTTGTCGCCGTTCGAGTTGATGTTGAAGGTACCCGACGCCGTGTCGCCCGTGTAGCCGTACGCGGCCCAACCGGCCGGCGGGTCAGGAACCTTCGACATGAACGGACCCGCCGTCTGGTTCTGGGGGTTGGAAACGGCCACCGTGAGATCCGTCAGAGCAGTCGGAATTCTGCCCATGTGGGCGCCATAGATCGACACCGCAGAGGCGAGGGCCCGGGCGTCGGCCTGGGCCTTGGCAATCCGCGCGCGCGCCTGAACGTTGGCGTAGAGCGGGATGGCGATGGCTGCCAGGATGCCGATGATCGCGACAACGATCATCAGCTCGATAAGGGTGAAGCCTCGCTGGTTCGCTACCGTGAGCCGCTTCTTCGTCCACCACCGAATCATTGGGATCCTCCTTGTTTTTTTCACTGCGTGAATCGCTACTCGATTCTTGTAACCCGTCCTAGTGCAGCTTCGATACCACCGGCGCCAGCGAGGAAGAAACGCCAATCTTTCAAGTATCTACGCCCCGGAATTTCCGGAGCCGCCGACCTTCGCATGACAGGTCTGGGCATCGCAACTGACGAAAAGCGTCATGTTGACCCCCGGGCGGGCTTCAGCCCTGGGGAGCAGCGCGCTGGCCGCGCTTCTGGAGCTTGTATCGGAATTGCCGGAAGCTCACGCGGAGTAGCTCGGCAGCTCGGGTCTGCACTCCGCCGGTTCGTGCCAGAGCCATCTGGAGGTACCGCTGCTCGATCTGGTCCAGCATCGCCTCGAGATCGAGCCCGTCCGGCGGGATCTCTACGGGAACCTCCTGGAGGTCGCGGGATAGATGAAGATCGGGGGGCAGCGCCTCGGCTTCGAGGACGTCTCCGCTGCCGAGGACGAGCGCCCGTTCGATCACGTTCTCGAGCTCCCGGATGTTGCCCGGCCAACGGTAGTTCTCGAGAATCGAGAGCGCCTCCGGGCTGACGCTCTTCACCGATTTGCCGAGCTCCGCGGAGATTTTTCGGACGAAGTGCGCGGCCAGCAGCGGGATATCCTCCCGCCGCTCCCGCAGGGGAGGGAGCTGAATCGGAATGACGTTCAGTCGGTAGAAGAGATCCTCTCGCAAGATGCCGTCGGCGACCGCCCTGGTGACGTCCCGGTTCGAGGCGGCGATCAGCCGTACATCGATCTTGACGTCGCGAGTGTCGCCGACGCGGCGGATCTCCCGCTCCTGGATCACGCGCAGGAGCTTCACCTGCACCGACTGAGGCACTTCGGTGACCTCGTCGAGGAACAGCGTGCCGCCGTGAGCGGCGGAGAACAGGCCGACCGTGTTGGCGACCGCGCCGGTGAACGCGCCCTTGACGTGGCCGAAGAGCTCGGACTCCATGAGAGTCTCGGGAATGGCGCCGCAGTTGACCGAGACGAACGGGCCGGTCCGGCGGGGGCTCTCCTGATGAATGGCCTGCGCGACCAGCTCCTTTCCGGTTCCGCTCTCCCCGGTCACCATCACGGTCGAGAGGCCATCCGCTGTCTTGCGGATCACCTCCAGCAGCTCGCTCATCTGACGGCTCTTCCCGATGAAGCTCTCGAAGCCTCGTTCTCGCCGGAGCTGCGTCCTCAGCGCCTTGTTCTCGTCCTGGAGCCGCTTGCGCTCGAGGGCGTTGGCGATCGTCAGCTTGATCTCTTCGAGCTTGAACGGCTTCGTGACGTAGTCGTACGCGCCCAGCTTCATCGCCTCGACGGCCGTCTCCGTCGAGGCGAAGGCGGTGACGACGAGGACCACGGCGCCGGGCGAGTGCTCCTTGGCGGCGCGCAGCACTCCGAGGCCGTCGACCTTCCGCATGCGAAGATCGGTGATGACGAGATCGAACGCCTCGTTCTTGAGCACGTCGACGGCCTGCTCGCCGCCCTCGGCGAGGGTGACGTCGTGGCCCGCTTGTCGCAGCATGATCGCGAGGAGCTCGCGCATGCTCCGTTCGTCGTCGACGACGAGCACCCGTGTGTCAGGCATTGCGGGCGGGAAGCGTGAGGGTGAACGTGGTGCCGAGACCCGGCGCGCTGCGTACGTCGATCTCGCCTCCGTGCTCCTGGACGATGCGATGGACGAGGGCGAGCCCGAGTCCGGTGCCCTCCGGCTTCGTGGAGAAGAAGGGCTCGAACACGTGGGCGAGATCGCCGGCGCCAATGCCGTCGCCGGTGTCGCTCACGGCGACCTCGAGCGTGCCAGCCCGGACGGCGGCGGCCACCCGCAGCTCACCCCCATCCGGCATCGCCTCCACGGCGTTCAGGCAGAGATTCCACAGGATCTGCCGGAACTGCTGAGCATCCACGGGCCAGGGGATGGACGGGGCGAATTCGCGGATGACCTTGAGGCTGCCGGGGCTCGCCCGATGCTCGAGCAGAAGCAGCACCTCTTCGGCGGCGACCGCCACGTCGAAGGCGGCGATCGACAGCGGCGCCGGGCGCGCGTACTCGAGGAAGTTCTTGATGATGTGGTTCAGCCGCTCGGACTCGCGCGCCACGATCTGCGAGAGGCGCTCGCGCGCGTCATCGGCCGTGAGCGGGCTGGTGAGGACCTCGATCGCCCCGGTGAGAGAGGCGAGAGGGTTGCGGATCTCGTGCGCGATATTCGCCGCCATCCGACCGACCGTCGCCAGCCGATCGGCTTGACGCATCCGCATCTCCATTTCGCGAATCGCCGAGAGGTCCTCACAGGCGCTGATCAACCCCAGCCGTTCCCCCTCGCCGGAGCGGAGGGCGGAGAAGGTCATGCGGACGGGCACCGTCGTGCCGTCGGGCCGGCGCAGCATCGTCTCATGCCGCGTGGACGCTCGCGGGTTGCCGCCGATCGCCACCTCGATCGGCTCGAGCGGTAACGCGGCACCGACGAGCGCCGACCAGGTGCGACCGATGGCCCGCGGTGCCGCTACGCCGGTGATCTCCTCTGCGGCGCGGTTAAACGCGGTGACCCGGTGCTCCCGATCGAGCGCGATCAGCCCGGTGCCGACGGACTGAAAGACGAGATCCTTGAATGCCTGCAGATCGCGGAGATCCTTCCGCCGTGTCTCGAGCTCCTGCCGGGTGGCTCGGTACCGCTCTCCAAGACCGCCGGCGACGATCGCCACGACGAGCAGGGTCGCGGCGTTGAGGAACATCGTGACCAGCTCGAGCGCCGTCGTCTCCTGTGGTGCGTCCGAGAACTGAATCAGCGGGAGCACGGTGCGGGACACGACGATCCCCGTGTACAGCACGCTGGACACCGCTGCGATGGCGAGGCCGCGCGTGCGAGACAGCAGCACGCAGGCCGAGGTGACACAGAGCACGTACAGGAAGGCGAAAATCGAGCGCGCGCCACCCGTGGCCGCGACGACCGCCGTGATGAGCACGGCGTCGAGCAGGCAGATGAACCACGCGAGGCGGCGAGGCTGGGCCGGCGGACCGAACAGAAGCAACGCGCCCGACGACGCCAGGGCGACGACAAGCGCGAGGGTCAGCACCTCGCGCTCGCCCGGCACGAGGCCGGGCGAGACGAACGGCCCGAGCGCCAGCAGCACGACCGCGACGCCGAGCCGCGCCCAGGCGAACCCCCGGAGCGGCCCGCCGACGTTGAACGCGCTCACTACTTCATCAACGTGACCAGACGGAAGATCGGAAGATACATCGCGACGACGAGGCCGCCCACGACGACGCCCAGAAAGACGATCATGATGGGCTCGAGCAAGGACGTGAGCGCCGTGACCGCGGTGTCGACCTCGTCGTCGTAGAAGTCGTGTGCACGACCATCGGTGGGAACACCGTGCTGCCCTTGAGCGGTTCGGACAGCGTCCGGCCGGAGGTGACGGCGGTCCGCGCCTGCATGACCGTCCTCTCGACGACGCGGTTACCGGCCGAACGCGCGGTGATCAGTAGACCCTCGAGGATGGGCACGCCCGAGGAGATCAGCGTGCCGAGCGTCCGGGTGAACCGCGCGACGGCGACCTTGCGAATGAGCATCCCGACGACCGGCACCTTCAGCAAGAACGCGTCGATGATGTTGCTGCCCTGATCGGTGTTGTAGTAGCGCTTGATCCCGTAGATCACGCCGGCGCCCACGCCCACCATGACGAGGATGTACCGCTGCGTGAACTCCGAGAGGAACATGACGATCTTCGTCGGCAGCGGGAGGTCCGCGCCGAGCCCCTGGAACATCTTGGCGAACGTCGGGATGACGAAGATCATCATGAACACGATGACCAGTACCGCCACGCTGATGATGGTGACGGGATACACCATCGCCCCCTTGACCTTGCTCTTCAGCTTGGCGGCCTTTTCGATGTAACCCGACAGGCGCTGCAGGACGACATCGAGCACGCCGCCCGACTCACCGACCTGGAGCATGTTGGTGAACAGGTCGTTGAAGACCTTGGGATATTTCCGGAAGGACTCGGCGAGCGTGGAGCCGCCCTCGACCTCGCGCGCGATCTTGCCCGTGACGTCCCGCAGGGCCTTGGAGTCGCTCTGCTCGGAGAGGATCGAGAGGCACTGCGCGATCGGGAGGCCGGCGTCCACCATCGTGGAGAACTGGCGCGTGTAGATCGCCATGTCCCGGTCCTTGACCTTGCCGCCGATCTTCTTGATGCCGACGGGCTTGGCCGTCCGCTCCTGGACGGAGGTCGCGACGACGCCCCGGGCGCGCAGCTGGGTGACGGCGGTGGGGCGGTCGTTCGCCTCGATCTCCCCTGAGACGACCGCTCCCCCCGAGCGGCCGCGATACGCATACAGGGCCATGGTCTCCTCCTCCTACCGTCTGGCGAACGGTGACGCGCCGGCGCCCGCGCCGGCCGTGGCTGCTGGACCTTCGTGCGCGAGGAGCTGAAGCAACTCCTCGACCAGGGTCGACCGGTTCAGCGCGTCCTCCTTCGTGATCATGTGCCGCTTGACCAGATCCGCCAGGGACTGATTCATCGTCTGCATGCCGAACTTTTGGCCGGTGGCGATCGCGGAATACACCTGGTGAATCTTCTCCTCGCGGATGAGGTTGCGGATGGCCGGCGTGGCGGTCATGATCTCCAGCGACATCACGCGCCCGCCGCCGACCTTGGGAATGAGGGTCTGTGAGAGCACGCCCTCCAGCACGAGCGCGAGCTGTGCCCGCACCTGCGCTTGCTGTGCCGTCGGGAACACGTCGATGATCCGGTTCATCGTCTGGGCGCACGAGTTCGTGTGCAGGGTGCCGAAGGTCAGGTGGCCGGTTTCCGCGATCGTCAACGCGGCCGCGATCGTCTCGAGGTCGCGCATCTCGCCGACGAGGACCACGTCCGGATCCTGACGGAGGATCGATTTGAGGGCCCTGGTGAACGAATTTGTGTCGGCGAAGACCTCGCGCTGGTTGACGAGGCACTGCTTGTGCGGATGGACGAACTCGATCGGGTCCTCGATCGTCATGATGTGATCGTGGCGCTCGTTGTTGATCTTGTCGATCATGGCGGCGAGCGTCGTCGACTTTCCGGACCCGGTCGGCCCGGTGACCAGGATGAGCCCCTTGGGTCGATCGGCGAGCTGCTGGACGATCTGGGGCAGCCCGAGCTCCTCGAACGAGCGGATCTTGTATGGGATGACGCGGATCGCACTCCCCACGGCGCCGCGCTGCCGGTAGACGTTGC
>QHSR01000297.1 GCA_003221635.1 Candidatus Rokuibacteriota bacterium | reverse complement strand
GACGTTGGCCGCGGCGACGGCCGTGCGCACGTCCTCCATGGTCAAACCGTTCGCGGCGAGCCGGGCCGGGTTCACCTGGATGCGCACCGCCGGCTTTTGACCGCCCGACAAGGTGACGAGGCCCACGCCGGGCAGCTGCGCGATCTTCTGGACGAGCCGCGTGTCGGCGAGGTCCTCGACCGCCGTGAGCGGCAGCGACTGCGACGTCACGCCGAGCGTCAGTACCGGCGCGTCGGCCGGGTTGACCTTGCTGTACACGGGTGGGTTCGGAAGATCGCGGGGCAGGAACGTCGCGGCCGCGTTGACGGCCGCCTGCACCTGCTGCTCGGCGACGTCGATGGAGAGCGCCAGATCGAACTGCAGGGTCACGATCGATGAGCCGCTCGAGCTGATTGACGTCATCTGCTTGAGGCCCGGCAGCTGGCCGAATTGCCGCTCGAGCGGCGCCGTGACGCCCGAGGCCATGACGTCGGGGCTCGCCCCCGGATAGAACGTGACGACCTGGATCGTCGGGTAGTCGACTTGCGGGAGCGCGGCGACCGGCAGCTGCCGATACGCCACGATGCCGGCCAGCACGATCGCCGCCGTCAGGAGCGACGTCGCCACGGGTCGGACGATGAACTGACGAGAGAGGTTCACGCTCCCGGCCGGGGGGTGCGCGGCGCCGCATTCGGCGTACCGGCGGCGCCGGGCAGAGCCGGTGCGCCGGCAGGGCCCACCTTGCGCACCGTCGGCTCGACGCGCGCCCCATCCTGAACCTTCTCCGCGCCGTCCACGACGAGCGCCTCGCTGTCCGCCACGCCGGCGCGGACCGCGATGACCCCGGCTTCGCTCGGCCCCAGCTGGACGCGGCGCATCTGCACGACCTTGTCCCCTGTGACCACGTAGACGTAGGCACCCTGCGGACCGCGCTGGATCGCCTCCGCGGGCGCCAGGACCGCGTCGTGCAGCACGTCGATGAGCACGCGGGCGTTCACGAACTGGTTCGGGTACAGCACCCCGTCCGTGTTCCCGAACGAAGCCTTCAGACGCACGGTGCCGGTGGTCGGATCGATCTGGTTGTCGATCGCCACCAGCGTTCCCGCCGCGATCTTCGTTCGCCCCTCGCGATCGTACGCATCGACGGGAACCTTGCCGCCCGTGCGGAAGCGCCGCAGGACCGGCTGCAGGCTGTCTTCGGGTACGCTGAACACGAGCGCGATCGGCTCGAGCTGGGCGATGACGACGAGGCCGCCCGTGTCGGACGCCTTGACGACGTTGCCCGGATCGATCAGCCGCAGGCCGACGCGACCGGTGATCGGCGCCGTGATCCGGCAGTACGTGAGCTGCAGCTTGATCGCGTCGATCTGCCCCACGTTCATCTTGATGGACGCTTCGGCCTGGTTGACGATCATCTGCTGCGTGTCGAGCTGTTGCCGGGCGATCATTTCCAGCTGAGCCAGCCGTTGATAGCGCTCGAGATCGAGGCGCGCGTTCGCGAGATTGGCCTGATCGCGCGCGAGCTGCCCTTCCGCCTGCGTGAGCTGCGCCTGGAAGGGGCGGGGATCGATCTCGGCTAGCAAGTCGCCGGCCTGGACGACCTGGCCCTCCGTGAAGTGGGTCTTCATGAGCTGGCCGTCGACGCGGCTCTTGACCGTGACGATGCTGAGCGGGGTGACCGAGCCGAGCGCCGTGAGATAGACGCTCAGGTCGCCGGTGCGGACGGGTGCGACGACCACCGGAACCGGTCGCGTCGGCGGTGCCCCGGTGCCACCACCGGTGGCCTTGGCCTGCTGTTGCGAGGCGAGGCCGACGACGATGACAAGAATACGACTGCGGCTCCGAACACGATGCGCCCTACCTTCCGGAATTTCTACGCTTTCTCCCTGCACGCAGGCCCCCTACTCGTGCCGGCCGTCCGCGCTTCACGACCGCCAGCATACCGCGGAATCCGCTGGATGAGCGTCGTCGGATTGGGCCGTCATCGACCGCCGACCGGGTCTCAGCCCCCCAATGTGTATCGGTGCTAAACTGCGCCGCCGTGGGTAGCCTCCTCGAGGTCAAGAACCTCCAGACGCACTTCATGACGCGTGGCGGCGTGGTGCGCGCCGTCGATGACGTCTCCTGGGACGTCGACGAGGGCGAAACCGTCGCGCTCGTGGGCGAGTCGGGCTGCGGTAAAAGTGTCAGCGCGCTCAGCATCATACGTCTGGTCGCCGGGCCCGCCGGCAAGATCGTGGGCGGCCAGATCGTCTTCAAGGGCCGGGATCTCTTGCGGCTGTCCGAGGAGGAGATGCGCCGCGTGCGGGGCCGCGAGATCGCGATGGTCTTCCAGGAGCCAATGACCTCCCTCAACCCAGTCCTCACGATCGGGCGCCAGCTCACCGAGGGGCTGGAGATCCACCTGGGGATGACCCCGGTCGAGGCGCGCCGCCGATCGGTCGAGCTGCTCGCCATGGTCGGCATCCCGGACCCGGAACGACGCCTCGGCCAGTACCCGCACCAGTTCAGTGGCGGAATGCGGCAGCGGATGATGATCGCGATGGCGCTCGCGTGTAACCCGGCGCTGATCCTCGCCGACGAGCCCACGACGGCGCTCGACGTGACGATCCAGGCGCAGATCCTCGAGCTCATGAAGGAGCTCTCGCGGCGCTTCGGAGTCGCCATGCTGATCATCACCCACAACCTCGGGGTGGTCGCCCGGTACGCCGACCGCGTGAACGTGATGTACGCGGGCCGCATCATCGAGCGCGGCACGGCGCGCGCGTCTGGACCCGATCGAGGGCCAACCGCCAGACCTCACGCGTCTCGCCCCCGGGTGCGCCTTCGCGCCCCGTTGCGCCTTTCGCGTCGAGCGCTGCGTCGTCGAGGTCCCGCCGCTGCGCCCGATCGGCGAACGAGGCCACGTGAGCGCCTGCTGGGAAGCCGCCAACCTCGATCGCGCCCTGGCGCGGAGTGCTGCCGGAACGTGAGCGACCCCGCACCCCTCCTGGAAGTCCGGAATCTGGTGAAGCACTTCCGGGTGGGGAGCGGATTCTTCGGCGGCCGGAGCGGCCTGGTCCGCGCCGTGGACGGCGTGAGCTTCGAGATCCGCCGGGGAGAGACGCTCGGGCTCG
This sequence comes from Candidatus Rokuibacteriota bacterium, assembly GCA_003221635.1. Classification (GTDB taxonomy): domain Bacteria; phylum Methylomirabilota; class Methylomirabilia; order Rokubacteriales; family CSP1-6; genus AR31. The sequence goes on along the minus strand of QHSR01000297.1, from coordinate 2,536 downwards.
TCGGCGAGTCGGGGTGCGGCAAGACCACCACCGGCCGGTGCATCCTCCAGCTCGAACGTCCGACGAACGGCCAGATCGTGTTCGAGGGACGCGATCTCACGCTTCTCGGCGACGACGATCTGCGGCCGGTCCGCCGCAAGATGCAGGTGATCTTCCAGGACCCGTACAGCTCGCTCAATCCGCGGATGACGGTGGGCCAGATCATCGCCGAGCCGCTGTCCGTGCATGGGATCGTCGCCGAGCGTCGCCGGCGCGCCCAGCGGGTGGGCGAGATCCTGTCTCACGTGGGCCTGCTCCCGCAGCACGCCTACCGGTATCCGCATCAGCTCTCGGGTGGGCAGCGCCAGCGGGTGGGGATCGCGCGGGCCCTCGCCGTCGAGCCCACGCTGATCATCTGCGACGAACCGGTCTCGGCCCTCGACGTCTCGATCCAGGCGCAGATCATCAACCTCCTGGAAGATCTCCAGGCGCAGTTCGGGCTGACCTACCTCTTCGTCGCCCACGACCTGTCGGTCGTGCGCCACATCTCGGACCGCGTCGCCGTCATGTACCTGGGGAAGATCGTCGAGATCACCGACCGCAAGTCGCTCTATGACGTCCCGCTGCATCCGTATACGAAAGCCTTGCTCTCGGCGGTGCCCATCCCCGATCCGGTGCTCGAGGCGCGGCGCGAGCGCGTGGTGCTGGGCGGCGAGGTGCCGAGCCCGCTCAATCCGCCGTCGGGCTGCGTCTTCCACCCCCGCTGTCCCATCGCGGTCGAGCGCTGCCGGGCGGAAGTGCCCGAGCTGCGGGAGATCAGGCCGGGGCACCGGGCGGCGTGCCTGCTGGCTTGACTCGAGGCCCGCACGTGCTTAAATACTGAAACTTCTTGTGGTCAAAGCCGGTTTCCTAGCAAAACTCCTGGAGGGAGAATTAATGCGACGTTGCCTATATCTCGTCGTGATCGCGATGATCACCGCTGCGCCGGCCGGCCCGGCCGCGGCGCAGGAAAAGCCCCGCTACGGTGGTGAGCTGCTGTTTGCGGTGCCGTCCGAGCCCCCGTCCTACGACGCCCATCGCGAGGAGACGTTCGGGGTCATGCACCCGATGGCCCCCCACTACAACACGTTGCTCCGCATCGACCCGTTGGACAAGACGGGAACCAAGCCCGTCGGCGATCTCGCGGAGTCGTGGTCGATGGCGAAGGACGGTCGCACCTACACCTTCAAGCTGCGTCGCGGGGTGAAGTTCCACGACGGTGGCGAGATGACCTCGAAGGACGTCAAGGCCTCCTACGACAAGATCATCTTCCCTCCCGCCGGGGTCGCGTCCGACCGCCAGGGCCAGTACCTCGTCGTCGAGGCCGTGCAGGCGCCCGACCCGTACACGGTCGTGTTCCGGCTCAAGTGGCCCTCGGCCTCCTTCCTGGCCTCGGTGGCGTCGCCGTGGAACTGGATCTACAAGGCCGACCTCCTGGCCAAGGACATGCGGTGGTACGAGACGAACGTGATGGGCACCGGCCCATTCCTGTTCGTGGAGCACCAGAAGGGCTCGCACTGGGTGGGCAAGAAGAACCCGAGTTACTGGGACAAGGGCAAGCCGTACCTGGACAGCTACCGCGCGATCTTCATCAAGGACTCGGCCGCCCAGGTGGCCGCGGTGCGGGCGGAGCGGGCGCACATCCAGTTCCGTGGATTTTCGCCCGCCGAGCGCGATAGCCTCGTGGCGGCGCTGGGCCCCAAGATCACCGTTCAGGAGAGCCCGTGGGATTGCGCGCTGCTGGTGGCCATCAACCATGAAAAGAAGCCGTTCGACGACAAGCGGGTTCGGCGCGCGCTGACGCTTGCGCTCGACCGCTACCAGGGCTCGCAGGCGCTGTCGAGGATCGCCATCGTCAAAGAGGTGGCCGGCGTCCAGGTGCCAGGCACTCCGTACGCGACGCCACCCGCCGAGCTCGAGAAGCTCGCCGGCTATGGCCGGGACATCGGCAAGTCACGCGCCGAAGCCAAGCGGCTGCTCAAGGAGGCCGGCGTGCCCGACGGCTTCGCGTTCACGTTCAAGAACCGCGGCATCCCGATGCCGTACGAGCCGGTGGGCGTCTGGCTCATCGACCAGTGGCGACAGGTCGGGCTCAACGTGAAGCAAGAGGTAATCGAGGCGGCGGCGTACTACGGGCAGGTCCTGCGACCCGGCAACTTCGAGGTCGCCATGGACTTCCAGTGCGGCTACATCGTCGAGCCCGACCTCGACCTTTACAAATTCCAGTCCAAAGAGGTGAGCCCCGCCAACTACAGCCGGTACACCGACAAGACGCTCGACGAGCTCTTCGTCAAGCAAGGCCGCGCGGGCGATCTGGAGGAGCGCAAGCGATACATCCGGGAATTCGAGAAGCGGCTGGTCGACGACGAGGCCCATTACCTCTACACGCTGCAGTGGAACCGGATCATCCCGCACAACGCCAAGGTGAGGGGCTGGACCATCACGCCGAGCCATTACCTGAACGATCAGCTCGACGCGGTGTGGCTGGCGGAATGAGCACGGGGGTGATCGCGGTCCT
>QHSR01000193.1 GCA_003221635.1 Candidatus Rokuibacteriota bacterium | reverse complement strand
TGGCCGGTCGCGTGATCGTCGCGACGGGCGCGGTCAGCTCGGGGCAGGGGCACGAGACGAGCTTCGCTCAGATCGCCGCCGACGCGCTCGGCGTGCCGCTCGACTGGGTGACGGTCGTCGGCGGCGACACTGCCGCCGTGCCTTTCGGCGTCGGGACGTTCGCGAGCCGCAGCGCGGTGACGGCGGGGAGCTCCATCGCGGACGCCTGCCGCGAGGTGCGGACGAAGGTGGTCCGCGCCGCGTCTGTCCTGCTCGAAGCGGGTCCCGACGACATCGAGATCGACGATGGCCGGGTGTTCGTCCGGGGCTCGCCGGGCTCGGGGGTGGACCTCGCGCGCGTCGTCCAGGCGTCGATCCCGACCTTCGCCCGGCCCGGCGTCGCCTCACCCGACTTCGAGGCGAGCGCCTATCACCACGTGCCGACGGTGACGTACGCGAGCGCCGTCCACGTTGCGCAGGTGGAAGTCGACGTCGGCACGGGCGGAGTCCGGCTCTTGCGCTACGTCGTCGCCCACGACTGCGGCCGCGTCATCAATCCGACGATCGTCGAGGGGCAAGTGCACGGGGGCGTCGCGCAGGGCGTCGGCGGCGCGCTCTTCGAGGAGATGGTGTACGACGAGACCGGTCAGCTCCTGACCGGCTCATTGATGGACTACGCGGTTCCCAGAGCGGACGATCTGCCCCTGATCGAGACGGTGCACCTGGAGTACCCGTCGCTGCGGAACCCGCTGGGGGTGAAGGGGCTCGGCGAAGGCGGCGCGATTTCCCCGCCGGCGGCGATCACGAACGCCATCGAGGATGCGCTGGCGCCGTTCGGGGTGCGCATCAAGGAGACGCCGGTGACGGCGTGGCGCATCGTCGCGCGGCTCCAGCAGGGAAGCGCGGCGCGGGCGAGAGCGTGAGCGACCTGGTCACCATATTCTTGGTATAGTCTCCCTCCGACTATGGTCAACAACACATCCGACTCCGGCTGGCTGACGGTGCGCAGCGTCCGTCTCGAGATTCTCGAGCGAGGGCAGGGGCGGCCGATCCTCTGGCTCCACGGCGAAGAGGGCCTCGATCCCGGCGCCCCGTTCCTCGAGCTGCTCGCGGCCCAGGGCCGCGTGCTCGCGCCCTCGCACCCCGGCTTCGGCCGTTCCCCCGACGTGGGCAGCATCGACACCGTCGACGATCTGTCCTATCTCTACCTCGACCTCCTCGCCGAGCGGAATCTCCGCGACGTCGTCGTGATCGGGTCTTCGCTCGGTGGCTGGGTCGCGGCGGAGATGGCGGTGAAATGTAGCGATCGGCTCGGCGGGCTCGTCCTCGTCGCTCCGCTCGGCATCAAGGTCGGGGACCGGGAGGCCCGCGACATCCCGGACATCTTCGCGCTCCCGCCGGATGAGGTCGTGCGTCTGCAGTACCGCGATCCGGTCCGTGCCGCCGTCGACCACACGAAGCTCTCGGACGACCAGCTGACCGTGATCGCGCGCAATCGCGAGGCGACGGCGCTCTACGCCTGGGAACCCTACTTCCACAACCCGAAGCTGCGACAGTGGCTGCACCGGATCACGCCGCCCACGCTGCTCCTGTGGGGCGCCGACGATCGGTTCGTCACCGCGGCATACTACGGCGCGGCGTATCGAAGCGCCATTCCGGGCGCGCGATTCGAGATGATCGATCGGGCCGGGCACTTCCCGCATCTCGAGGAGCCGGTGGCATTCGCCGATCGCGTCCGCCGGTTCCTCGGCGAGCGCAGAGCGTAGCGATGGGCATGCGCGCCTGGTTTTTCAGCGAGAACGCGTATCATCTCTTGCCCGATCCCAAGGAGTATGACTCGATCCGGGTGAAGCTCCCCAATCGCTACTACGACCCCAAGATCGGCGCCGACCTCTATCACCGCTTCATCGACGAGTGGCAGATCGCCGAGGACCTCGGTCTCGAGATCATGGTGAACGAGCACCACCAGACGGCGACCAACCTGAACCCGTCGGCCGCGGTCGTCATGGGCGCGCTCGCGCGCGACACCCGCAAGGCGCGCCTCCTGATCCTCGGCAATCCGATCGCGAACCGGCGCGAGCCCGTGCGCGTGGCCGAGGAGATGGCGATGGTCGACGTCTACGCGCGCGGCCGCCTGGAGTGCGGGTTCGTGCGCGGCGTCCCGTACGAGATGTCGGCCGGCAACCACCGGCCGACCCGCATGATGGAGCGCTTCTGGGAGGCCCACGATCTGATCGTGAAGGCGTGGACGAGCCACGACGGCCCCTTCAACTGGGAGGGCAAGTACTTCCACCACCGGCAGGTGAACATCTGGCCACGGCCGTACCAGGAGCCGCACCCGCCGATCTGGATCACCGCGCTCAGCCCGACCAGCGCGCGGGATGTCGGTGAGAAGGGCTACGTCGTCGCCTGCTTCCTGACCGGCTTCGAGGGCACGAAGAACGTGTTCGGCTCCTATCGGGAGCGGCGCGCGGAGCTGGGCCTGCCCGCGCCGGCGCTCGATCGCTTCGCCTACGCGGCGCTGGTCTACGTCGGCGAGACCGACGAGGAGGGTCACGCCGGTGCGCGCAAGCTGATGTGGTACCTGGAGTCCAACAAGGTCCCGCCGCAGTTCACCAGCCCGCCCGGCTATCACCCGACCGCGTCGACGGTGAATGCGATGAAGGGAGCGAACCCGGGCATCTTCAAGATGTTCCAGAATCCCGCGCTCGGGCCGCTCATGGAGAACGGTCTCGTCTTCGCCGGGAATCCGGACTCGGTCTATCGCCAGATCATGAAGATGTACGACCACGTCGGTGGCTTCGGCCATCTGCTCATCATGGGGCAGGCGGGATTCCTCGACCACGAGGAGACCGTCAAGGGTATGCAGATGTTCGTCCGCGAGGTCTATCCACGGCTCAAAGCGCTCGCGTAAGGCCCCCGAGGCCTGACGGCGGGTCCGGAGGGATTGCTGGACCACGCGGCGCGCGTGCGCTGATCCGCGGCGGCTGGGCTCCATCCGGGCGCGCGACGCCCGTCGCCGCGCCTCGGGAACGGGTCCAGCAACACCCTCCGGACCCACCGTCAGGCCTCGGGGGCTTACTTGGCGAATGAGCCTTTCAGCGTCACCAGCCGGGGTTTTTTCAGGTACTCGGCCGGGTCCATGCCGAGGAACTGGTCCACGCCGCGGATCGTCTCGATGACGACGGGCTGGATCTGGTCGCCGACCTTTTCAATCCGGCTGATGTGGATGTCGGTGACGACGTTCTGGAGTCGATCGAAACGCACCCGGCCCTGCGGGGCCTCGAGATCCGTCTTGCGGAGCGCCTCGAGGAATCGGGCCGAGTCCTCGATGTGGCCGCCGGTCGCGTTGACGGCCGCGTCGAGGGCGGCCATCGCCGCGTAGGTGAACGCGGCGGGGGACCCGGGGTCGCGACCGAACTTGGCCCGAAACGCCTGGACGAACTTCCGGTTCCGGGGTGTGTCGACGGTGTACTGGTAAGGCTGGCTGTTGTAGACGCCGACGGCCGCCTCGCCCGCCGTGGGCAGGAGCGAGATTTCGCTGACTCCCACCGACGCGTCGACCACCGGGATCTTGCCCTTGAGCCCGTACTCCTGGAACTGCTTCACGAAGCGAACGCCGTCGGCGCCGACCGTCTGCACGCCGATGACGTCCACGTCCTGGCGCAGCTTCGCGACCCAGGGCGCCATGTCCGCGGTGCCCAGCGGCGGATAGATCTCCTGGACGATCTTGCCGCCCGATTCCTCGAAGGCGCGAGCCCACGCCATCATGAGCTCGAGCGGGCCCACGCTGTCCGAGGCGATGATCGCCGCCCGCCGAGCCTTCAGATGGCGGTACGTCCACTGGCCGATGGGGGCGCCGGTCATGGCCGCGCTGTAGGTGAGACGGAAGACGTAGGGGTTGCGCTGGAGGGTAAGGCTCTCGGCGACGGCGAAGCCGGAGATGAGCAGCGGGACTTTCTGGGTGTTCACGTAGTCCTTCACCGCAAGGGCCGCCGCGGAGAGCACGAGGCCGACGATCGCCTGAGCCCGGTCGCGCTCCACCAGCTTGCGGATCTTCGTCAGCGCCACGTCCGGCCGGGTCTGATAGTCTTCGACGACCATCTCGAGCTTGCGCCGGCCCAGTTGCCCCCCGACCTCGTCGGAGTACAACCGCGCGCCGTCGATGATGTCGCGCGCGTAGGTCGCGAAGGGACCGGTCGAGGGCGCCAGGACGCCGATCGTGATGGGACCGGTGGCCGCGGGCGTCTGCGCGACGGCCCTCACGGCCGTGCCCAGAATCGCGAGGATCACGAGACCGGCGAGAGCGGTCAGGGAACAGCGGCTCCAGCTCATGACGCTCTCCTGTCGGTCGCGACCGACTGACGGCCATCGCGATCGGACCTCACGGGTGGAAGGCCGGCATCACCTGCTCGGCGAACAGGCGCAGGGAACGGAGCGACTGGACCAGGGTCAGATCGCCCCACGCGAAGCAGCCGATGACGTAGTTGACGCCTGTCGCCTCGATCAGGCGGGCGACCTGATCGCGCACGCGCGCCGGCGACCCCGCCAGAATCGTCTCGTGGCGCAGCGCCGCGTCGAGGTTGACGCGCTGGGCGTAGGCCGTGTTGCCGTGGTCGGCCCAGAGCTTGACGAAGCTCGCCGCCCAGCGCGGGTGGACGGCCCGCGCGATTGCCTCCGCTTCCGCGTCGGTGTCCGCGATGATGATCTGCCGGTTGATCCCGATGCGCGGTACCCCGATGTGAGGGTTGAGTCGACGCGGATCGTCCCCCTGCGTGACCGCGCTGGCTCGATACGTCTCGACGAACGGCCGGTACGCCTCCGCCGGACCGAGCCCGACCATGTGCATCCCCTGAGCCGCCGCCCAGGGCACGCTGTCGAGGTTGCTCGTCGCATACCAGAGCGGCGGATATGGACGCTGGAGCGGCGCGAGCTCCATCGGCACGTCGTCGTAGCGGTAGTGCTCGCCACGATACGTCAGCCGCTCGCACGTCAGGCCGGCGACGATCACGTCGAGCGCCTCCTGGAACATGGCGCGCGTGCGCGCCGGGTCGAGCCCGTGGTAACCGACCTCGTAGGGCGACACCCCGCGGCCCACACCCAGGTCGAGCCGGCCACCACTCAAATGATCGAGCATGCAGATCTCGCCGATCAAACGGAGCGGCGAGTACAGGGGCAGCAGGTAGACCAGCGGCCCCAGTCGAATGCGCCGCGTGCGCTGGGCCGCGGCCGCCAGGAACACCGACGGCGATGGAGCCATCCCCAGCGGCGTGGCGTGGTGCTCGGCGAGGTGGTAACAGAAGAAGCCGGCCGCCTCCGCCGCCTCCAGAAGCTGCAGGCGTTCTTCGTAGAGCTGCCCGAGCGGTCCCTGCCGCCGATCGATCCAGTCGAACAGCCCGAACGCGACGTCGCTCATGACCGCGGGCGGTGCGCTGCCACCAGCTCACGGTACAGGGCTTCCACGCGCTCGACCTTTCGCCGTGTGGAAAAGAGGAGCTCGACCCGTCGACGCCCGGCGTCCGCCGTCTGTCGCGCCAACACCGGATCCGACATCACGCGGGTGATGGCGCGCGCCAGGGCCGGGACGTCCCGGGGCGGAAAGAGCAGGCCGGTCTCGCCCTCGATCACGAGCTCGGGGTTGCCTTCGACCGCGGTGGCAACGACCGGAGTCGCGACCGCCAGGCTCTCGCGGAGGGTTCCCGTCAGTCCGAGCCCGCGGTAGGACGCGTCGACGCAGCAGTCGCTCCCGGCGAGGATTTCCGGGACGTCCTCCCGAAAGCCGAGGACGTGGAAGTTCCGTTTGAGCCCGAGTCCCTGCGCTCGTTCGTGCACGGCGCGAGGGTCGCGCGCTCCCACCATGAGAAGGTGCGCCGACGGCGCGCGGGCCGTGACCGTCGCCATGGCCTCCATGACGTCGCCGTTGCCTTTCCCGTCGCGCACGCCGATCTGGGTCACGAGAAACTGCCCGCGCGTCAGGCCGAGCTCCTCTCGAATCCGCGTACGATCGACCCCGGGATGAAAGCGCTCCGTGTCGGTCCCGGAGTAGATCACGCGGATCTTCGCTTCCGGGACGCCCGCTCGTACCAGGCTCATCTTGATGGCTTCGCAGACGGCGATGATCGCGGTGACACGCCGGGTGATATAGCCGAGACGGTTGAAGCGGTCGAGAGGGAAGCTGACACCGCGATTCAGCACCAGAACGGGCATGCCCGTGAACAGCCCGGCGAGAAGAATCAGTGTCCGGGCCCGTCCCTTGTGCGCGTGCACGACCTGGATACGATGCCGTCGCAACAGGCGGACCAGCTCCAGGACCGAGCGGAGATCGAGCTCCGAGGCCATGGGGAGACCGTAATAGGTGAGGCCCGCGCTCGCGGCCCGCTCCGCCCAGTGCGAGCCCGGTCGGGTCGCCAGCACGATGTCGTGGCCACGAGCCTGCAGACCCTGGACCAGATCCCAGACCTGGATGGCCGCGCCGGTGAAAAAGTCCCCCTTGGGATAGAGATGGAGAACGCGCAAGCTCGAGGAATCTCGCTGAGCGTCGTCTCGACGCACTCCGCCCATTAGCCGCAGGCCTTGGGCCGGACTCTACCACGCCCGGTGCGCTCGACTACAGGCCGATCAGATGTTGGCCGCGCGCGTGGCCTCGACGCGCGAGCGCGCGTTCCGGCGAAACCGCACCCGGTAGTAGGTGACCCACAGCGCGACCAGTGGTGTGCCGATGGCGGTCGGCCAGAGCCAGCGCACGGCGATCGGCAGAAACGTGAAGTTGACGACGGAGAACGCCGAGACCGTCGCGATGTAGGAGCCGAGCATTCCCGTCATGTGAGTGAACCACCAGGCGTGCGCGTCCGACGACGGCCGCACGAAGCGCCGGACATCGAGTCCTGAGAGCACCAACCCGAGCACACCGAAGACCACCGGGACCACCCCGACGCGCTCCCAGCTCGGACCGGGCCTCAGGAGGCCGAGGACGACCAGCGCCGAGCTGGCGGCGAGCGTCAACAGGGCGGCCGTCCAGTCCATCGGCCCGGCCCTTTGACCCTGCACCAGGCGCTTGCGGAACAGCACGCGATAGCCGGAGAACGCCATATAGAAGCTGAAGACGGCGAGCAACGCCAGGAAGATCTGGGGACGCCAGAGACCGAGAACCAGGGCCGTCGCCGCGACCACGGCCATCGACCAGAAATAGATCTTGCCCCAGCGCCGGTGAGCTCGACCGCCCTTCACGGTCAGCATCGCTCCGGGAGCGACGAAAAGGGCGAGCGTCCCGGCGGAGATGTGAATCCATCGAAGCGTCGTGATCAGAGTGTCCACGGTTCGACCTCCTCAGCGTCGCCGCCGACCGCCGCGCCGCTTCTCGAGCCGCTTCAGGTCACGGAGCGACTCCACGCACCACTGGAGCATCGCGCGGCACCGGTGCTGGCCGTAGTGAAGGGTCACCAGCGAGAAGAGCAGCTGCGGATGACCGGCCAACTCCTCGCCGAGGCGTCGCTCGATAGCCACGTAGGTCTCGAGGAGCTCCTGTTGGCGAGCCTGATAGTGCTCGATCTGGGCGATGCTGTCGGCCACCGGCCCGGCGCCCCCGAGGAAGAGCTTGAGCAGGAGCTCGCTGCGGAAAGGCTCGTGCCGCGCGGGGACGGCGAGCCAGCGCTCGAGCTCGCCGCGGCCCTTCGCAGTGAGCGAGTAGACATGGCGGTCGGGCTTGCCGCGTTGCTTCTCCCGGCGTTGCTCGGCGAGCCCTTCGGTGGCCAGCCGGTTCAGGATCGGGTAGATCTGGCCGTAGCTCTCGTTCCAGAAGTGGGCGATGGAGCGCCCGATCAGCTTCCTGACGTCGTAGCCGGACATCGGGCCGATGCTCAACACGCCGAGGATCGCGTACCGGCTCGTGCTCGCCCGGCGGGGCTGCGTCACTTCGCCCTCAAGAGCCCGATCCCCAGACTCAAGACGCTCACGGCGAGGATGACCGCGCCCGCATAGATCAACCCGATCGCGCGGCTCGGCTCGGTGGCGCCGGGCGCCAGGAGGGAAAAGAAAAAGCCGGCCGACATCAGGATGCCCGCCAGGGGAGTGCCGACTCTGATCAGCCACGCGAGGGCCGGCGAGAGGCGGGCGGCGTCCACGAGGACCTGGCAGACGAGCGAGAAAATCGTCAGGACCCCCGCGTGCGCGTGCCCGGCCCGTAAGAAGTTCTGGCGCAGGGCATTCGCCATGTACCCGGACTCAGGATCGATGAGCGAGGTCAAGAGGAAGGAGCCGCCGAATTCGATCGTCGGAACGAGAACGAGGGTGAGGCCTGCCATCAGCCGCGTCGCACGACTCATACCGCGCCTCCTGTCGTCTGCCCTACAGCTGACAGATATATAGCTGCCAGATATATATCGACAGGATCCTCGCGTCAAGTCCCCCGCGCCGCGGGCTACTCGTCGGTTTCCAGGACGAACAGCTCGCCCTGGCGCCACACCCCCGCGAAGGTGCGCCGGTGGAGGGGACACGGGCCCCAGCGGTCGAGCGCGGCGAGGTGCTCCGGGGTCGCGTAGCCCTTGTGGCGGGCGAAGCCGTACACGGGGAAGCGCTGGTCGGCCTCGACCATCAGGCGGTCGCGAGTGACCTTGGCGACGATCGAGGCGGCGGCGACGGTGGCGCAGCGCGCGTCGCCGTCCACCAGGTTCTTCTGCGGACAGGCGAGGTCCCGCAACGCGACGAAATCGGTGATGACGAGGTCGGGCCGTACCGTGAGCTGCGCGAGGGCCTCGGCCATCGCGACTTTGGTGGCTTGCAGGATGTTGATGCGGTCGATCGTCTCGTGGTCGACGATTCCGACGCCGACCCCGACGGCACGCTCGCTGATGACGTGGAACAGCGCCTCGCGCTGCTCGGGCGTGAGGACCTTGGAGTCCGCGAGCCCCTTGATGCGCCGGTCGGGCGCGATGATCACGGCGGCCGCGACCACTGGCCCCGCCAGGGGCCCGCGTCCTGCTTCGTCGACACCGGCGATCAGCGTGACACCTGTCCGCCAGGCCTGGGCCTCGTAGCGGTACGGCGCCGACTGGGGCGGCGTCACGCGGGGCGCGTCGCCTACTGCTCGGGAGCCGTGGCGGGAACCAGGGGCATGCGCTTTTCCTTGAGGCGCGCCGCCTTGCCGGCGAGCCCGCGCAGGTAGTAGAGCTTCGAGCGCCGCACGCGGCTGCGCCGGGCGACCTCCACCCGCTCGATGCGGGGCGAGTGCAACGGGAAGGTGCGCTCGACGCCGACGCCGTACGAGATGCGTCGCACCGTGAACGAGGCACGGCCGCCCTCGCCGCGGCGACGGATCACGATGCCCTCGAAGACCTGCAACCGTTCCTTCTCGCCCTCGACCACCTTGACGTGCACGCGCACCGTGTCACCCGGCGCGAACCCTGCCCGGTCTTTCTTGAGCTGCGCGGCCTCGACCAGTCGAATTGCGTCCATCTCGCTCGGTCCCTTTCTCGAGACTCTTTATCGGCTCGCCCCGGACGGCGGGGCCCCCGCCCCGCGACGTCCTGCGGCTCGCACTACCTCATAGGTTCGCCTCGGACGGCGGGGCCCCCGCCCCGCGACGTCCTGCGGCTCGCACTACCTCTCAGTTCGCGGGGTCATCGAGCTGTTCCGGCGTTTCCCCGCGTTCGAATCGTTCCACCAGCTTGCGCTCCTCGGGCGTCAGCCGCGCCGTCGCCAGGAGGTCCGGGCGTTCGCGCCACGTGAGCCAGATCGCCTGCACGCGGCGCCAGCGCGCGATGCGCGCGTGGTCGCCCGAGAGCAGCACCGCCGGGACACGCGCGCCCCGGTACGCCTCGGGTCGCGTGTACTGCGGCGGCTCCAGGAGCCCGTCCGCGAATGATTCACGTGCCGCCGCGCCTTCGGCCCCGAGCACGCCCGGGAGCAAGCGTGTCACCGCGTCGGTCACCACCAGCGCCGGCAGCTCGCCCCCCGTCAGCACGTAGTCGCCGATCGAGACCGCGTCGTTCGCCAGCCCCTCGCCGACGCGCGCGTCGACACCCTCGTATCGCCCGGCCAGGAGGATCACGTGCGTCTCACCGGCCAGCTCGGCCGCGACCTTCTGCGTGAGAGTCCGGCCCCGCGGGTCCATCAGCACGACCCGCGCGCCGGGCGTGCGCAGCGCCTCCACCGCGGCGAAGAGCGGCTCGGGCTTCAGGACCATACCGCCGCCGCCCCCGAACTGATAGTCGTCGGTGACTCGGTGCCGACCCTCCGCGTAGTCTCGGAGATTGACCACCCGGATGTCAACGAGTCCACGCGCACGCGCCCGCCCGAGCATCGACTCCGCGAGCGCCGGCTCGACCATGCCCGGAAAGAGCGTCACGATGTCGATCCGCACGGCCGCCGCCGCTACAGGTCG
>QHSR01000192.1:592-16678 GCA_003221635.1 Candidatus Rokuibacteriota bacterium | reverse complement strand
TGATGGCGATCTGCCTGGAGAGAAAGGCGGCCGTCGAGTTCCGGGACTCGGACGCGAGCTGCCTCGAGATCGGCCTCGTCAACAATATGCCGGACGCGGCGCTGGAGGCGACGGAACGGCAGTTTCTCACCCTGCTCGAGGCGGCGGCGGACGGCATGGTGGTGCGGCTGACGCTCTACGCATTGCCGGATGTTCCGCGAGCGGCTTGGGGTCGACACCGTGTGGACAGCCTCTATTCCGGCATCGATGCCCTGTGGGACCGCCAACTCGACGGCCTCATCGTGACCGGGACGGAGCCGCGGGCGCCGAACCTGATGGACGAGCCGTACTGGGGGAGCCTGACTCGAGTTCTGGGGTGGGCCGAGCACCACACGCACTCGACGGTCTGGTCGTGCTTGGCCGCGCACGCCGCGCTGCTCCACCTGGACGGCATCGGGCGGCGGGCGCTCCACGACAAGCGGTTCGGGGTGTTCGAGTGTGCGCGAGTCTCGGATCACCCCTTGACGGCCGGCGTTCCGCCTTGCCTGCGGATGCCGCATTCCCGGTGGAACGATATTCCGGAGGATGCCCTGGCGTCGTGCGGCTATCGCGTGCTCACGCGGTCGGCGGATGCGGGCGTCGACGCGTTCGTGAGGCAGCGGAACAGCCTGTTCGTCTTTTTCCAAGGGCATCCGGAGTATGAGGCGCCGACGTTGCTGCTCGAGTATCGTCGAGATATCAAGCGCTTCCTCCGGCGGGAGCGAGAGACCTACCCGCCGATGCCACGGGGCTATTTCGACGACGACACCGTCGCGGCATTGAGCGCCATCCGAGAGCGAGCGCTGTCGGATCGGCGCGAGAAGCTGCTCGCGGAGTTCCCAACTGACATCGCGGCCGGAAGGGTCACCAACACGTGGGGTCCGGCAGCGGCGCGCGTGTATCGCAATTGGCTGCTGTACATGTGCGCGCAGAAGGGCCGACGGCTGAGGCGCGGTCATGTCGACAGCGGCGTGAACGGCTGAGACCAGCCATGCTCCTGGGCTCGAGCACAGAAGCCACTAAGAAATTCGAGATACAACCGCTCGACGGTTCTGCCCTGCCCGAGGTGGCCAGCTTCCTCCACCGTTGGCATGCGGGTTCGTCCACTCGGCACCCTGCTCGTGAGGATCCTTTGAGCACTGCAGTGTGGCTCCAATGGCTCCGATGGCTTCTGGTTGAGAATCCGCTCGCCACAGCAGCGCCTCACCACGGCCTGTGCATTCGCAATGCTTCGGGCGTCATCACAGGATTCCTCCTCTCTTTCCCCGGCGCCTTCCTGGCGGGAGATCAGCGGCTTCTCGGTCTTGGCTCGGGCAGTTTTTTCGTCGAGCCCCAAGCCCGGACGCTGGGGCTCTACCTGTTCAAGCGATATCTGAATTCCCCCGGCTACTCGTTCTTCTTCTCCACCACGTGCAACGCCAATTCCGGTGCGATTTGGGAGACGCTGGGCGCCTGCGCCGTTCCGAATTCCGATACGGAACACATTCTTCCTCTCAAACTCGGAGTGATGCTTCCGGAATTTCTTGCGGGGAAGTCCTCGAGCGCGCTCGCAGCGGGAATCGCGCGCGTCGTTGGCCGGTGTGTCGATCCAGTCGTCCGGCTTCTCGCGCGGCATCCGGCGGACCTCAGCGTCGAACCGTGTCGGGACTGGGAGAAACTCGCCGAGCTGTTTCGCCGCCACCGGTCCGCACACTGGATCACGACTGACCGATCGGCTGGGTTCCTCCAATGGCGATATGGGCCGCGCTCGCACAACCACCCGTTCGACATCTGTGTGTTCCGCGACACACGTGGCAACGAGGGATGGTTCGCGTTGGGGAGCATCATCCGCGAATTCAAGGGGCAGATTCGGGGCTGCGTGTTGCTGGATGCGGTCTGGCCTCGGGGAACGATGAGCTTCCGAGCCATCCTCCCGGCGATCCTTCACCGCGTTGCGTCCAAGGCCGATGCCATCTTCTTTCAACCGCGGCTTGGCCTTGACTGTGGCGAGTTCGGCCGTTGGACCATCCCGTGTAGATTTGAGGGGCCGAAAGTCTATGCCATCACCCGAAAGGACGCCGCGCGATGGCTTTTTCTAACCGGAGCCTTCATGCCGTTTGACGAAGTCCGGATGGGCCGGCTCAGGTAGCGCGAGGCCTGCTGGGCTGCCATGAAGATTGGTCGGACACTACCACCGGCGGCCGCGCCCCTCTGCGGGGCGGATCTGTGGCACGGCGTCAGCGGGATCCTCTCCCCCGAGAGGGCCTTACGGGCGCTCGAAAAGGAGATCCGCCGGCACTTCGCCGCCAGCGACGTCTTCCTGGTGTCATCGGGCACGGCCGCGCTGACCTTGGCGCTCATGGCCTTGAAGTCCTTGTCACCCAAGACCGAGGTCGTGATCCCGGCCTACACCTGCTTTTCCGTACCGGCCGCCATTCTGAAAGCCGGGCTGCGACCCGTGCTGTGCGACATCAGCCCCACGACCTTCGATTTCGACCACGCGCTCGTCGAGCAGACGCTGAACGCTAACACGCTCTGCGTGATCGCTCACCACCTGTTCGGTGTCCCTTCCGACGTCGACAGGCTTCGCACGCTCTGTCAAGGCCGCGGGATCTTCATGGTGGAGGACGCGGCCCAGGCGATGGGGGTGGAATACAAAGGGCGCCGACTCGGAACGACGGGCGATGTCGGTATCTTCAGCCTCGGCCGTGGGAAGAACATCACGTGTGGATCAGGCGGAATCCTTCTCACGAACTCGGCGCCCATCGCCGAGGCCGCCGCCCGGCTCTACGGCCGGCTCGAGACTCCCCGCGGTACCGAAGTGTTGAACGATTTCATCAAGGCCGTCCTGATGACGATCTTCATCCGGCCGAGACTCTACTGGATCCCCGCCGCTCTGCCTTTTCTTCGATTGGGTGACACCATCTTTCCCAGGGAGATTCCGCTCAAGCGAATGTCCGGAATGAAGGCAGGTCTCCTCCGCGGCTGGCGGAGCCGGCTGACACGGTCCAACCAGGTCCGGTCCGAAACCGCGACCTACTTCAGCCAACGGCTGCCGCTCCGACTGGCACACGGGCCGGCCCACCCTTACTTGCGCCTACCGGTTCTCGTCGCGACTCCGAAGGAACGGGAGAGGCTCTATTCGCTCTCGCAGCAGTGTGGGCTGGGACTGAGTGTCGCGTACCCGACCCCCATCAACGAGATCGCCGAGATTCGGGCGGCCTTCCACGACGGGCGTTTTCCGTCCGCCCGAAGAGTGGCGGAAAGCCTCTTGACCATTCCGACCCACCATTGGCTTTCGGAGAAGGACAAGAGAGCTATTGCCGAATTGTGTCGGGACATTTCTGCCGCATGATGGCCGAAATCACGTTCTGGTCGTCCGTCGCTCTCGTCCTGTATGCCTACCTCGGCTATCCATCCGCGTTGATGGCTCTCTCTGTCTTCAGAAACCGCCCCGTGAAGAAGGGACGTGTGCTCCCTCGCGTCTCCTTCATCATCGCGGCCCGCAACGAGGGGGCCCGCATTCGTGAAAAGATCGAGAATACGCTGAGCCAAGATTACCCGTTCGAGCGTCTCGAAGTCATTGTCGCCTCCGACTGCTCGAGCGACGGAACGGATGGGATTGTCAGCTCCTACTCGGGTCGAGTCCGACTGGTCCGGGCCCCGGAGCGAGGCGGAAAGGAAGCCGTCCAGCAACTCGCCATCGAGGTCGCGTCGGGAGACGTCCTGGTCTTCTCCGATGTCGCGACCGCCTTGGCACCCGATGGTATCTCGAGCATCGTCAGGAATTTCGCCGATCCGACCGTGGGATGCGTCAGCAGCGTCGACCGCTTCATCGATCCCGACGGAAGGATCACCGGCGAGGGCGCCTACGTCAGGTACGAGATGTTTCTCCGGGTTCTCGAGACGCGGGTGAACAGTCTCGTGGGCCTCAGTGGCTCCTTCTTCGCGGCCCGACGGGAGGTGTGCCGCCATTGGGCCCGAGACCGTCAGAGTGACTTCAACACGGTCCTCAATGCCGTCGAAACAGGCTTGCGGGGCGTCCTGGACCTCGAGAGCGCCGGGTACTACCGGAACATCGTCGATGACAGGCGAGAGTTTCAACGAAAAGTGCGGACGGTCGTGCGCGGGATCTCGGTCCTCGCCGTGAACGTCCGGATGCTGAACCCCGTTCGATATGGGCTCTTTTCCTGGCAGTTGTTGAGCCACAAGCTGTGCCGCTGGCTCGTTCCCTTCTTTATGATTCTGGCGTGCCTCAGCAACGCGGTGCTCGTCACCCACTCGACGCTCTATCTCGGCGCCTTCCTCGTGCAGCTCGGCTTCTATGCGGCGGCCCTCGGAGGCATCTGGACAGGGTCTCGGGTCCTCAGGATCCCGGCCTTCCTTCTCCTGGTCAACCTCGCAATCTTGACCGCGTGGTTCCGTTACGCTCGCGGGGAGCGCATCACGAGCTGGAATCCGTCCGAGCGCATGAGGGCACTCCCTGAGGCCAGCTCTCGCTAAGTACCCCGAGTCCGAACTCAGTCTCGCTGCGAACCGCAGCCAGGTCGCAGAGGACGATACGACATGCTAGTGAACGCGCTCAGTGTTGACGTCGAGGAATACTATCACGCGGCCATCTTTCGGCATGGTACGAGGACCCTGGTCGGCCGCCATTTTGGGAGTCGGGTCGAGCAGAGCGTCGAGCGGCTCCTGACTCTCTTGCGTGACCATCACACCCACGCCACGTTCTTCACTCTGGGTGAGGTCGCCGCCGCCCATCCCGCCGTCGTGCGCGCGATTGCTAAGGAGGGTCACGAGGTCGCCTGCCACGGGGACCGACACGAAGATGTCGATCGTCAGACTCCCTCGGAGTTTCGCGCCGACGTTCGTCGTGCAAAGGCGCGACTGGAGGATCTCAGTGGCGAGTCGGTCATTGGCTATCGCGCGCCGAACTTTTCGATCGGCCGGGCTCAGTCCTGGGCCTACGAGATCCTGCTCGAGGAAGGATTTCGCTACGACTCCAGCCTGTATCCGATCCTGCACGACCGGTATGGGCAGCCCGGCGCGCCGCGGTTTCCGTATGAAATCTGGCGAAACTGGTCCGACAGGCTCCTGGAGTTCCCCATCAGCACGGCCCGGCTTCTGGGGGTGAACCTTCCGATCGGAGGAGGCGGCTACTTCCGACTGGCGCCCTTCGGGTTGATCCGACTCGGCATCCAGCGCGTCAACGTTCGGGAGCGACAACCGGTGATGTTCTACCTTCATCCCTGGGAACTCGACCCAGACCAACCCCGCCCGCCGATGGCCTGGCATCATCGCTTTCGCCTCTACGTGGGTATCGGGAAGGAGGTAGTGAAGGTCTCTCGCCTGCTGGCTCAGTTCCGCTTCGGCACGGCTCGCGACGTTCTCCGGCTGGGAGGACGACGGGAAGCGACGACTCGCGATCTCGGACGGTCGGGTCTCGGCAGGTCGGTGTAGCCCTTTCCGCATGGCGACCATACTGGACCGATCCGACGTTCGGGTGAGGTGCTCGGCACCGGATCCCGCCGGGAGGTGGCGGCAGGCTGTCGACGAGCTGAGCCAGTCGACCCTGGCTCACTCGCCAGAGTGGTTCACCGTGGTCCGAAACGCATACGGACACGACCCACTCTATCTGAGTGCCGAGGACGACAAGGGACGCCTCGGCCTGCTGCCCGCCTTCGTTGTACGCAGGCCTTTCTTCGGGACCGTCGTCACGTCGATGCCCTTCCTCGACGGCGGCGGCCCGTGCAGCTCTTCAGCTCCACTGGCCCAGGTGCTGGTCGAGCACCTGATCGGCGAGGCGCGACGCCTCGGTGCCCGGGTCGTGGAACTGCGCTGCACGGAGAGACTGGCGCTCGCCTCTCCGCCGATGGAGCACAAGGTGAACCTCACCCTCCCTCTCCCCGCCGGTTCCGATCGCCTGTGGCGACAGCTCGACGGGAGTGTCCGGAATCAGATTCGGAAGGCCGAGCGCTCGGGACTTTCGGTCGAATTCGGCGGCGCGGAGGAATTGCCGGCCTTTTACGAGATCTTCGCCGTGCGGATGCGGGACCTCGGGTCTCCGGTGCACGCGCTGGGATTCCTCCGCGCCATCGTGGATTCTTTCGGCGGCCGCGCTCGGATTGCCCTGGTACGGAAAGGTAGCACGCCAGTGGGCGGCCTGATTGCGCTGGCCTTCAAAGACCGTCTCGCGGTGCCCTGGGCCTCGTGCCTGAACGAGTACCGCTCGTTGTGCCCTAACATGCTCATGTACTGGGAAATTCTCCGCGCTGCATGCGTGGAGGGCTTCCGCCGCTTCGATTTCGGCCGGTCGAGCCGCCATTCGGGGACATATCACTTCAAGCGTCAATGGGGCGCGCGAGAGGAACAACTATTCTGGTACACGATCCCCATTACTCCACGACGCAGCCCGCCGATATCGAGTGCGAGCAGGGGAGCGGTTCTTGTCGCGAAGGCGTGGCGACGTCTGCCATTGGCAGTGACCCGACGTCTTGGCCCCCGCATCCGCAAATACCTCATCCAGTAACGTGAGATCGAGTGTGACCGATCGACCGCTCCGCGTCGCATTCATCGGCTCAGGCCAGATGGCTCGCCACCACTCGAGCGCCCTCAAGCGCATCCGGGTCCGCGCCGGGGACGAGGGGACGCCGCGGCCGAACGATCCCCGGCGCCTGGGTCCGTACACCTGGGGCAAGTGCCTGCAGGAAGAGCTGGTCGAGCGCGAAGCGCCAGCACTCGGGATCGCGACTCGGGTCATCCGTCCCGGGGCCCTGGTGGACTGGCGCGAGCCCGCGCTGCCGGGCTTCATGGGCCGACGTCTTTTCGGCCGCTGGCACCTGGGGCTGGGCCGCCCCGGGCTGCCGATCGCCGTGTGCGACGTCGCTCGGTGCGCCGAAGCGGTCGCCTGGTGCGCGGCGCACTTCGACGAGGCCCCAGCCATCGTCAACCTGTTCGATCCGGCGGTGTCGACGCGCGCCGCGCTCGTCGCGTGCCTGCGGGCGCGCGGCTGGGCTGGTCGGATCCTGTGGGTCCCGATCAGCGGCGTCGCGCTGGGCCTCATGGCGGCCCGTACCGTCCTCGCGCTGGCTCGTGGCCGGCTGCCCGCCCGGCTCGCGGCGTGGTCGGTCCTCCGGCCCCGGCGCTACGACGCCCGCCTGACCGCGGCGGTGCTCGAGGCCACCCGGCGGGACGCCCGCGCCCGCCCGGCGACCGACGTCGCGCAGCGCGTTTTGGACCCGTGGTTCGAGGAAGCGCCGGACACCGGGTCGCCTGCGCGCGCCGAGCGAGATCTCGTGCCGGGATCGGGTCGAGCGACATGAAGGCGTTGGTGACCGACGGCGACCAGAGACCGGCGCTCGCCATCGTGCGCTCTCTGGGGCGACGCGGCGTGTCGGTCCTGGTCGGCGCAGAGCACGCTGTCAGCCTGGCGTCGTCCTCCAAGTACTGCGTCCGCCATGTCACCTACCCGTCGCCCGAGCTGCAACCAGAAGCATTTCGGCAATTTCTGCTTCGGTTCGTCGCGCGGGAGAAGGTGGATGTCATCGTGCCGGTCACGGATGTCACGACTCATTGGATATCCCTGAATCGGCACGCACTCGGACGCCACAGCGCGATCGCGGCTCCGCCCTTCGAGGCGTTCGACTTGGTGACGGACAAGTGGAGCCTCCTCCAGCTCGCCACGAGGTGCGGCATCCCGATCCCCCGCACGCACTTCGTCGACGGCATCGCTGGATTGAAGGCGCTCGTCGATCGGGTCGAGTATCCGGCTGTGGTCAAACCCGTTCGGTCGAGGATCCCCACCAACCACGGCTGGTTGCGCGCGAGCGCGCATTATGCCCATTCCGAAATCGAGCTGTGGCGCCTCTACGAGGAGACCGACTACCTGGCGTCCTATCCGTCGTTGATTCAGGAGCGCATCGTCGGCCCCGGGCTGGGCGTATTCGTCCTGTTCGACCACGGCCAACCGCTCGCCGCGTTCGCGCACAGGAGACTTCGAGAGAAGCCGCCCTCCGGCGGCGTCAGCGTGCTGTGCGAGAGCGTTGCCCTCGATCCCCGGCTGAAAGGCTACGCGATTCGCATGCTGGCGCCACTCGGGTGGCACGGTGTCGCGATGATGGAATTCAAGCAGGATAGCCGAAACGGAAATGCGGTCCTCATGGAGGTGAACGGCCGCCCCTGGGGGTCCCTGCAGCTGGCCGTCGACGCCGGCGTCGATTTTCCGTACCTCAGCTATCAACTGGCTCTGGGACAGCGGCCCGACGTTGCCGGGACGTATAGGCTCGGCGTGAAGAGCCGCTGGCTTCTCGGCGACCTGGATCATTTGCTGCTGCGCCTGTTCCACAATGATCGTGATCTGCACCTTCCGGACTCCGCGCCGTCAAAGGTAGCCGCGCTGGTCGACTTTCTGAAGTTTGCCGAGCCGGGTCTGCACTACGACGTGGCCAGCAGCGACGACCCCAACCCCTTCCGCTACGAGGCATGCCAGTACGCAAAAGCCCTGAGGGTCACGCTGATCCAATGCGTGAGCCGACGCGCCGCCCGGATCGTCCGCGCAGCCCGCGATTCGCTCGGCGGCAATCCCAACATCACCGACGCGGACCGGCGCGTGACGTCCCGCCGGTTGACACCGGAGCGATGACGTCCCAAGGTCATGACCTGTCGGCAGACGCCGTTCCCCGCTCAGTCGGCGCGCCCAGGGAAATTCGGATATGCCACATCATGTCCGCCGACTTGTGGGCCGGCGCGGAGGTCCAGCTCGCGACGGTGGCGTCGTATCTGGTCGCGCGACCGGACGTGAACCTCACAGCTGTCCTGCTGAATGAGGGACCGCTGGCCCGTGAGCTGAGACGGCTCGGCGTCCAGGTCACGGTCGTGGACGAGACTCAGCACGGTGCCGTTCGGATACTGACCTTCCTGACCCGATTCCTACGCGATCGCGACGTCGAGGTCGTCCACACGCATCGGTACAAGGACAATGTCTTGGGAAGCATCGCGGCGAAACTGGCGGGTGTGCCCCACGTGGTACGAACGGTGCACGGCCTGAGGGAGCCGACGCGAGGCTGGGAGTGGGCAAAGGCCCGGGCGTATGACGCGCTCGACAAGGCGACACTCCGGTGTTTCGCGGACCGCATCATCGCGGTCTCGAAGCGCATGGCCGAAACCCTCAGGGCTTCCGGGCACCGGCCGACGGCGGTCATTCAGATTCACAACGGCGTGGACCTGCGCACGGTGAGGGCGACGCGGGTTCGCGAGGAAGTCAGGCGGGAACTGGGTCTCGGCTCCCGCACGCTCCTCGTCGGCACCGTGGGCAGGCTGTCGCGCGTGAAGGGGCACGCCTACTTTCTCCGGGCGGCGAAGCTCATCCTTGAGGCGGAGCGCGGCGCGAGGTTTCTCATCGTAGGGGACGGACCGCTCAGAGACGAGCTGGTCGCCTCGGCCACACACCTGGGAGTGGATCACGCGTGCCTCTTCCTCGGTCCTCGGACCGATATCTATGACCTGGTTGGAGCGATGGACATCTTCGTGTTGCCCTCGCTGGACGAGGGAATCCCGATGGCTCTCCTGGAAGCGATGGCGCTCAGAACACCAGTGGTCGCGTCTGCCGTGGGTGGGGTGCCCGAGATCGTCACGCATCGCGCGACCGGCCTGCTCGTCACGCCAAGGGACGAGCGAGCGTTGGCGGACGCCTGTCTGGAGCTGGCGCTCAACCCCAATTGGGCCCAGACACTCGGCGCTCGGGCGAGGCGAGTCGTCGAGGATGAGTTTTCGCACGAGAGGAACGGGCAGGCCTTGATGGAGGTGTATCGCAGTGTCACCTCGGGTCGGGCGAACCGAGCGACGCTCGGACGGTTGACGCTCCCGTGGCGACTCGCCGGAAGGCTTGTGGTCTACGGGCAACGGGGGCTGGAGCACGTGATCGAACGACGGAGGATGAATCGGCTCCGTCACGATCCGACGGTCCTGACGGCCCGCTTGAAGTCCGCGCGGCGCATTTTGATCATCTGCCACGGGAACGTCATCCGAAGTCCCTTTGCGGCTGGCCTCATTGCCCAGGCCGTCGGCGACCGCGGGTCGGTCTCAATCTCCTCCGCTGGTCTGGAGGCGGTACCCAGAAAGCAGGCCCATCCGACCGCCGTTCTCACCGCGACCGCGCTCCGCGTTGATCTGAGTCGCCACGCTGCCGCCCCGGTCGCGCCGGCCACGGTCGCGAATGCCGATGTGATCTTGGTGATGGACATTCCCCAGCTGGTCGTGATGCGAACGCGTTTCCCAAACGCTCGCGCAAAGACGTTTCTTTTGACGTGCCTCGCTCCCGAGGTGCCACTAGAAATTCCTGACCCTGTCGACGGTGACGGATCAGTGTTCCAGACATGCTTCGATCACATTTCGCGTGCCGTGCGCCCCATCGTGCGCATCCTCTCTGACACCCCTCCGTCTGGGTTCGTTGCCGATCCAGGACCTCTCCACGCGACGGAACGGCTGCGCCAGTGAAGAGCTTCGTCAAGGGTCTTCTCGGCCGAATCGTCTTCGATTCTCGTCTCACCGCGATTCTGCTGAGGAACGCCGCGGTCATCGTCGCGTTCCATCGTGTCCAGGACACGACGGCTGGTGACGGGCTGACGATCGACGTCGCGATGTTCGAACGCTACTGTAGATTTTTCATGCGTCACTTCCGGGTGGTCTCGTTGCGCGACCTCGTTCCCAGATTCGAGCGCGGCGTCGGACTCGATCGTGAGCTCGCCATTACGTTCGATGATGGTTATCGAGACAATTTCGAACATGCGATGCCCGTGCTCGAGAAGCTCTCGTTACCGGCAACCTTCTTCGTCGTCACCCAGTGGATCGGAACGGACTACGTGCCGTGGTGGGACAGACAGCCGGACGCTCGTCATCCCTGGATGACGTGGGAGCAGGTTCGGTCGCTCCACCGAAAGGGCTTCGACGTCGGTGCTCATACACGCTCCCACGTCGATCTCGGCAGGATCTCCGAGGTCGAGGCGAGAGAGGAGATTTTCAGTGCGAGGCTCGAGCTGCAGCGGCAGCTCGGGGCACCCGTCGAGTCGTTCGCCTACCCCTATGGCGGACCGCATCACCTCGCCGAGGCGAATAGAGATCTCGTGAAGGCGGCCGGCTTTCGCTGTTGCTGCTCGTGCTTCGGCGGACTCAATACCGCCGGAACCGATCCGTTTCATCTGCGGCGAGTCCCGATCTCGCCCTGGTATGCATCCCCTCATCAGTTTGGTCTCGAGCTCGCCCTCGGGATGAGCGTCCAATCCCGTAGCCTCGGCCGGCCCCGCGGGAGATGAACATTGCTGCGTGACGTTGGAAGTAACTGGGTGCTGACACTGGTGACCATCGCGGCCACCTACGTGCTCACGCCCTTCGTCATCCACACCCTCGGGCCCGAGGGTTACGGGACCTGGACCCTGATTACGTCGATGACGGGCTACATCGGCCTGCTGGCCCTGGGAGTACCGATGGCGTCCGTTCGGTACCTCGCGCAGCATGTGGCTGAAGGCGATCGACGGAAGGTGAACGAGGTGATCGGGAGCTGCGCCGGTCTGTATCTGATGATTGGCGTCGCCGCCGCCGCGATCGGCGCGGCGTCCATGGCGTTGTTCGGCATCTACGAGATCCCCCTCAGCTTGCGGGGGGCGGCGCATCTCGCCTTCGGCCTGATGGTGCTCCAGGTCTCGGCCGGTTTCATCGGGCTCCTTCCCGAAGGCATCATGTTCGCGCACCACGACTTCGTGGTCCGGAATCTTGTCCGGATCAGCGGAATTCTCCTGCGGCTGAGCCTGACGATGAGTCTGCTGAAGCTCGACGCCTCGCTCGTCATCCTGGCCCTGATCCAGATCGCCTGTCTGGGGTTCGATTTCGGCGTCTCGTGGCTCCTCGTCCGTCGGCGCTACCCCGGGGTTCGGCTGAGCCTGGCCGACTTCGACGGCGGGATGTTGCGGCGGATCTTCGCCTTCAGCCTCTACGTGTTGTTGCTGAACACGGGAGCGCGTCTGAGCTTCGAGACAGACGCCCTCGTGATCGGCGCATTCATGGGCGTGGGATCGATCGCCTTCTATGCCGTCGCCAACAGCCTCGTCGTCTACCTGATGGACTTCATCGGGTCCATCGCGGCGGTCGTCTCACCGATGGCCACCAGGCTGAACACGGAAGGGAAGATAGCGGACCTCCAAGTGATCTTCCTCAAGTGGTCGAAAGCGGCGTTGTCGCTGACCATCATGGCGGGCCTCTTCCTGATCGTTCTCGGGCCGAGATTCATCGGGTGGTGGATCGGTCCTTCGTTCGAGCGTCCGGCCGGCGAGGTGCTCCAGCTCCTCATGGTGTCGAGCCTCGTGTTCCTCCCGGTCAGGGGCGTAGCCGTGCCCTGCTGAATCTGGGACTCAGCGCGCTTCTCATACGACCGCTCGGGCTGTCAGGGGTTGCGCTGGGGACGGCCATCCCAAACGTACTCTTTGCTCTGGTGGTCGTGACCGTCGCGTGCCGCGAGCTCCAGATCTCGCTGCCGCACTACCTGCAACACGTTGTTCCTCGAGCGGCGGTGGGAGCTCTACCGGTCCTTGCGTTGCTGCTGTGGTTTAAGCTCGGCTTGCACGTCCAGAGCATTACCGGATTGATCGCAGCGGGATCGGCAATGGTCCTGCTGTTCGGCGTGACCTGGGTCTTCTTCGTGTACCGCGACGATCCCTACGTAGATTTGCGGCCTCATCTGGTTCGGCTCCGTGCCTGGAGTAGGGCGTGAGTGCCCCTTCTCGTGCCCGCGGCGACCGACGGGCGTAGCCGAGAGCGCGAGCTGAACTGGATCTGGCTGCAGGTGTATGCCCCCAACGAACCGGTAGGGGTCACCGGGCGCATCACGTTCGATCACGTGGTGGTGGCGAAGAGCCACGTTGGGTGTCTGCGTGCTGCCGAGCCAACCGGGTGGCGACTGTGACGCTCGAGCCGGCAATGAGTCCCTGAGTGGAGTCACATGTATGGGACGAACCATTACCCTGCGGAGGTGGCCAATGGTGCGGTGTACGCGGAGCATGCCATGAGCTGTCTGCTTTGGTTCTTGGTCCCTGCCGTTCTGCCGCTTCTTGCCGTGGTGGCCGAGCTCGCCGCCCGAGGGTGGTTACGTCATCGAGGCCTTTATTACGTGTTTCCTCCGGGGTTGCGCCTCCGCCTCCGCCCCGATCCAGCGGTATTCCCGCAGTTCGAGCCGCTGGTGCGGTTCGACGTCAACAGCGAAGGCGAGCGGGGAGACGAGGTGCCGCGCTTGCGCTCAGGCGCCAGACTCTACCGGGCACTCGTCGTCGGCGGGAGTCAGCCTGAAGGCTATCTTCTGGACCAGGACACGACCTGGCCCGGAGGCCTCCAGCGTCTGCTTCAGATGCCGGAGCACCTCCAACGCCTGGGCGTCTCCAGGGTGCATGTGGGAAGCATCGCCCGCTCCGGCGCCGGATCGGAGGCTGTCGATGTCATCCTTGAACGGGTGCTCCCCCGTTACCCGCGTCTGCAAGCGATCATCATCCTGGTGGGTGTGAGCGACGTCTTCCGGTGGTTGGAGCACGGGGCGCCGCCCTCTCCGCCCCCTCAGGTCCGGACGTCAGAGCTCTTCATGTGTCATCCCGAGGGGCCGTTTCGGACGGGCCAGGGCAATGAGGGCTCGAGCCAAAGTGATTCGGAAGACCATGCCGGACCCGGCACCGATGCTTCAGCACTTCGAGACCCACCTCCGTCAGCTCCTCCGGAAGGCTGCCGCACACGCCGATCGGGTACTCTTGGTGCGCCAGCCCTGGTTCGACAAGAACTACTCGCCGGAAGAGGCGGCCCACATGTGGCACGGCGGGGTCGGACAGGCTTGGCGCGAGGAGGTCACGACCTACTATTCCTTTGAGGTCGTCTCCGGACTCATGGCCTTCCTGGACGCCAGGGCCGCCCGCGTGGCGACGGAGCTCGACGTCGAGCAGCTCGACCTCATGCCGGTCCTGGAACGGAGTCTCAATACCTACTACGACTGGCTCCACCTCTCTCCGGCCGGGGCGAGGGCTGTGGCGGCTGCCGTGACTGCTACGATCCTTCGCCGCCCGCGACCGTCGCCTCCGCCGCCGGATCAGGACGGGGACGGGTTCGCGTCACCCGCAATGCGAGATCCATCGAGATGTGCGGCTTCGCCGGTATCCTGACAAGCGCCGCGCTCAGGAGCGACGAGCTCGCTGACCGGGCCCGACGCATGATCGCGCCGATCACGCACCGGGGCCCGGACGACAGCGGAATCTGGGCAGACGAGCACGTGGGGTTGGCCTTCGGATTTCGTCGGCTCTCCATCATCGACCTGTCTCCCAACGGACACCAGCCGATGTGGTCGCCCTCGCGCCGCTTCGTCATGGTCTTCAACGGACAGGTATACAACTTCGAAGATCTCCGCCGCGAGTTAGAGCAGCACGGATACCGCTTTCGGGGGCACTCGGACACCGAGGTCATACTCGCCGCCTTTGAACGGTGGGGGATCGACGAGGGCGTCCGCCGCTTCGTCGGGATGTTCGCGATCGCCGTCTGGGACGCTGAACGGAGAGAGCTGTCGCTCATCCGAGACCGAGTCGGCAAGAAGCCGTTGTACGTGTATAGCGAGCCGGGCCTGATCACGTTCGGTTCGGAGCTCAAGGCGCTGCTGGCCGGCCCCTCCTTCGACCGCTCGATCGACCGCACGGCGCTCGCAGCGTACTTGCGATATCTGTACGTTCCGGCGCCGAAGAGCATCTTCGAGCGCGCCATCAAGCTGCCTGCAGGACACCTCCTCACGGTGTCGGACCCTAAGGTCTCGCTGCCCGCGTCGCAGCCGTACTGGTCGTTGCGCGAGGTCGCGCTCCGGGGCCTGGCGAGCCCCTTCGCCGGCTCGGACGTCGACGCGATCGACGAACTCGATGCACGACTCGTCGACGCGGTCAAGTGTCGGCTGCGTTCGGACGTTCCCCTCGGCGCGCTCCTGTCGGGAGGAATCGATTCCTCCACCGTCGTGGCGCTCATGCAGGAGATGACCAGCCAGCCGATCAAGACGTATACGATCGGATTCGCCGAGGAAGAATTCAACGAGGCGCGGCACGCGACACGGGTGGCGCGACACCTCGGGACCGACCATACGGAGTTGCTGCTCACGGGAGAGGGTGCCCACGCGGCGATCCCGCGCCTTCCAGAGATCTTCGATGAGCCGCTCGCGGATCCATCACAGCTTCCGACGTTTCTCGTCTCGCAGTTGGCTCGCCAGCATGTCACCGTCGCGCTGTCTGGGGACGGTGGAGACGAGCTGTTTGCCGGCTACAACCGGTACCTCTACGGCACGCGCGTGCTGCCGAGCGTCAACCGCCTTCCTCGGGGCGTACGGAGACTTGTGGCCGCGGGTATCGGAAGCGTGCCGCCCCCGACGTGGGATCGGCTGCACCGGGTTACGGCGGCTCTGCTCCCCGGAGTTGCGAGCCAGCGTCTGCCCGGCGAGCGGATGCACAAGCTGAGCAGCCTCATGAGCGCCGACTCTGTGGGAGATATGTATCGCGCTCTCCTCTCGGCGTGGCAGCAACCGGACGGCCTCCTGGTGGACTGTGGCTCGATCGAGGACCAGAACCGACGGATCCTGAACGGCGGCCAGCCGGCACACCTCCTGGACCGGATGATGCTTGCCGATCAACTGACCTACCTTCCGGATGACCTCCTGGCGAAGGTCGATCGAGCGAGCATGGCCGTCAGCCTGGAGGTTCGTACGCCGCTCCTCGATCATCGAGTGCTGGAGTTCTCGTGGCGCTTGGCGCGTTCCCTGAAGGTGCGAGGGAACCTCGGTAAATGGGCATTGCGTCAGGTGCTGTATCGTCGAGTGCCGCGACACATCGTGGAACGCCCCAAGATGGGATTCTCGGTGCCCATCGATCGCTGGCTGCGAGGACCTCTTCGGACGTGGGCCGAGAGCCTGCTCTCCTACGACGAACTCGGCCGGAGCGGATTGCTGGAACCCGCGCCCATCATCGGCGCCTGGAGCGAGTTGCAGGAAGGTCGGCGGGCGGCCGGCCCGGCCCTATGGGCCGTCATCATGTTTCAGGC
>QHSR01000192.1:0-585 GCA_003221635.1 Candidatus Rokuibacteriota bacterium | reverse complement strand
TTACCCTACCCGCCGGATGGCGGCGTGTGGATCAGGACGTACCATGTCCTCCGTCTCTTGGCTCGCGCGTTCGACATCACGGCGCTCTGTTTCGAGAGCTCGGCGACATCCGGCAATGGCGCGGCGTGGGATATCGCCGCGAGTCGCGACGCGTTGGGCCGGTTCGCAGCCGTCGAGGTGTTTCCGATCCCACAGCGGCACAGCCGGCTCAGGTATGCATGGGATCACCTCCGGAGCGTCGCGTTGCGGCGGGTCTATACGGCATACCGGTACGATTCGCGCGCCTATCACACGCGGCTCACCGACCTGCTGAGATCGGAGGCGTTCGATCTCGTCCACGTCGACAGCCTGGGAGACCTGGCTGGTTCCTTGCCCGCGTGCCGTGGCATTCCCGTCGTCTGCGTGCACCACGACGTGGAATCGGCCCTTCTCCAGCGGCGCGCGGCCATCGAGCGGAGCGAATGGCGGGGCGCGTATCTTCGGTACCAGGCCCAGCGAGCGGAAGAAGTGGAGCGCCGCTGGTGTGGGCGCGTTGCCCTGAACGTCGCTGTCTCCGAGCACGATCGCGCCTTGCTGAAGTGGCAA
>QHSR01000191.1:9952-23476 GCA_003221635.1 Candidatus Rokuibacteriota bacterium | reverse complement strand
GAGCGCGACGACGACGACGCGAGCGACCTCTGGCGCGTTGCCGACAAAGGCGGGACGCCGGAGCGTCTCACCGTGACCACGGGGCCGGTCATGCTCCCCGCCTTTTCGCCTGACGGCCGCTCGATCGCCTACCTCGCGCGGCCGGGACGGAGCGCCTACGGCCGCAACATCCGGCTCTTCAGCGTGCCCTCGGACGGCGAGCGCGCCGGCACGTCGGCCGGCGGTGCCGGCGTCTGCCTCACTCCGGCGCTCGACCGCTCCTGCGGCCCGCTGCACGTGCGCCCCCTCTGGTCGCCGGACGGCCGGTCGATCGTCATGGCCGTCGAAGATCGCGGGGATGTCGGGCTCTGGCGCGTGGCAGCATCCGGCGGCGCGCCGCCCACGCGAGTCGTCGGCGGCGAGCGGGCGCTGAACGGGTTCTCCGCCTCTGCCGATGGCCGCCTGATCGCCTTCGCGGCGAGCAACCCGGTGACGCCCGCGGAGATCTTCGTGTGTCGCGCGAATGGCGGCGACGAACGCCAGCTGAGCCAGCTGAACCGGGCCTGGACGGAGACGGTGACGTTCTCCGCGCCTGAGCGATTCCGGTTCACGCGTGCGGGCTTCGACGTCGACGGCTGGGTGATGCGCCCGGCCGGCTTCGTCCCCGGGCAGCGCTACCCGGCGCTCCTCAGCATCCACGGGGGGCCCCACGCCCAGTACGGCCACAACTTCTTCGACGAGTTCCAGGTGTACGCCGGCGCGGGCTACGCCGTGATCTACGCGAACCCGCGAGGCAGCCAGGGGTACGGCGAGACGTTCAGCCAAGCAGTGGTCGGCGACTGGGGCGGGGGCGATTACGCGGACGTCATGGCGGCCCTCGACGAGGCGCTCCGGCGTCACCCGTTCATCGACCCGGAACGGCTCGGGATCCTCGGCGGGAGCTACGGGGGCTTCCTGACGAGCTGGACCGTGGGGCACACCGACCGGTTCAAGGCCGCGTGCTCGGAGCGCGCCGTGAACTGCCAGTACACGATGTTCGGCACGAGCGACATCGGACACAGCTTCAACGTGGTGGAGCTCGGCGGAGCGCTTCCCTGGGACGACATGGCGCGCTACATCGAGCGCTCGCCCCTCACGTACGCCAAGAACATCGTGACCCCGCTCCTGATCATCCACGCCGAGGACGACCTGCGCTGCCCCATCGAGCAGGGCGAGCAGCTTTTCGTCGCGCTCAAGAAGCTCGGGCGCGAGGTGCGCTTCGTGCGTTTCCCGGGCGAGAACCACGAGATGTCGCGCTCCGGCAAGCCGCGCCATCGTCTCGAGCGGTTCCGCCACATCCTCGAATGGTTCGCGCGACACCTCGGGAGTGCCCAGGCATGAGGATCATCGCGCTCGAGGAGCACGGCTCAGCGGGCCGGACAAGGAAAAGATCGCCCACGGCGACGCCGAACGCGTGTTAAGGATGTGATGATCTCCAGGAGGGGTGCCCATGGGTAGGCTCGATGGCAAGGTCGCGCTGGTAACCGGCTCGGGTCGGAACATCGGCCGGACGACGGTCCTGAAACTGGCCGCGGAAGGCGCTCACGTCGTGGTCAATTCCCGGACGAACCGGGCGGAGGCCGAAGCCGTGGCGCGAGAGGCGCAGGCGCGGGGGGTCAAGGCGCTCTCCATCGTGGCCGACGTCGGCAAGAAAGACCAGGTCGACGCGATGGCGGCCAAGGTGCTCTCGGAGTTCGGCCGGGTCGACATTCTCATCAACAACGCCGCGGTCCGGCCTCACAAGCCCTTCACGGAGCTGACCCCTCAAGATTGGGAGGCGGTGCGGAGCGTCGTCCTCGACGGGGCGCTCTACCTCACGCGGGCGGTCATCGACTCGATGGTGAAGAACCGGTACGGCCGGATCGTGTTCTTCACCGGCGAAGGGGCCTTCATGGGCGGATCAGGGCGCGCCCACGTCTCGGCCGCGAAGATGGGCCTGGTGGGGCTGGCGCGCGGCCTCGCCTCCGAGTTCGCCCCTCACAACATCCGGGTCAACGTGGTGTGTCCCGGGAGTATCGACACCTCGCGCGCGAATCCCGAGTGGTACCAGGGACGAACGCCGAACGCCGGCGGCATTCCGCTGGGACGCCAGGGGACGGTGGACGAGATCGCCGCCACCTGCCTGTTCCTGGTCACCGACGACGGGGGCTTCATCACCGGCCAGACCATTCACGCGAACGGCGGCGTGGCGTACTACTGAGCAGCGGTCCAGAGACAGGGAGGACGGAGCGATGATCCAGGTTCGACGCCTCGGCAAGCAGGTCGGCGCGGAGATCCTCGGCGTCGACGTCAAGACGCTCGACGACGCCGGCTTCGCCCAGATCTACCGCGCGTGGCTCGACGCCAACGTGGTCGTGGTGCCGGGCCAGGAGCTCGAGATCGAAGACTTCCTGCGCTACAGTCGCCGGTTCGGGCTCGTCGTGCCGCACCCGTCGAAGTCGACGCGCCACCCGGACTACCCGGAGATCACTCAGCTCGGGGTCAACAAGTTCGGGGCGGACGGTAAGCTCGACATGACGATCTATCGGCGTGGCGCCCAGGGATGGCACACCGACGGCGCGTACGACCAGGAGCCGTTCAAGGCGACCCAGCTCTATGCCCTGGCCGTCCCGAGCCGCGGCGGCGACACGCTGTTCGCCAGCATGTACGCGGGGTACGAGGCTTTGCCCCAGCGTCTCAAGGAGCGGCTCGACGGACGGATCGGGGCCTTCACCTACGGTGGCCAGCGCAAGAAAACGGCGCTGCTCAACGAGGAAGACCGGGACTGGAAGCCCGTCTTCCATCCGATCGTCCGGACCCATCCCGAGACCGGACGCAAGGCGCTCTACTTCGATCCCGGGAAGATCTTACGAATCGAAGGGCTCGACCAACAAGAAAGCGACGCGCTGATCGAGGAGCTGACCGGTTGCATGATCCAGCCCGACGGCGAGTACCGCCACACCTGGCGCAAGGGCGACATCGTCATCTGGGACAACCGCTGCTCGTACCATCGGGCGGCCGGCGACTATCCGCCCGAGGAAGACCGCATCCACTGGCGCGTCTCGATCAAGGAGCGCCCCGGCGCCAACGGAGAGCAACGATGACCATCGTGGCGCGCATGCTCACGCTCGAAGCCGACGGCATCCCCGGCTACGCCGCGTATCCCGACGGCGCCGGTCAGCGACCCGGAATCTTGATGGTGCATCACGCGCACGGCGTCACGGCCGACTACAAGATCGACGCGTACCGGCTCGCCTCGCTCGGATTCAACGTCCTGGCGCCGAGCCTGTTCAACATGTTCGGGATTCCGGGGACGACCCACATCGGCCTCGGCGCCGATCTCCAGGCCAAGCACTCGGACTCGGAGTTCCTCGGCAAGCTGGACGAGGCGTGGCTCTACCTCACGGGACGCATGAAATCGGATCCGGCGCGCACGGCCGCCATCGGGCATTGCATGGGCGGCCGGCTGCTCATCCCCTTCGCGGCCGACCATCCTCAGGTGCGCGCGATCGTCCTCTACTATCCGTCCGTGCGCGACGAGCCCGAGACGTCACACCGGCCCCGGCATGCGTTCCACCTCGCGAAGACCCTCAAGTGTGCCTCGCTCGTGTTCTGCGGCGGCAAGGACTTCATCGCGACGCCCGCGATCCAGGGCCCGCTCTGGCAGAGCTTCATCGCCAACGGCCAGCCTGTCGAGTGGCACTTCTTCTCCGACGCCAACCACGGCTTCCGCCACCCCGACAACGACGGCTTCCAGCCGCACTACGCCGATCTCGCCTGGCCGATCGTGACCGACTTCCTGCAGCGCCGGGTGTAAGCGGAGCCCCTCCGCCACCACGCCGCCCGTGCGCGGTGGCAGGGGCAACGCGCGGTTACACCTTGATCCCGAGCAGCTTCGCGGCGGTCGCCCCGAGCATCGCCACGCGCTCGTCGTCCGTCAGGCCCGGCGTGCCGAGGATGTGGTCGACCGAGGTCTTCGTCCACGGGAACGGATAGTCGGTGCCCATGACGATCTGACCCGAGCCGGTCTCCGCGACCAGGCGTCGCAGTGCTTCCGGCGTGAAGACGAGCGAGTCGAAGTAGAGCTGTCGGAGGTACTCCGTCGGCTTCTTCTTGAGGGGCCTGGTGCAGCGGTCCGGGAAGGTCACGCAGCCGGCGTCCGAGCGCGCCGCGTACGACGGCAGATAGCCTCCGCCGTGCGCCGAGCAGATCTTGAGCCCGGGAAACTGGTCGAGCGTGCCCTCGAAGATCAGGTGCGAGAGCGCGATCGTCGTTTCCAGCGGGTTGCCGATGACGTTGCCCAGCCCGCCGTTGCCCTTCAGCCGGCTTTCCAGCTCGGTCGGCGCGCCCGTTGCCTGCGGATGGATGAAGACGAGCACGCCGAGCTGCTGGCCAGCTCTTCGCCGTTGACGCTGCCGCCGATGGCGGTGCCGCGTAGCCCGAACTTCTTGACCCCTTCCTCCAGCTGCTCGGCGGCGAGGTCCGGGTGCT
This sequence comes from Candidatus Rokuibacteriota bacterium, assembly GCA_003221635.1. Lineage (GTDB taxonomy): Bacteria > Methylomirabilota > Methylomirabilia > Rokubacteriales > CSP1-6 > AR31. The sequence goes on along the minus strand of QHSR01000191.1, from coordinate 18,988 downwards.
GCAGCGCCACGGAGGCGAACGCGACGAAGCGGTCCGGGTTCGCCGCGCAGGCCTCGGCGAGCTTCTCGTTCTGAATTCTGATCAGCTGGCGGGCGACGTCCCGGTCGGCCTTGTACCAGTACGCGTTGATGCTGAGCGCCTCGACGTCGATGCCCTGCTCGTCCATAGCGCGGATCCGATCCGAGGCCTTCGCCATCAGCAGGAGTTCCGGCGCGACCTTCAGGTTCATCAGGGCCATCGCCTCGGGCACGCCGCAGTGCGCGTGCACGTCGACGGTCTTCACGCGCCGGCCGTTCACCACGACTTCGCGACGGCGCGGCTGCGCCTGCGCCGCGGCCGGCGCGGCGCTCGCCAGGCGGCATCCCACGAAGGCGATGCCGGCCATCACGCCGGCCGATTCCTCGATGAATTCCCTGCGAGTGTTCATGATGTCTCTCCCGTCGCATCGCGCTCCGCAGACGACTCGGGCAGGGTCTCGCGGTTCATGGCGCGCGCAGGGTATCACACGCGCTGCGGCAGGGACGTCGTCTCTGCCGGCCGTCGCCGGCGCTGCCAGATGCTGGCGCGCCACCTGATTCCAATGAGGAGCGTGAAGATCAGGCCGAGCGCGCAGCCTGCGCTGAGGGCCGAGCTCGGGATCGGCGAGCGGATCAGTGGGCCGAAGGCGACTTTCCGGCGCGCCAGGCGATCATGCCCTGGATGTTCAACGCCAGGAACTCGTCGAAACGTCGCCACCCGCCGTACTTCGGGTGCAGGATGCTTCCCGCCAGGGTCGTCATCTCGGGCGTGCCGTCGGCGAGCCCGGCCGCTCGCGCCGTGGCGATCGCGTCCGAGAGGTCGCGATAATACCCGCGCTGCGCGACGACGTCCTCCTTCGTGCCGCTCATCTGCGGGGTCGCGTGCCCGGAGACGATGACGTCGAAGTCCAGCTTCTCTTCGAGCCACTGGACACCCAACGGAAGCCATAGGCATCGGGGGCGAAGCGGACCAGCTCGGCCAGCGACTCGGTGGGCATGGCGTTCCTCCGCGGACCGCTCAGTCCCTCACGGCCTGGCCGCCGAAGCCGAGCAGCGCCTGGGCGAGGCCGGTCGGGTTCTCCATCTGCAGCGCGTAGTCGCCCTCGACGTCGATGACGGCCGCGTTCCGCCAGCAGCCGGCGATCTCCTTCGCCTGCTCGATCGTCAGCTCGGAGCTGTGGGTGCCTCTCAGGATCGCCACCGGGCACGTGGCCCTGGCGGCGTACTTCCTGAGGTCGTCGGCCATGTGGGCGAGACCGACCGCCACGCGCACCTTGTCGTACTTGACGGCGACGCCGCGGCCGGCCGGCGTGAAGTTGTGGTCCAGACGATGGCGCAACGACTTCTCCGTGTCGCGTGGACGGGCCGATCGCAGGTACGCGAGCGCCGCCTCCCGCGAGGAGAACTCGGTCGGCGACTCGAGCATCCGATGCGCGGAGCCGAGCACCTTGATCGTTTCCTCACGCGTCGGGAAGAAGTTGCTGGTGTGCGGGCCGCCCACCAGTCCCAGGCCCTGGATCTGCGCCGGATACACCGCCGCGAAGACCTGGCCGACTCGACCGCCGAGAGACTGGCCGGCGATGATCGCCTTGTCCAGACCGACCTGCTGGAAGAACAGGTGCAGGTCGTCGGCGTACTCCTCGGCCGAGTAGTCGCCGTCCGGCCGTCCGCTGTCGCCGTGACCCCGCTGGTCGAGGGCGTACACATGGAATCGCGACCCCAGGGCATTCGCGGTCCACTCCCACATGCGCCCGTAGCCCGAGGACGGGTGCAGCAATACCAGATTCGGCTCGGCTCCAGGCCATTCGTAGTAGTGGACCTTCAGGCCGTTCCGCAAGGTGACCTGCTCGTCCCGGACGTCGCGCTGTTGGTCGGCCATCACGTGTCCCTCCAGCCCGGCATTCTAAGGTCGAGCCGCTCGCTCCGCCACCGGCCGGTCTCAGCAGCGAGGACCGCCGTCTCGACCTGGACGTTCGTTCGGCGTCCGTGAACGTGCCGGCCCGATTATACTGTCCGGGCGCGACGCGTTGGGATCCGCGTCGATACCCCGAGCTCGAGGAGGCGTGCGATGGCGTCCGTGTGCGACGCGTGAGGGCCCGATAGATGCCGAGGGTGGCTCTGGATCTGAACAAGGCGGAGGATCGGCGGCACGTCAAGGCAGAGTGGCGAGTCGCGCCGGGGCTGGTGCCCGGCGCGTCCAACGAGGGGCTCACGGCCCAGCGTCTCGCGAGCCCCGCTCGGCTGGCGGATCACGACGATTCGGGCTGGGAGGTGTGCCCCAATATCCGCGAGAGCCGCTCGGTGGGCTTCACCTTCGCGTGGTACCGGATCGCCGTCGAGGTGCCCGCGACGATCGGCGGCGTCGCGCTGGCGGGCTCCCGCGTGTGGTTCGAGACGAACATCGACAACTACGGCGAGATCTGGATCGACGGCAAGATCGATCGGAGCACCGGCGTCATCGTCGGCCTCAACGCCCAGCACCGGGTGGAGGTGAGCGGGAGCGCGGTGGCGGGGGCGCGGCACGTCATCGCGTGCCTCGTCGTGAACGGTCCGCTGGCCGAGCCTCGCGGCGGGATCTTCATGCGGTACGCGACCCTCGCGTTCGAGTCGCCGGGCTAAGCATCCCTGCACGCCGTCGACCGCCGGAGACGGCGCTGAACGGGTCGGGCCGGCTTCGCGGCGTCGTCTGAACCCGGACAGGACCGACGCGATGCTCCGCTTCATGAAGCGACTGGCGCGGTGGGCGGCGGCGCTCGCGCTCATCGTGCTCGGGCTCGTGCTCTCGATTCCCGGCGTCCCGGGCCCAGGGCTTCTGATCGTCCTCATCGGTGTGTTCGTGCTGTTGCCCGAGAGCCGCTGGCTCCGGAAGAAGTTCGTCGCGCTCAAACGCCGGTACCCGAAGCTCTTCCACCCGATCGAAACGCGCCGAGCGCGGTCTCGGCACGCGCGGCGGACCCGGCCCCGGTCCACCCGGCGCGGGCAATGACGACCACGGAGGTGCGGGCGACGCGCTATCATTCGCGGCGCGGGCGCGGAGCGTCCGGGCACCCGCGATTCGACGCCAAGGAGGCGAGTCATGGCATTGCAAGTGCGACGGGTGATCACCGGCCACGACGCGACCGGCCGGGCGATCGTGAAGATCGACGAGGTCGCGAAGAACGTCTCGTCGGGTCGTCCCGGGGCGACGGCCTGTAACATCTGGACCACAGAGGGCTTCCCGGCCAAGAACGACGGCGCCGCTGACGAGGGTCTGCGCAACGCCGCCACGACGTTGACGAACGGGACGATCTTCCGCGTGATCGAGTTCGCGCCCGGCCTCGCGGCGCGCAACCACCGGACGGACTCGATCGACTACATCGTCGTCATCTCCGGCGAGATCGACATGGAGCTCGACGGGTCGGTGGTGCATCTCAAGGCCGGTGACGTCATGGTGCAGCGGGGCACGATCACGGCGTCAGCGATCGTCCGTTGCGGCCGCGTCGACTCCACAGACGTTCCGCTCCGGCCACCACCACAAGACAGGGTCGGAAGGCCAACTGAAACGGTCAGGACCGGGAGGTTCAGATGCCGGACAAGATTCGAGTCGGAATCGTGGGCGCGACGCTCACGCAAGGGGGCAGCGGTTGGGGAGCGAACGCCCACGTCCCCGCGCTGAAGGCTCTGCCCAACTACGAGCTGAAGGCGGTCTGCACCTCGCACGAGGACACCGCCAAGGCTTCGGCCGCGGCGTTTGGTGCCGAGCGGGCGTTCCACCGGTTCAGCGACATGGCGGCGCATCCAGAGGTCGACCTCATCGTCGTCTGCGTGCGGGTGCCCGGTCACCGAGATCTGGTCATGGCCGGCCTCCAGGCCGGAAAGGCCGTATTCTGCGAGTGGCCGCTTGGTGCGAATCTAGCCGAGGCGGAAGAAATGGCCGGGCTCGCCCGCCAGCGCTCCCTGAAGACCATCGTCGGCCTGCAGGCGCGCAGCGACCCGGCGATTCTGTACGCGCGTGACCTCGTCCAGGGGGGCTACATCGGTGCCGTGCTCACGGCGCACCTGAACACCGTTGCCCAGGCCCAGCTGCAGCGGGGCCCCGGCCGCATCTGGCAGGGCGTCCGCGCCAACGGCGCCAACACGCTGACCATCGCTGGCGGCCACGCCATCGACGCCCTGTGCGCCGTGCTCGGCGAGTTTGCCGAGCTCTCGGCCCGTGTGTCGACCCGAATCCCGGAGTGGCGCACTCTCGAAGGAAAGCCGGTCCCGGTTGATGCGCCGGACAGCATCAACGTCGTCGGCCGCATGGTGGGCGGCGCCGAGGTGTCGATCAACGTGGCCGCCGTTCCCTCGAATCCCAGCGGCAATCGAATGGAGATCTACGGGCGTGAGGGCGCCCTGATCATCCGGGCGGATGGCGCGCTCAGCCTCGGACCGTGCCAGATGCATGCGGGCAAGGGCAAGGAGCCCATGGTTTCGATGCCCGTCCCGTCCAAGTACAAGTTCGCTCCGGAGGGCACTCCGGGCGGCCAGCCCTACAATGTCGCCCAGGCCTACGCGCGCGCGGCCGACGCCCTGCGCGGCGGCGGGTCCTTCGACGTCGACTTCAACCTCGCCGTCCAGCGCCACAAGCTGATCGACGCGATCGAGCGATCCTCCGCCACGGGCCGGTCCGTGAGGTTGGACCAGTGAGGGACTTGGGGGCCCCGACAGGGGCCCCCACCGTTCAACGAATCAGGCCGTAAAACCTCCCGGCATTCTCGCAGGTCATCTTCCGGGTGACGTCGGCCGGCAGGTCCGCGAACTGCTCGGCGATGTACTTCCCCGACTCCGGCCACACCCCATCGGGGTGCGGATAGTCGGAGCCCCACATCAGCGTCTCGACGCCCATCTCGTCGATCAGCTTGGTGCCCACGCGGTCGTACTGGAAGGTCGCCTTGCACTGGCGGCGCCAGTACTCGCTCGGCTTCAGCTTGAGCGGCAGATCCTTGTACTGGTCCTCGTACTCGAAGTCCATGCGGTCGAGCACGTACGGGATCCAGCCGATGCCGCTCTCGCCGAACGCAATGCGGATGTTCGGATAGCGCTCGAACACCGCGCGCCCCATCATGGCGGTCAAGATGTTCGCGAGGGTCATCTGGAACAGGCACAAGGCGCTATAGGCCAGCGCCCGCTGCGTGAGGCCCGTGTACTGCTCGCGCAGCTTCGGCGACACCGACGGGAAGGTGTGGAAGTGCAGCGGTATCCCCACCTCGTTGATCGCCTGCCACAGCGGCTCCCAGAGCGGATGCCACATGGGCTCCATGTCCCAGGAGCACGACAGCTCGATGCCCTTGAACCCCAGCTTGGCGACCCGATGGACCTCGGCGACCGCGGCCTCGATGTCGCCATAGGGGAGGCAGGCGAGGCCGATGTGCCGATCGGGATAGTGGCTGCAGAACTCGTTCAGCCAGGTGTTGTAGATGCGCAGCATCTCGTTGGACGCCTCGCGATCGTTCAGCTTCGCCGCCGCCGCGAGGATGCCGTAGATGACCTCGGCATCGACGCCGTCGCGGTCCATCTCCTTGATGCGCAGATGCGGGTCGCCTGGCCGGCGAATGCCCTTCTTGCCGTCCTCGTACAGGCCGGTCGCCGCCATCTTGTCGACGCGCAGCTGCTTGCCCGGCACGTGCTGCGTGCCCGACGCACCGACGCCGCCCGCCAGACCGAAGGTCGCGCCGTTGTTGGCGACCCACCGCCGCCCGTCCGGCCCATCGGCGACGTACGGCATGCGGTCCTTCATCTCCCGGGGCGCCTCGGACACGAACAGATCCGGAGGGAGCCAGATCAGATCGAGATGACAATCGGCCGAGATTCGGTTGTAGCGCATGGCTCGCCTCCCTTTGGGTTGCACTGCCCCGTGCTGCTCGCCACCCTGGGCCGACGGTAGCGCTCTTGGCCGCCGCACGTCAAGGTGCCGCGTGCCCCGGCTACCGCCCGGTCACCGGCGGAAGCCCCTCCTGTTGCCGGACCTCGTTGATGACCTCGAGGACACGCGTGTGGAGCCCGGGGTACTCGATCCCGAACTCCTTGGCCAGGCGGCTCCAGTCCACCAGGTAGTTGCCGGACTCCTCGCGGCCGCCCTCTTGGCCGAACGTGATCTGCGCGTCCGGGAGGAACCCACGCACGATGTCCGCCAGCTCGCCGAGGCTCACCGGGATCCCGCCCGAGTTGTAGAGGGGATGGCGGGGAGCATCGGCCAGCAGCACGCGAGTGAAGACCTCCGCGATGTCTTCCACGTGAATCATGAGGCGCATGAGCCCCTTGCTCGGCAGGTGCACCGGGCGGCCGCGCGCCGCGTCGACCATGATCTGCACGTGGTCGACCGAGCCGCGAACCTTGTCGGGACCGGTGACGTTGGCGGGGCGCACGCCCGTGATCGACATTCCGTAGTTCTTGATGTACTTGCGGGCCTGGAACTCGTTGAAGATCTTGTGCATCGCGTACTGGCTGGTGCCGTGGGTCGGATCGTCCTCGTTCACGAGCCGGTCACCGAAGTGGCTCTGCTGGCCGCTCACCGCGATCGAGCTCGCGTACACCACCCGCTTGACGCCGCCCAGGCGCGCGGCCTCGAAGCAGTTGTCCATCCCGAGGATGTCGAGGCGCATGACCTGGTGCGGGTTGCCCTCGCCGGCTCCGAGACCGTAGGCGAGGTTGATGAGCCGCTCCGGCTTCACGTCGAGCACGGTCCGCATCACATCCTCGAATTGCGTGACGTCCCCGCGGACGACGGGCGCGCCGATCGGGACGTCGCCGAACGGCGCCGCGCCGGGGTTCAGGTCCATGCCGACCACCGCCTCGCCTCGCGCGACCAGCCGCCTGATGAGCCGAGGGCCGATGAAGCCGGTCGCGCCGATCACCAGCACCGACATGACGAGTCTCCTAATCCTGCCGCGTGGACTGCCAGGCGATCATCCGCCAGTGCCCGCCGGCCTTCGCGTAGACCGCCAGGTAGCGGACGGTGAAGCGCTGCTCCTTGCCGTCCCGCTCCACGTGCATCTCCGACACGCCGTTGACGATGCCGACATCTCCGTGAACGCGCGCCCGTCGGTCGCGCGGCGCGATGCCGCGATAGTGCGGCTTGCCGGCGCGGAGGTTCGCGATGTGCTCGGCCTTCGACTCCAGGCGCGCGGTGGAGTGGACGTATGTCAGGTCGTCCGCGAGCGCGGCGTCGAGCGCGGCCCAGTCGCCCTTCCGCATCGCCTCGAATCGACGGTCGTCCGCGCCGAGAACGTCCGCCTCGACCCCGCTCTGCCGAGTCGCCACAGTCGCCATGCGAGTCTCCTCTACACCCCCGCGGGGATGGGTCTCGTCCGGGCGCCCGCGCGGCACGCCGGGATCACGTGCTTGCCGAACATCTCGATGGATTGCAGCGCGCGCTCGTGCGGGATGGTCTCCGTCTGCGTGATCAGGATGACCTGATCGACCCCGGCCGCCTCGTACAGTTGCACTCCTTTGATGCAGCTGCCCGGGTCCCCGGCGATGATGATGCCGCGATCACACAGCGTGTCGGGATCCATCTGCCCGAAGGCCGCCCGCGCCGCGCCCGGGCCACTGTCGAGCGAGATGCCGACCTGGGCGGCCTGTTCCTTGTGCGCCGCATCGGACTGCCGCAGCCATCGGCCGAAGTCGGCCTTCAAGTGGTCGGGCACGCCGCCCCAGGACTCCAGGAGCTGCTCGTACGCGTTGACGCGATCACGGATATACGGCTTGTCCGGGCCGAAGAACGTCTTGAGCGACAGGGCCGCGAGCGCGCGCGCCTCCGCGTTGTTCTCCCCGCAGAAGGCATGGACGTTGTTGCCCCAGTATTCATTGACGGTGGCGCCCACGGGTGTCGCCTGCTTGACCCTCGTCCGATAGCGCTTGACGTGCTCCGCCAGGATGGTCGTGGCAAACGTGGCGGATGACAGCACGCCGATCCCCTTCTCGGCCGCCACGTCGTAGCTCTCGGTTTGGGTGCACGCCAGATACAGGCGGGGATGCGGCTGCTGGTAGGGCTTCGGCAGCACACGACGCGCCGGCACCTTCCAGAAAGTACCCTCCCAGGAGAACTCGTCCGACTGCCAGATGCGCGGGAGCATGGTGATCGATTCCTCCCACATCGCGCGCGTGTTCCTGGGGTCGATCCCCTGTCCGACCTGTTCGTAGGCGTTGGAGCGCCCGGTCCCGAATTCCAGGCGGCCGTCGGTCAACTGGTCCAACATGGCGGCGCGCTCCGCGACGCGGACCGGATGGTGCGACGGCAAGATACACACGCCGAAGCCGATCCGGATCCGCTTGGTCAGCTGGCTCAACGCGCCGAGCAGCACTTCGGGGCACGGCGAGCCCGAAAACCCGGTGAGGAAGTGATGCTCCACGAACCACAGATTGTCGAAGCCGACTTTCTCGGCCAGGACGCACTGTTCCAGCGTCTCCTTGTACAGCGCGTTCCAATCGACGCTGGTGCCCTTGAACGGTCGCTGCGCTTCGTAGAGCAGGCCGAATCGCATCGCGAGTCTCCTGGACCGATGATAGTGAAATGCGGCGCCATGCTAACACGAGCGGCCGCCCGCCGTCTTGACGTTGCCGTCCGCGCCGGCATAGTGTCACAGGCACCATGGAAGAGCGCTTCGTCGAGATCGAGACGCCCTCCGGCCGGATGGAGACGTTCGTGACGCACCCAGAGCAGGACGGACCATTTCCGGCCGTCGTCATCTATATGGACATCTGGGGTGTGCGTGAAGAGCTGTTCGAGATCGCGCGCCGGGTCGGAACCGTCGGGTACTACTGCCTGGTGCCGGACTTCTACTACCGCCAGGGCAGGGTACGGCACGAGTTCCGCGACGCGCAGAACCGGATGATCTCGCTGCACGCGCTCGACGAGGAGCGGCGGCAGCGGGTCACCGCACCGGGCCGGCGGCTGTCCAACCAGATGGTCGTCGACGACACGGGCGCGATCCTGGATTTCGTCCGGCGCGATGAGCCAGTCCGCCCGGGCGGCGTCGGGGCGATCGGCTACTGCATG
>QHSR01000191.1:0-9894 GCA_003221635.1 Candidatus Rokuibacteriota bacterium | reverse complement strand
CGACGGAGTTCCGCGGGGAGCTGTATTGCGGCTTCGCCGAGACGGATCCCTACGCCCCGCTGTCGATGGTGAAAGAGCTCGACGAGCTCTTGCGTCCGTGCCCGGTCGACTACCGATACGCGATCCACCAGGGCGCCCAGCACGGCTACGCGTTGCCCAACCGCGACATCTTCGACCCGCACGGGGCGGCGCGCGACTGGGAGCAGATCTTCGCGATGTTTCATCGACAGATTCCGGCCTACACGTCGTAAGGCAGGAGAGTGCCATGAATTGGATCGAGGCGAACGGCGCGAGCCTGCGCTACGACTTGAGCGGCAGCGGCCCCGAGACCGTCGTGCTGATCCACGAGGTCGGCGGCTCTATCGAGAGCTGGGACGAGGCGCACCCGGCCTTCCGGCAGCAGTTCCGAGTCCTGCGCTACGACCAGCGCGGCTTCGGGATGTCCGAGAAGACGGGGGTGATCACGATGGACGGCATCGTGGCCGATCTCGTGGCGCTGCTCGACGCGCTCCAGATCGGAGGGCCGGTGCATCTGGTCGGGTGCGCGATGGGCGCCGCCATCGCGCTCGCGTTCGCGGGACGCTACCCGACGCGGATCGGGCGGATCGTCGCCGCCAGCCCGGCGACATGGGCCAATGCCGATCCGGTGGTCGCCCGGAAGCGAATCGAGGACACCGAGCGTGGCGGCCTTCGCGCGGTCGAGCGGGCGAGCCTGAACGCGTCGTACCCGGAGAGCATGCGGGTCCTCGACCGCGCCCGCTTCGAGCACTTCCGCCGGCGCTGGCTGGGCAACGACCCCGAAGCGATGACGGCCATCTTACGAATGTCGACGAACCCCGAGTTCGATTTGAGCCCGGACCTGGCGCGAATCAGGGCGCCGACGCTGGTGATCGGCTGCACCCACGATGGCATTCGGACCCCTGGCATGGTGGCCAAGGTCGCCACGGCGATCTCCGGAGCGAAGTACGTCGAGGCGAGCTCGGGACACTTCATGGTGGTGGAGACGCCGGAGCTGTTCGTCGAGCTCGCGGTGCCCTTCCTGAGAGGCGCTTGAGGGGCGCCGGAGGGCAGGGGAGAGCCGAGGTGCTAGAGTAAGCGCGATGGCGTCGCTCGCGCCGAACGCCCCGATCGACGACAAGACGCTCGTGCAGGACGATCGCATTCACGCCTCGCTCTACACCGACCCGCGCATCTTCGACGACGAGCTGTTAGATCGGGGGGAGCGAACCGCCGCTCCCGTCTGGCGAAGGGGCTGACGCCCCCTCGCACTCCCCGGCCGATGGCCCCCACCGGTTCGATCGCGCGGATTGCGCGGGCGAAGCCCGCGCTCGACCGGCGGGAAATGCTACTGTTGGAGCCCGTGGCGCGGACCGTGCCCGAGAGGGGGGCGGCGCGCCCTCGAGAGGAGGCCCCATGCCAGTGACGATCGCGCTAAAGGCTCTGACGGCCGATGAGGTGGTTGCGCGGCTCCGGGCGCTTCGGACCCGGCAGCCGGTCAAGTTCTGGGCGTTCTATTCGAGCCAGCTCGGTGGGATCGTGACCGATCCCGCGCTCATGGTCGTCCCGTTCGACGACCACATGGTGCACCGCGGGCACGGGATCTTCGACACGGCGGCCATCGAGGCGGGAAAGATCTACGATCTCGAGGCTCACCTCGACCGGTTCATCCGCTCCGCCCGAACCTCGAAGATCCAGCTCCCCGCGCGAGCGGAGATGCGAGACATCATCGTGCGGACCACGGCGGCGAGCGGGCGGCGAGAGGGCTCGATCCGTTACTGGGCCTCCGTGGGGCCGGGAAGTCTCGGTCTCACGCCCGCCGCCGGCGCCGAGCCCGGGTTCTTCGTCATGATCTTTGCGGGTCTCGCCTATCCCGACACGTGGTACACGCAGGGGCTGCGGGTCATGACGACGACGTACCCGATCAAGCCGCCCCTCTACGCCGTCACCAAGAGCACCAACTACCTGCCCAACACCCTCATGCAGATGGAGGCGCAGGAGCGCGGCCTCGACAACGGCGTCTTCGTCGACGAGGCTGGCAACGTGGGCGAGAGCTCCAACATGAACGTGGCCTTCGTAGGCGCGGACGGGATGCTGAAGCACCCGAAGTTCGACCACATCCTGTCGGGGTGCACCTCGCTGCGCCTGCTGGAGCTGGCCACCAGGCTGCAGTCGCGGAACCTCATCAAGGGAGTCGAGGTGTGCGACATCCCCGTGGCCGAGGCCCGCGCGGCGCGGGAGATGATGCTGATCGGCAGCTCGATCAAAGTGGCACCGGTGGTCGAGTGGGACCAGCGGCTGATCGGCGACGGCAAGCCCGGCCCCGTGGCCCGGGCGCTCCGAGAACTGCTCCAGGACGACATGCGTTCGGCGCGGGAGCGCCTCATCGACGTGCCCTACTGACGGCGACGGACGTCCGCGGCCAGCAGGCCGAGGGCGACCAGCACCACCGCGGCAGCGCTCACCGCCCGCCGTCGTCAACCATGAGCACGATCTTGCCGAGCTGTGTGTCGCTCAGCATGTACTTGTGCGCGTCCGTGAGCCGATCGAACGGGAACGCCCGGTCGAGCACCGGCTTGAGCGCACCCTTCGCGACGGCGTCGAGCAGGTGGGCGGCGAAGCGCTCGCTGCACGCCAGCGATTCCTCCGGGGTACGCGTGCGAAAGGTGACGCCGATGATGCTCGCGCGCTTTCGCGCGACCTCGTCCAGATCGCAATCGCCGACTCGACCGGCGTTGCGGCCGACGCTCACCAGGCGCGCCTTGAGCGCGAGCACCTGGATGTTGCCGGCCAGCATCGGGCCGCCGACGTGGTCGATGATGACGTCGACGCCGCGACCGGCCGTGGCGCTCATCACGGCGCCCACCCACGTCGGGGCGTCGCCGGTGTCGATGACCTCGTGGGCGCCGAGGGCGCGCAACGCGCCGGCCTTGGCCGGCGTCCGGGTGGTCGCCAGCACCGGGTTGGCGCCGATGTGGCGCGCGATCTGGATCGCCGCCGTGCCGACCCCCGAGGGGCCGGCGGTGACCATGACGGACTCGCCCGGCTTGGCGGCCGCATTGGTCACCAGCGCGTCATGGGCGGTGACGAAGACGTTGGGAATGGCCGCGGCCTCGGCCCACGGCATGCCGTCGGGGATCCGCATCAGCGCCCGTTGGTGCGCCACGACGTGCTGCGCGTAGCTCCCGACCGCGCGGCCCATCACGCGATCGCCCGGCGTCCAGCCGCTCACCCCATCGCCGAGCGCGGCGATCTCGCCGGCGAACTCCGTGCCCGCTCGCGCGGGGCTGGCCGGCGCGTTGCCCGGCCGCACCTGCGCGCCTCTGATGAGCTCACCGCGATTCGTGCCGGCTGCGCGAACGGCAACGACCACCTGGCCGGGTCCGGGAGCCGGCCAGGGGCTCTCGCGCAGCTCGAACACGGCACCCTCGGGACCGGGAACGGTGAACCACGCTTTCATCGTCTGGGTCATTGCGATGCCTTCGCGTCGGCGCGGTAAAGGTCGAGCGCCTTCATCACCGGCGCGGCGATCACGATGCCGGGGTGAGCTGATACAGCTGCATTCGGGCTTTGATCTGCTCGTCCCAGCCCCTGGCGCGCAGATCCATCATCAGTCCGTCCGGACCCTTGTATTTTCGGTTGACCTTGCTGCTTCCCGGGCACTCCGTGCAGCTCGCCGCCTCGAGCGTGGCACACGCTTTCTCGAGGTCGTCGACGTAGAAGCCGATGTGATGGATGCCCTTGACGGTGGACGGGCCCTCGCCCAGGTTGGGAGTGTCGTCGCCGCCGTACCGGAGGATGGCGAAGTAGATGTAACCATCGCTCAGCCATACGCCCCCGGCTCCGGTGTCGGCGGGCTCGCGACGTAGCTCCGTCAGCCCGAACGCGTTCTTGTAGAACTCGGCGGTCTTTGCCGGATCTTCGGTCGACAATGCGATGTGCTTGATCCGCGCCATGGTTCCTTCCTTTCCTGTGCGTGCTGTTGGAGCTGAAACCTGAGAAAGCGGCGCTGGCGAGGGGGATGCGCGCCGCTCAGCGGAACGCGTGGTTGTCGGGGCCCTTCACGATGAAGTGTTTCTGGACCGTCGGCATGTCGACTTCGATCGGCTTCGGGTCGAGCGACGCGCAACCGAAGAGCAGGAGGACGACCATGAGCGAGGCGTACCTGAGAACCGCCATGTATTCCTCCTGCAGCGCGAAACGTGCTCGGGAGGATACGAGTGTCGACGCCCTCGTGTCAAGGGCACTCCGCGTTCACGACACGGAAGTACGTCGGGCGGGTTCCGGAAAAACAACCGGCGCGGGCCGAGCCCGCGCCGTCAGGCGGACAGCGGCGAGCCTACTCGCTGCCGGTCTGGATCTCGCTGGAGCGTTCGGGAAAGGCGCTGTAGTTGAGGTTCAGCGGCTGCCGGTTGAAGACTGCCTTGCCGCCTTCAAAGGTGACGTGCGTGGCCGGGTAGTTGGGCTCCGTCGGCCCGCTCTGTCCCTGGATGCCCGAGGCCTGTCCGGCGACCTGTGCTCCGCTCTGGGCGGGCACGCACGGGCCGAAGTTGGTGCCCTCGGCGCCGTACGAGCCGCCGCACCATGCCCCGATGGGCGACGCCTGAGCGAAGGCCATCGCCGGGCTGAGCAACGTAATCACCGCCAATACCGCTATGACTCCCGTCCGCCTCATGTTGCACTCTCCGTCGGTTGAGATTCACTGCACTCACTTCGCTCCGTCCGTACCGCTGAAACCGCGTCCATCGGTGTGGCTGGGACCGGGCAGGAAAGTGCAACGTCAGTGCCAAGCCTCGCGGCCGGGACGAACGTCGCGGTGATACGGACTTAGCAGGCGGGGCGAGCGCGGGTCCCGCGAGCGGAGGTCCGTCACTGCCGGAAAATGCGACCGATCGGTGCCGGTCTGACAGCGATCCCAGGCCTTCCGGAGGCGCGATTGCGGCCGCGTCGATTCGTGCCTACCCTTGAATCGATGTCCTCTCCTCCGCCTGCCGCCGCGCCGGGGCTCATCTCCGCGGCTCGGTCCTGGATCGATCGCAACATCCTCGCGCTGGGGCGCGAGATGCGGCTCTCCTACCTTCCACCGCTCATGGTCTATGTCGCGGCGGGCATCTCCGGGCTCACCGCTATCGTCGGCACGTTCTTCGTCAAGGAGCGGTTGGGGCTGTCGGCCGAATTTCTCGCCGCCCTCGGCTTCTGGGCGGGCTTGCCCTGGGCCCTGAAAGTGCCGCTCGGACATCTGGTCGATCTGATCTGGCGGTGGAAGGCCGCGCTGGTCTTCGTGGGCGCCGGCTTGATCGCGGCGAGCGTGGTGATCATGATCGGGTTGCTCGGCCACACCGAGTCGATGCGCGCGATGTGGAGCGTCGAAGCGTGGTTCGTGCTCGCCGTGCTGCTCTCGCCCATCGGCTACGTCGTCCAGGACGTGGTCGCCGATGCGATGACCGTCGAGGCGGTACCACGCTTCGACGCCGAGGGGCGGCCGATCGGCATGGCCACGCGGAAGTCCATGAACACGACCGTGCAGACGCTCGGCCGCGTCGCGATCATCGGCGGCAGCGTCCTGGTCTCGCTGGCGAACGTCTACCTGCTGCGCGGCGCCGGCGCGATGGCCGACGCCGAAAAGACGCTCGCCTACCTCCGGGTCTACGAGCTGGCGCTCGCCATTCCCTTCGTGTCGGTGCTCGGCGTGGCACTCGGCGCGGGTCTCCAGTGGCGGGACGCGAAGCGGCTCCGCGCGCGGGGCTTCGCGAAGAGCGACGTGCGCCGGATGCTGGACCCGCACGGCGAGCGGCCCCCGGTCAACTGGTGGATTCTCGGCGGCGGCCTCGCGTTCGCGGTCGTCTCGCTCGGTGTCGGCGTCGGGCACGTCGCCGGCGGCCAGGAGATCGTGTTCGGCGTGTCGATGGCGATCGTGCTGTTCCTGATCTGGCGGCTCACCGGAGAGCTGGAGCCGGAGGCGCGCCATGTGCTGGTGGGGACCGCGATCGTGGTCTTCGTCGTCCGCGCCATGCCGGGGCCGGGCGCCGGCTCGACGTGGTGGATGATCGATCAGCTCGGCTTCGATCAACAGTTCCTCGCCACGCTGTCGCTGATCGGCAGCGTGCTCACCCTGGCCGGACTGTTCATCTTTCGCCGCTTCATGGCCGAACGCTCGATCGCCTACATCGTCGGCTTCCTCACCATCGTGGGCACGGGGCTCGGCCTGCCCATCGTCGGCATGTACTACGGGCTGCACGAGTGGACGGCGGACCACACCGGCGGTCTCGTCGACGCGCGCATGATCGCGCTCATCGATACCGCGCTCGAGTCACCGCTCGGCCAGATCGCGATGGTTCCGATGCTGGCGTGGATCGCGAATTCCGCGCCGGACCGCCTGAAGGCGACGTTCTTCGCGGTCATGGCCTCGTTCACGAACCTCGCGCTGGCGGCCGCTCAGCTGGGGACGAAGTACTTGAATCAGGTCTTCACGGTTACGCGCGAAGTGAGGGACGCGACCGGCGCCCTCACGGCGCCGGCCGACTACAGCGAGCTCGGGATGCTGCTGGTGGTGACGACCGTGCTCGGCTGCGTGCTGCCACTGCTGGCGATCCTGTTCGTCAAGTCGACCCGTTTCCGCAGCGCCTGAGCGGCCGAATCAGAGAAACAGAGTACCCAAAGGTCACTGAATCGTGGTAGCGTCCCTGGACGAAGGTCCAATCTCATCCAGACAAAGGAGCCCTGATGCCTGACAACAAGGACACGACCCCCGAACAGCCCGGACTGAGCCGTCGCGACACCCTCAAGCTCGCCGCCGCCGTCGCGGCCTTCGGCGCCGCCCTCGGCGTCCGTCCCGCCAGCTCGATCGCCCAGGCGAAGGGCGAGGGCAAGAGCGACGCGAAGGGCGAGGGCAAGGGTGACGCGAAGGGTGAGGGCAAGGGCGCCGCGAAGGGTCAGGGCAAGGGCGCGGCGAAGGGTGAGGGCAAGGGCGCGGCGAAGGGCGAAGGCAAAGGGGCCGCGAAGGGCGACGGCAAGGGCGCGGCGAAGGGTGAGGGTAAGGGCGACGCGAAGGGTGAGGGCAAGGGCGAGGGCAAGGCCAGCGGCAAGTAGGACTGCGCCGGCTCTAGCAGTTCTCGACGGGGAGGCGCACCCGTTCCGTACGGCGATCCGATAGCCCGGGTCGACTTCAGCCTCCGGCGCGACAGCCCGTTTTCGTACGTCTGTAACGCCTGCAACCGGTGCTGCCACGGCAAGGCGATCCGGGTTGGGCCGTACGAAGCGCTTCGGCTATCGCGCCGGCTCGGCATCAGCACGACCGAGTTCTTTGCCCGCTACACCGAGGCCGGCGGGACCGTTCTACAAACGCGCGCTGACGACCGGGGGTGCGTCTTTCTCGGGGCGCGGGGTTGCACGGTCCACCCCGACCGGCCGCTCGCTTGCCGCCTCTATCCGCTCGCCCGCTGGATCTCCCCCGAAGGCGATGAGAGCTTCGGGCACCTCGAACCCCATCCACAGACCGCCGGCGTCTACGGCACCCGCGGGACCGTGGACGACTTCCTCTCGTCTCAGGGGCTGCCCCCGTACTTCGCGATGGGCGACCGCTATGGCGAGCTCTACGACCGGATGGTGGCGGTCACGGAACGCCTCGACCCGGCGGAGGATTCCGCGCGTCGCGCCGAGCGCCGCGCGGAGATCGACGAGCTGGACCCTGGCACGCTGGCGACCGCGTTGTTCGACGTCGACGCGACCGTCGGCGCTTATTGCCGCGAGCGCGCCCTGGCTGTGCCGACCGACATCGATGCGCTCGTCGACCTACATCTGAAAGCGCTCGGGGCCTGGCTCGACGCGCTCGAGGCCCGGCTGCCGACATAGCTTTCAGCGTGTAGTCAAGGCTCGCGGCCTCGCGGGTCCTGCGCGGCGACCACCTGCAGCAGCCCGGCGCCGTAACGCGCCGCCTTGTGCCGCCCGACCCCGTGGGCGCGCTCGAGCTCGACGAGATCGCGCGGCCTCAGCGCGGCGATGTCGCGCAGCGTGCGATCGCTGGCCACGATGAAAGGCGCCACGCCCTCTGCTCGAGCCACAGCGAGGCGATGACGTCGGAGCGCCTCGAACAGGGCGAGTGCCGCGGCGTCCAGCTCGGCCGGCTCGGGACGGGCGACCCGCGCCGGCGCTCGATCAGACGCCGGCGTGGTCCGCCGCGGGCCGACGGGGTCGGCGTCGGCGCGTCCGGGCGGTGGCGGTAGGAGCAGGCGCGCTGGGCGCTCGCCCTTCATCACGGCACGTCCGTCCTCGGTCAATGTGACGACGGGACGATCGACGCCCGCGAAGCTCACCCAGCCGGCCGACACACAGCGGCGCAGCAGCGCGATCAACCAGGGTGTCGGCTGGTCCCGGAGGTTTCCGAAGGTCTGAACCTTCGTGAGCCCGGTGCGCTCGAGCCGTTCGTCCGCGTCACCGTGAACGAGCTTGACGGCGAGCTGGAGTCCGAAGCGGCCCTGGACACGCGCCACCCCCGACAGCGCCTTCCGCACGATCAGCGTCACCCGCTCCGGATCTCCGGCCTCCGGCTTCTCTTCGAGCGCGAGGCACACGTCACACCGGCCGCAGCCCGCGAGCGTCTCCGCCTCGTCGCCGAAATAGCGCAGGATCGCGTCGTGGCGGCAGCTGCCGCCCTCGGCCCAACGAATCAGCTCGAGGAACATGCTCCACTTGTGCTCGACCACGGCCGGATCCGGCGCCGCGTCGCTGGTGCTCCGCTCGAGCAAGGCCCGGCGCAGCGGCAGGTCACGGCCGCCGACCAGGAGGAGTCCGAGCGCCGGCGCCCCGTCGCGCCCGGCCCGGCCTACCTCCTGGTAATACGCTTCGATCGACCCCGGCGGGCCCAGATGGATCACCGCCCGAACGTCCGGGCGGTCGATCCCCATGCCGAAGGCATTCGTCGCCACCACGACCTCGAGCCCGCCATCGGCGAAGTCACGCTGCACGGCATCGCGCGTCTTGCCGCTGAGACCGGCGTGGTACGAGCGGACACGCCAGCCGCGCTCGGCCAGCCGCTCGCTCTCTTCCTCGGCCTGCTTGCGTGTGGGCGCGTAGACGATGGCTGTCCCGCGCCCTCGCTTCGGGCCCTCGAGCGCCTCCGAGAGAGCGCGGTCCACGAGGCGCTCTCGCTCGCGGCGGCTCCCGATCTCCGCGGCGCGCAGGGCCAGATTGGGCCGCGCGAATCCCCGGACGATCTGGGGCGTATCGGGCGCCAGGCCCAGCCGGGCCAGGATCTCGTCGCGCACGATGGGCGTCGCCGTCGCCGTGCAAGCCAGCACCCGCGCGCGCGGCAGGTCGGCGAGCAGCGCCCCGATCGTGAGGTATTCCGGGCGGAAGTCGTGGCCCCACTCGCTGATGCAGTGGGCCTCGTCGATGGCCACCAGGGGACAGTCGATCTCGCCGATCAGTCCGCGGAATCCGGGGAAGGCAAGCCGCTCCGGCGCCACGTAGGCGAGCGCGAACTCCCCTCGCGCCATGCGCGCCATGCGCCGCCTCATCTCCGGCGCCTCGAGCGTTGAGGCGAGATAGGTCGCCCGCACGCCGCGGGCTTCGAGCGCCTGGACCTGATCGGCCATCAGGGCCACGAGCGGCGACACGACCAGGGTCGTGCCGGACAGGATCGTCGCGGGAAGCTGATAGCTGAGGCTCTTGCCGCCGCCGGTCGGCGCCACCAGGAGCAGCCGCCCGTGGGCGAACAGAGTCTCGATCGCTTCGCGCTGGCCCGGACGGAATGCCGCGTAGCCCAGTCGCGCCAGCGCGGCGTCGAGATCGGTCAATTCGTCACCCCTCACGCTTTGTGCTATAGCAGACACCGCCCATGGCCGACAACGCGTCCACAAAGATGGACGTGCGAGCCGCAGGCCGTGCGGGGCTGGGGCC
>QHSR01000315.1 GCA_003221635.1 Candidatus Rokuibacteriota bacterium | reverse complement strand
CTTCCCTTCGCAGCGCTGGTCCTCGACGAGAAGGGTGCTGCCATGTTCGCGAAGGATCTGCTCGAGCTCGGTTCGGCAACCGCGGGGTAGCGCGACGTGCTCTAACAAATCCTCGGCGCAGGCGACGACACGAGGGGTCAGCGCCGTGGAGAGGCGGAGGCTCTGCTTCTTGTAGAACTCGGGATTCTGGAATGCGGCGAGGCGCTTGATCTGGTTCAAGTGGGTCGGCGCCAGTCCACCCTTCGCCACGAAGAGCCGCTGGGCCAGGACGGCGCGCACCTCTCGTGGAAGCGGCGCCCTGAACCCGACAGACGGTTGCCCGGACGGCCGACGCGTCCAGGGCTCTGAGCTTTCCGCGTCCGTTGTGTCGCTCCGCCGGACACCGACCACCAATCCTCTGCGCGTCGCTTCACGCGCGACGCTGTCGGCCGTCGCCGGCTCGATGCACGGGTGCTCGGACAGGAACTGCCACTGGTCGGGATGCGGAACGAACCGGTCATCCACGAAGACGGTGTTGCCCAACTGGCGCGGGCCGTACTGGAGCGGGAGCGCGATGAGGCTGCCGAATCCGCCGCGGGGTAGCGTGTCCTGGTTGGGGAAGAGCCGATCGTACGATCCCATGGGTAGCTGATGGCGTCGACTCATCGTCTCGGTGATGAGATAGCAGCCCATCTTGCGCGCGGCGGGCGCGGCCACGGGTGCCGAGAAGAAGAACCAGACGTGGGCGCCGTTGCCGGAGCGTGACCGCTCGACGGCGGCGGGAAGACCATTCACGCGACAGGTTTCCGCGAAGGCTGCCACGTCGTCGGTCCACGACGTCTTGTCAAAGTCCGCTGCCAGGAACCAGCAGGTCTCATCGGTCAGCAGTGGGTAGACCCCGACGACATGACGTCCCTGAAGGTGGTCGAGGATTACCTTGTCCTCGAGAGGGAGGAATGCCTGATTCGGACACTCGCCGCACTTCACCCGCGGCTTCTCGCAGACGCCACGGATCCACTCGTTCCCGCAGGCGGGTGCGTATCCCTTGCGGCCAGTCCTAGCGTTCGTCCAGAACCTGGGGTAGATGTCGTCGCGGCCTCGAAAGAGCGAGCGGAAGAGCGCGACCTTCTCGACGGCTGTCGAGGGCGCTGACGGCGAGGTTTCGATCGGCTCGCCCCGCGCCGCCAGGGCGGTCTTGAGCGTGGTCAGCCGCGCCTGCGCTTCGCTGATTCCCGCTTCGAGGCGGAGGAGTCGAGATTCTTCGCGGGCGATCGCATCGCGAATTGACTGTTGATCTGGGGATGGCAAGGCCATCGTCGGCTTGACTCTAGCACTGACTCGATGCGGGGGCCTGCCGAAAGGGCGCTCCCTTGCGTGAAGTCCCCAAGATCCGTAAGCAGGGCACCTACTCCTTAAGGTCGTACCGAATAATGACCCCGGGGTTCCAGGAAGCTGAGAGGGGGTAAGTGGAGTGGACATGAAGATCGACATCGATAAGCTGACCGAGGCAGAACTCGTCGACCTGAACAATAGAATCGTTGCCCGGCTCCAATTCTTGACTCAGATGCGGGCGCATGGCCAGATGCTCAAGTTTAAGATCGGCGATCGCGTTTTGTTTCAGCCAGAAGGACATCGCTGCCTCGTCGGCATTCTGACTCGCTACAATCGGAAGACCGTTACGGTCATCACTGATGACGGCCAGCGCTGGAATGTCTCGCCCACGCTCTTGCGCCGGGCAGGCGACTCTCGTGGTTCTGAGAACCCTACGCCGAACATCGTTCCGTTACGTAGGAAGTGATCGATACGGCGCAGCGCCAGCGGGGAGGCGCGGCTCGTGGCTCCCCGCGCCGGGCCGCGGGCAAAGTCGTCGGCCGCGTCATGAAGGGCCGGTGTCATGGCGTTACCGCCGCTGACTGAGGAGGGTGAGTAACCGCTCGGTGTGCATCGCGCATCGCTGCGCGAGGTTCGCGAGCGGTCGCTCGGGCGACAGTATCGCTCAGGCGACCGGCTACCTGGCGCGGTTCGTGGTATTCGGATCGTTCGTCACGAGCAAGCTGGAGTCCGCAGTGTCCGAATACTCGGCCGAAGCCATAGACGGTACACGGACCCGAAAGAGGCACGTAAGATCGGCCGATGACGGCCGACCTCTCGCCCGTGCGGCTGCTGCTGGTTGGTGGACGAAAACCGCGTCCTCAGGGAGCAGTTGAGAAGGCCCACCTCCCGTCAAGAGGCCGATCGCCCTCAAAACAATTGTTACCGAAACGAAGGGCGGTGCCTCAAACGGTGTTACCGACCGACGCAAGGACAACCTGCGCACGAACGCAGGCTTCAGGGTTTGACAATCATATAAGAATACGTATTGTCGTATAGTGAAGCTCGACCTCAAGCCGATCATCTGGATGGGATCGAGCCGCGAGGCTCTGAGGAACTTCCCGGAGGGGGTCCGCCGGGATATTGGCCAGGCCCTCTACACGGCGCAGCAGGGCGAGACCGATCCCGCGGCCAAGCCGCTGAAGGGCTTCGGGGGTGCACGTGTGATGGAGATCGTCGACCGGCACGATACGAACACGTATCGGACGGTCTATACCGTGCAATTTGCCGGCACGATCTACGTCCTTCACGCGTTCCAAAAGAAATCAAAGAAGGGCATAGCGACACCGCAGAAGGACATAGAGCTGATCCGGCAACGGCTGGCCGCGGCCGGGCAGAACTACAAAGAAAGGCAGAGCTGATGATGAAGAAGAACAGGAGAGTCCGCGCGGAGGAGGGGAGCGGCAACGTGTTT
>QHSR01000190.1 GCA_003221635.1 Candidatus Rokuibacteriota bacterium | reverse complement strand
GAGGCGGCGCGGGACCTGCAGCGGACGAGGCTCCTCTCGCGTCCCGTCCGCGTGGCAGTCAGCGTGATGTGCCTGCTGGCGCTCGGGGCCGGAACGTGGGCAGGCCTTCGGCGCGCGCCGGATGTCCTCCGGACCATCGCGCCAGCGTCGGGCGTCAAGCGTGAGATTGAGCCGGCAGCGCGACCGGCGACCCCGACCGTGACGGCTCCAGTAGCGCTCCGTCCCGTCGCCGCGACGCCCCAGGAGTCGAGGTGCCTCAGCGTGAATGCGCTTCCGTTCGCTCAGGTTTACGTCGACGACCGGCCCGATGGGTACACGCCCAAGGCATGCCTGCGCGTGCCGATTGGGGAGCATCGCGTCCACTTCCAGATGGACGGACAACGCAGCCCGGAACGGCTGCTGCGAATCACCGCTCAACACACGCCCGATGCGCCCATGCGGCTCAGTTACGATTTCAATACCGGACGGTTCATCGAGCAATGAACCCCAAGCGCGCCATTGGGCTTCTCGGTCTCATCTGTCTTCTGAGCGGAGGTTGCGCTTACTCGCAGGAGCTCACGCGAGATCTGCCTGGCGTCAAGTTCATGAAGTACACGATGGCGGGCGCCGACCGCGAGCAGCGGGCGAGTCTCGAGCGCGGGCTGACCCAGCTCCGCGCCGGTGAATACGACACCGCGGTACGCGCGCTGCGCCAGGCGATCTGGGACGTCGAGCTGATCGACAAGCCCGCGCTTCGCCTGGAAGAGCTGGTCGAAGTCCACCAGGCGCTCGCCGAGGCCTACACCGGCCTCGGGAGGAATCAGTGGAGCGAGGAGCAGCGCGCGTTGGCGCAGGCCCTGGTCGAGTACGGGCGGCGCGAGAACGGCTCCGGATCGCCGGAGACCGCCCTGGCCAAGGCCAGGGCTGCCTACCAGGCGGCCCACTTCCGCGAGGCGGTGACCGCGTTCGGTCAGGCGCTGGTCGAGCTCGAAGGACTGTCCCCGACGCCAGTGCGGCTGAAATCGCTGGTGGACGCCCGGTGTCATCTGATGCTCGCCTACTTCGCCCTGGGGCGGTCGGAGCGAGCGGGTGAGGAAGTTCGACGGCTTGCCGCGTCGGACGGCGCGACGGTGTCGTGCGGCCGCCAAGCGCCCCCACCGGTCCGGACGCTCATCCGCGCCGTCGAGACGAGCGAGGCGCGGTTGGGCAAGCGGAGCGCCCAGTGATGGGTGAGGCCAGTCGGATGGCGACCGTCACGTTCGCTCACCTCACGGACATCGGTCGGGTCCGCACGCGAAACGAGGACTCCCTCGGCGCCTTCGAACCGGACGATCCGGCACTTCTCCAATCGCGCGGGCGTCTCTTCGTCGTGGCCGACGGGATGGGCGGCCACGCGCGCGGGGACGTGGCCAGTCGCCTCGCGGTCGAGACGCTGCGCGAGACCTACTACGAGGCCGAGCGCTCGGAGCCGCTGCCGGAGGCACTGCGCGTCTCCGTCCAGATCGCCAACGCGGCCGTGTACCGCGAGAGCCGCCTCGCGGTGGGCGAGGCGCCGATGGGGACGACGCTTACCGCGCTGGTCATCCGCGATCACGACGCGTTCCTGGCCCACGTGGGCGACAGTCGGGCCTTCCTCGTCCGGGGCCGCCAGATGCGTCAGCTGACCGAGGATCACTCGCTCGTCGCCGAGATGGTCCGTGACGGCGTGCTCAGCGCGACCGAGGCCGAGCACCACCCGAGCGCCCACGTGATCTTGAGAGCCCTGGGCCTCGCCGAGGACGTCACGATCGAGGTGCGGGGACCGCTGGCGCTCCGTACCGGGGATACGCTGGTGCTCTGCACGGACGGCCTCACGCGACAGGTGAGGTCGCACGAGATCCGGAGACTGGCTGAGAGCCGACCGCTGCGCCGAGCCTGTGAGGGGCTGGTGTCGCTGGCGAACGAGCGTGGGGGTCCGGACAACATCACGCTGCAGCTGATCCGGTTCGGGCCGCGAAGGTTCTTGCCCGCCGCTCTGTTGTCGCTTCGCATCTGGTAGCTGGAGCGCCGGCGCGGGTTGGCATCCTCCTGGTCCCAGGAGGATGCTCGCATTCTCAACGCGTCCGCGCCCCACGGTCTGCCGTGATGAAGATGTCGCCCACCACCACGCGCGCGACCCGGTCTCTAGCCGGCGACGTCAAATCACTCGTTGTCCTCGTTAGTCGTCAGTTTCCTCATCATCATCGCAATTGTGTTGTTGGCGGTCATCAGATTGTCGCCGTACCTTTTTGTCGGATCGTGCCGACTTCTCATCTGCGCCTTCGATCTGGCTGTCGCACGAGTCCGCGGCGCTGGGGGCCGCGGCGACGAACGCGCCGAACGCAAGTGGATGCGTGCCGACCCCGACGGTCGCCACGACGGCGTTCGTTGCCGCGTCGATCACGGACACGGTCCCGTCGGCGTCGTTACCGACGAAGACGCGCGCCCCCGTGGGATCGGTCGCGACGCCGAAGGGACTGCCGCCCACCGGCACGGTGGCGAGAATCGCGTTCGTCTGGGCGTCGATGACGGAGACGGTGTTCTCGCTCGCGTTCGTGACGTAGACGAGGCTCCCCGAGGGGCTCACCGCGAGACCGACCAGAATGCTCAGGAACGGCGAACCAACCGGGACGGTGGCGACGAGGGTGTTGCTCGCGGTGTCGATCACCGAGACCGTTCCGTCGCCGTTGGCGACGTAGACGCGGGCGCCCGAAGGGCTGACCGCGATTCCCAGCGGGGAGAAGCCCACGTCGATCGGGGTGACCACGCTGATGGGGCTGGCGCTGATCACGATGACGCGATTGTTCGAGAAGTCCGTGACGTAGAGGCGCGTGCCCGCCGGGTTGACCGCGATACCGCTCAGCGCTCCATCCGTGGAGACCGTGCCCAGGACCGAATTGGAGACCGCGTCGATCACCGAAACCGTCCCGTTCCCGCTGGCGACGTAGACCTTCGTGCCGTCCGCGCTCACCGCGACGCCGCTCGGAGAGGCGCCGAGCCCCGACACGATGGCGACGACGGTGTTGCTCACGGTGTCGATCACCGAGACGGAATTGTCCCCGTAGTTGGCGATGTATGCCCGTGTGCCCGCCGGGTTGGCCGCTACGCCGTAGGGCGCGGTGCCGACCGACACGGTCGTGACGACGGCGTTGGTCGCGCCGTCGATCACCGACACGTCGCGCGAGCCGAAGTTGGAGACGTACGCGAAAGGCGCGGCGAGCGCGCCCGGCACGGCGGTCAGCGAGAGCGCCAGCAGGCCGACGAAAATTCCGGGCAATCGATTGGGGAGGGGGCGTTTGGTCTTCATGCCTACGGACAAGTGCAGCGCCGATGCCAGGCCTGAGAAACGATGTGGGTTCGGCGGATGGGCGTGGGTTTAGCTCCAGGCGAGGGTCAGACCGGCGCGACAGAACGGCATCGATTGGCGAATTGGCCGGTCATCGAAGTCAGAGCAACGTCAGCGAGACCCGAGCGTGTACGCCAAGGATCGTTCTGCGGTTGTTTTCAGCATTTCTCTTCCTGTCAGCGCCATCGAAATCTCAGGGGTGAGCCAGAGCTTTGTGTGGCCTAGTCTGGCCCATCAATCGCGCGACGACGAGACCGGAGACGAACGTGAGCGCTGCGACGAGGTAGATTGCTGCCGCGATACCGACGAGATCGGCGACAGCACCGGAGAGGAGTGCGCCGATGGCGTATCCAAGATCGCGCCAGAATCGGTAGACACCGAGGCTGGTCGCGCGCCACGCGGGGTGTGCATGGTCCGTGATCGCGGCGAGGAGCGTCGGGTAGACCATCGCCGTCCCGAGTCCCTGCAACGCGGCGCCGACCAGCCACGCGACATAGCTCGGCACCAGGACCGTCAACCAGATCCCACCGGACTGCACGATCATGCCCCACGCGATCAGCTCTTTCCGGCCGACGCGGTCGGACAGCGGCCCGGTCACCACCTGCAGGACACCCCACACGATGGGATAGACCGCCTTGATGGTGCCAATACTGCCGACGCCGAGGCCGTACGCGGCGAAGAAGAGCGGATAGAGCCCCCACGACATACCGTCGTTCAGGTTGTTCACGAGTCCGGCCTGGCAGGCGGCGAAGAGGCCGACGTTACCGAGACTCGTCACGTAGAAGACGTTCTGCAGCGATGGACGGACGCCGCTCGAGGTCTGAGGTGACGTGGCCGCTTCGAGGTGCGCGTAGGATCGCGTCTCTCTGACAAAGAGAGAGGAAATCGCGATGCCGACGACCGCGATGACGATCCCGAGGTAGAAGGGCTGCGGGCGCAACGCGCTGTGAGCGGCGATGTAGCCGGTGACCCACGACATCACCCCCACGGCGAAATACCCAGCGAACTCGTTCAGCCCCAGGGCGAGGCCGCGTCGCTTCGGTCCGACGAGGTCGATTTTCATGATGACCGTCATCGACCACGCCATCGCCTGGTTGGCGCCGAGCAGGACGTTGGCGAGATCGATCCACCACCATGCCGGCGCGTAGATGATCAGGAATGGCACGGGCAGGGCGAAGAGCCAGCCGACCACAAGGATCGGCTTCCGCCCGATGCGGTCAGACGCACGGGCGGCCATCAGATTGATGATTGCCTTCGTCACGCCGAAGCTCACGATGAACGACGTGATGGCAGTCTTCGAGCTGAGCCCAAATTCCTGCTCGCCGAGGAGCGGCAGCACCGTACGCTCCAGCCCGACCATCGCGCCCACGAAGGCGTTCAGGACGACGAGGAGGGTGAACTGCGCGAGGTTCTCCCGCAGTCCGAGCCGCATCTCGCTCATTCGCCGCTGAGGTTGTGTCGCCGGTTCTCGGCGAAGGCCTCCGGCTGCGGCGGAAGGTCCGCCAGGACGAACTGTACGAACTCTGACTTCGAGGTGAGGCGGAGCGCCGGATTGAAACGGCGCTCGAAGCCGATCGTCGAGCCAGGCTTGCCGCTCAGGCCTTTGCCACACGCCGCGCCGCCGAAGTGCGCGGGAAAGACCTCGAGATGATCGGGCAGCCGGAACCTGCCATGGTCGACCTTCCTGGCCGACAGGTTTTTACCTCACGTTGTGGACTCGCCGACGTAGAACTCGATGAGAACCGCTTTTTAACCCCGGAACTGGCTCAAGCTTATTTTCTCCCCCGTCGTGCCGGGGAGCACAAAGTCCGGCGCCTTCTCCCCGATCTCTAGGGCCGTCGCCGCGCTGGCTCCAATGAGCATGCCGACCAGCAGCACGCCCAACAGCAACCAGCTTCTCGTGAGCTTCGGCAGTCTGCTCATTTGTCCATCTCCCTGGCCGCTAAGCACAACATCACCTCAGGACCTATTCTCGCCTCTGCGGCCCCGAGCATAGGTGTTCACTCCGACACTGGCAAGAATCGCCACACAGCGCGCACGGGCCACGTCTCTCCGTAGCTAAGGTGGTGTCCGACTTGATGTGGAAAAGCGAGGGGCGCGCTTCAGAAATCCGTGTCGGCTGTTCACGGCGGCCCGGGTGTGATATAGCCTCGCCGACAATCGAGGCGTCTAAGAGGCAGAGCGCGATCCGTCGAGCCACGACCGAGCGGCGCCGGCTCAGCTCCGCGCAGTGGGCTGGGCCGCATTCAGCACGGGACTACTACGATGGTGGATCAGTCCGCTCGCCGCGGCCGAATGGTCAGCCTGTTAACCGCCGGCACCGCCTTGTGGAACCTGGGCGCCGCCTATGTCGGCGGTCTCGCGCTGTGGTATGGGTTCCAGCGGCAGTGGCTGCGGTTGTAAGGCCGCTTCTGCGGGCGGTCAGGTCAGTATCGTGCGAACGGCCGCAGCCCTAAAAGAGGATGGCAAGAGCACAGACCCGTTCGGCGAGCGATGAAGTCTTGCGCCGCGTCGGATACTTTGCGTCGCTACCCGCGACCGAGTTGAGTCGCTTGGCGGGACGGTGTACGACGCGGAGCCTGGAGCCTGGACAAGCCCTCTTCGAGGAAGGTCAGCCGTGCCGAGGTCTCCTGATCGTCGCCGAAGGACTCGTCGAGATCCGGCAGATCTCATTCCGGGGACGCGAGCAGGTGTTCCACAGCGAAGGATCGGGCGCGACGCTCGGTGAAGGACCGCTTTTCGACGGCGGCGGCTACATTGCCTCCGCAGTCGCCCTCGCGCCCACACGGGTGCTGTTCCTCCCGCGCACCGACGTTCTCGGTCTGTGTCAGCGACGGCCGGAGGTCGCGCTTGCCATGCTGAAGACGATGGCGCGCCGAGTCCGCCACTTTGCAGGCATCGTCAGCGACCTCGCCTTCCGCCCGGTGATCGAACGCTTGGCCCGCCATCTTGACGCGGCCGTCGCCGCGCCCGTCAAGCCTGGCGCCAGCATGGAGCTCACCCTGACCCACGCCCAGCTCGCGGCACGGCTCGGCACCGTTCGAGAGCTCATCGCGCGCGCCTTCTCAGAGCTCGAGAAGACCGGCGTCATCTCGCGCGATCGGTCCCGCATTGTCATCCGTGACCCGGCGCGTCTGGCCGCCCTCGCCCGGGGTGATGACGACGCGACACGCGCCGGAGACCGTGTGACTTAAGTCATAGATTTGACCCGCCCCGGCTCTCCATACTGTCGGGAGATCCATTCCGACAGGAGGGAATCATGTGGAGAGCAGTCATGGCCATCGTGCTCGGCGTCGCCCTTGCCGGGGCAGTGCTGGCGCATGTCGTCTTCGCTCAGAACCCGGTCGGGGGCGCACCCACCATGCCCGGGCAGGACACCTTCGGTGCCATCGCAGAAATCGTGAGGATCCTCGAGGCCGATCCCGCCACCGACTGGACCAAGGTCGACGTCGAGCGACTCCGGCAGCATCTCATCGCTATGAACGAGGTCATGCTCCGGGCGGCGGTAAGTCGGACGCCGGTCTCGGGGGGGCTTGTCATGGAAATCACGGGCACGGGGCGAACCGAACAGGCCATCCGCGCGATGGTCGTACCCCATGCGTTCGAGCTCGACCGCATGCCGGAGTGGTCGGCGAAAGCGGATCCCATCGCCGGCGGCGTCCGCCTGACCGTCATCGCCAAGAAGCCCGATGAGGCAAAGCTCGTGGCGCGCATTCGTGGGCTCGATTTCGCCGGGCTGATCACCGAGGGCGCGCACCATCAGCCGCACCATCTGGCGATGGCGCGAGGGATAGCGCTGAGCGGTCACACACACTGAGGGATCGTAGTGGCTGCAGGAGCTGCTGCTCTCGCGCGGCAGCAGACCGCGGTCCAGCCCTGCCCCGAACAGGGCCACCGGCACAAGGGGGCGGCATGTGCCCTATGATGAGTGATGGGATGATGAGGGAAACTCCGACTCGCCGCGGATAATGCAGACGCGCGGCGAGATGCTGAAGGCGATGGGCGAGGTGATGATGACGTACGGGAAGATCATGGAGGGCGGCTCGCGGTAGCGAGCCCATCGCGTGGCGATCTGGACGACGCCGACTGTTGCGCGCGCAATCGGCGAAGAACGAACTCGCGCTACGCGCAGCGGCCGTATGTTTCAGTACCTCACGATCGCGTGGAACTCGGCCGAGTGTGCGGTGGCGCTCGCGGCGGGGTTCATCGCCGGTAGCATTGCCCTCGTCGGCTTCGGCTTCGACTCCGCCATCGAGGTGGTCAGCAGTCTTGCGGCGCTGTGGAGGCTTCGGTGGGACGCCGACGAGGTTCGGCGAGAGGCGGCGGAGCGCTTCACGCTCCGAGTGATCGGAACCTGTTTCCTGCTTCTAGCCGTCTACGTTACATACGACGCGACACAGACACTCCGGCAACGACACGCGTCTGAGCAGTCGACCGTCGGCATCGTGCTGGCCGCCCTGTCCCTGATCGTCATGCCGACGCTCGTCCATTTCAAGCGCCGGGTCGCCAGCCGCCTCGCGAGCGGCGCACTCGAAGCTGAAGCGCGGCAAACGCGGGTCTGCGCCTACCTCTCCGCAATTCTTCTCGCGGGACTCGGCTTGAACGCATGGCTCGGCTGGTGGTGGGCGGATCCTGTCGCGGGCCTTCTGATGGTGCCCCTGATCGCATGGGAGGGCCTGGAAGCAGTACGGGGTCGGACGTGCTGCCTGGACTAACGCCGGAAGGCGCGGCGGTAGCGCGTGTTACGATGGTCTCCGTGAAGAGTGGACGCTTCCAATGGCTGACCTTGGTTCTCCTGACGGCCTGGGTGATCCTCGGCCCTGTGGGCATGGCGTTCGACTCTTGCGCCGCCATGATGGCGCTGTGTGACGGCGGTCCGTGCGGCGTGGTCTCCGCCGTGACCGACGCCTCGCCCGCCTTTGGTCCGCCGATGCCCGGGACGAACATTTTGGTCTCATGGTTGGATCGATTCACACCGGTATCCCGCTCCGCGCTCGAGCCACCTCCCAAGTTCGGTCGTCTCTCCGCCTAGACGTAGCTAGTCATCGAGTAACGCTCTAAATCCCACAGGGTGGCCTCTGGCCGCTGGCTGCGCGCTTCTGCGCACAGCGTCCGGACGCCGCCGGGAGACGAACATGATGATGCAGATGTGTGGATCCAGCATGATGGTCGCCGGCATTCTCGCCGCGCTCCTGAGCCTCGGGCTGCTCGCAAGCCTCATCGTCCTCGTCTGGATGGTGATCGGGCGTCTCCGGCGCGAGTCACCGTCGGCGACTGCGAGGTAAGACGCCCTCAATGATCGATCGGCTCATCGGGGTCTCGCTTCGCAACCGGTTTCTGGTCGTCGCCTTCTTCCTGCTCCTCGGCGGCTGGGGCTACTGGGCGCTGCTGACGACCCCGATCGATGCGATCCCGGACCTCTCCGACAATCAGGTCATCGTCTTCACCGACTGGTCCGGACGCTCGCCGCAGGAGGTCGAGGACCAGGTCACGTATCCGCTGACCGTGAGTCTGCAAGGCCTGCCCGGGGTGCGCGTCGTGCGGTCGTCGTCCGCGTTCGGCTTCTCGATGATCAACGTGATCTTCGAGGACGCCATCGACCTCTACTTCGCGCGCTCTCGTGTCCTCGAGCGACTCAACCTGCTCGCGAAGTCGCTGCCGGCGGGTGTCGTGCCAACGCTCGGCCCGGACGCGACGGGGGTCGGCCACGTCTTCTGGTACACGGTGGAGGGCAAGGGAGTCTCGCTTCGCGACCTCCGGTCGCTCCAGGACTGGTTCATCCGCTACCAGCTGAACTCGGTGCCGGGCGTGGCCGAGGTCGCGAGCATCGGCGGCACGGTGCGCCAGTACCAGATCGACGTCGACCCGAACCGCCTGCGCGCCTACCGCATCCCGCTCTCCGCCGTCGTCGACGCCGTCATGCGGAGCAACCGCAACGTCGGCGGCAACGTCGTCGAAGCGAGCGGCACCTGGTCTGTCGTGCGCGGGCTCGGCCTCGTGGAGAGCCCGCGGGATCTGGAGCAGGTGGTCGTCGGCGCCGAGAACGGCATTCCGATCTTCGTGCGCCAGGTCGCCGAGGTAAAGATCGGTGACGCGTTCCGGGTGGCCGCGCTCATCAAGGGGACGGACGAGGCGGTGGGCGGCGTCGTCGTGGCTCGTTACGGGGTGAGCACCGTCGACGTCATCAACCGGATCAAGGAGAAGATCCGGGCGCTCCAGACGGGGCTGCCGCCGGGCGTGAAGATCGTGGCGTTCTACGACCGATCGGCGCTCATCGAGCGGGCGGTCCAGACCCTCCGGCGGGCGTTAATCGAAGAGACGATCGTGGTCACGATCGTGAACGTCCTGTTCCTGCTCCATCTCCGGTCGGTCCTGATCGTGACCCTGCCGCTGCCGCTGGCCGTGCTGACGGCGTTTCTGTTCATGCGCTACCTCGGGATCACCTCCAATATCATGTCGCTAGCCGGCATCGCCATCGCCATCGGCGTGCTCGTCGATACGGCCATCGTCGTCACCGAGAACGCCTTCCGCTCCATCGAACAGCGCGGCATCGACACGCGCAATCGCCGGAAGGTGATGGACGCCGTGCTCGAGGCGACACGGCTCGTGGGGCGCCCGATCTTCTTCTCGATGGCCATCATCATCCTCGCCTTCATCCCGGTGTTCGCGCTCACCGGTCAGGAGGGCAAGCTCTTCCATCCGCTCGCGTTCACGAAGACGTTCTCCATGGTCGGCGCGGCCCTTCTGTCGGTGACGCTGGTCCCGGTGCTGTGCAGCCTGCTCATCGGAGGCCGAATCCGCCGCGAGGAGTCGAACCCGATCATGCGTCCGCTGGTGTGGGCCTACCGGCCGGTCCTGGCGCTGGCGAGTTCATGCCGCCGCTCAATGAGGGCGACCTGATGTTCATGCCCATCACGGACCCGGCGATGTCGCTGCCGCAGGCGATCGAGATCACGCGGAAGCAGAACGCGGCGATCCAAGCGGTACCCGAGGTTGCGGGCGTCGTCGCGAAGATCTCGCGGGCCGACACCTCGACCGATCCGGCGCCGATCAACATGACGGAGACGGTGGTCAATTTGAAGCCCGAGAGCCAGTGGCGTCGCGGGATGACCCGCGAGCGGCTCATCGGCGAGCTGGACGCGGCGGCCACGATGCCCGGCGTCTCCAATATCTGGACCCAGCCGATCATCAACCGGATCAACATGCTGACGACCGGCATCCGCTCCGAGGTCGGCGTGAAGGTCTTCGGCAACGATCTGAACACGCTCCAGGAGCGCGCCCGCGCCATCGCCGAAGTCCTCCGCCAGATTCCCGGCGCCGCCGACGTCTATCCAGAGCAGATCACGGGGGCGCCCTACCTCGACGTCCGGGTGAACCGCGAGGCGGCGGCGCGCTACGGCATCACCGTCGGTGCCGTCCAGGATGTGATCGAGACCGCTGTCGGCGAGACGAACCTCACGCTGACGATCGAAGGACGCCAGCGGTTCCCCGTGCGGGTGCGCTACGCGCCGCAATACCGGACGAGCGGGGGGGACCTCGGGAGCGTTCTGGTGACGG
>QHSR01000296.1 GCA_003221635.1 Candidatus Rokuibacteriota bacterium | reverse complement strand
TGCTGGAAGCGGTCGATCACGGTGATAAGACGTACGCGAGGCAAATCAAGGCCGGCGCGATCCTGGATGCGATCGATCGGACCCAGCCCAATCATCCAGGACTGGCGCACTACATCATTCACGCCTACGACTTCGAGCCGCTGGCGCCGCGGGGTGTCGGAGCCGCCGACAAGTACGCCAAGGTCGCGCCTGCGGCGCCGCACGCCCAGCACATGCCCTCCCACATCTATTCGATCCTCGGACGGTGGGAAGATTCGATTCGCTCGAACCAGGCCGCGGTGAAAGCCTCGCGTGAGTACGCGGCCAGGAATGCTACCGGGACGACGTTCTCGCAGGAGCCGCACGCGCAGGATTTCATGGCGTACGCGTATCTGCAGCTCGGCCAGAATCGTGAGGCCAGCCGCGTGATCGACGAACTCGCGGCGATCACAAAGTTCAGCGGAGGGCGGACCTACGGACGAGACACGGGACAGGCCGCTCCGGCCTCCCGCTTTGTGCTGGAACGCGCTGCATGGTCCGAAGCGCTCACGCTCCCGGTTCGCACGGACGCCTATGCCTACGCCCAGGCGATGCCCCGCTTTGTCCGCGCGGTCGGTGCCGGGAAGCTCGGCAAGCCGGACGTCGCGAAAGAGGAAATCGCGCAGCTGCAGGCGCTGAGCAAGGCGGCAGAGAACAGCTACTGGAGCGAGCAGATTCACGTCCTCGTCCTCGCTGCCAGCGGCTGGCAAGCGCGCGCGGAAGGGAAAAACGACGAGGCCCTGAAGCTCATGCGGGCAGCCGCCGCCCTCGAAGACTCAACCGAGAAGCACGTTTCGATGGAGAATCGGCTCTACCCGATGCGCGAGATGCTGGGCGATCTGCTGCTCGAGACCGGCCAGCCAGCGCTGGCCTTGCAGGCATACGAGGCATCGCTGCACGCGGCGCCGAACCGGCTGCGGGCGTTTTACGGTGCGGCGAAGGCGGCGAAAGCCGCCGGCGACTCCGCCAAGGCGCGCGACTATTTCGAGAAGGTCGCTGCGCTCGCCAGGAACGCCGACCCGGAGCGGGTCGAGGTCCAGGAAGCCAAGGCATTTCTTATCGCCCGTCCATGACGCGCGGGCGATCGTCGGCGAGAGAGGATTAAAGAGGGACAACCTCCTGCACCACGCTCTCATCGCGCTGGCGCCTGTGGTTCTCGCCGTTTCGGTCCTTGGGGCATCCGCGGTGTGGGCAGACCCCAGCGAGGAAACGCCGGACGGAGCGAGCGCTGGTGCCGAGTACACGCTGGGCAGGAAGGCGGTCGAAGCGAAGGACTGGACGAAGGCAGTCGAGTTGCTGACCAAGGCCGAGGTGCAGGATGACCGCAACCCTGATCTTGAAAACCTGCTCGGCTACGCGTATCGGCACATCGGCCGGTTCGACGAAGCGTTCAGACACTATGAAATCGCCTTGCGCCTAAACCCCCGGCATCGCGGAGCCCATGAGTACATCGGCGAAGCGTACTTGATGGTGAACAACCCCGCGAAGGCCGCAGAGCATCTCGCGGCATTGAAGGAAATCTGCCTGATCCCGTGTGACGAGTACGCGGACCTCGAGAAGGCGATCGCCGCCTACCGGGCAGGGCACAGAAAGTGAGGGCCGCGCCCAGATTTTCCACAGCACACGGGACGCTACCGGGAGGGTGACCGTGGAGATCTCGAAACAGGACTTCGAATGGGCCCGCGCTCAAGGGTTGATCTCGGCAGCCCAGGTTGAGCCCCTCTGGGCCGCGCTCGAAGGCAGAGCTCGGGGTCGCGCCCGCTTCGACTTCCCCCACGTCACCTACTACTTCGGCGCACTCGTCGTCATGTCGGCGATGGGTTGGTTCGTCAACCGCGCCTGGGAGCGCTTCGGCGGAGCCGGACTCCTCCTGATCGCGGTCGTCTACGCCCTCTGCTTCAGTCTTGCGGGGCTTCGCCTTTGGGTC
>QHSR01000189.1 GCA_003221635.1 Candidatus Rokuibacteriota bacterium | reverse complement strand
CCATGATGATCGGCTACATGGCCAACAACGTGCTCCCGCTCCGCGCTGGCGAGGTCGTGCGTGTCTACATGGTCGCCCGGCGCTGGAGCGTGCCTGACTCGAGCGCGGCGGCGCGCGCCCATCCCTTCTGGACGACGCTCGCCACGCTCGTCGTCGAGCGGGTCCTGGACAGCCTGGTCGTCGTGCTCATCTTCGCGCTGCTGGTCCTCGTCATCCCGGTGCCGAGGTTTCTCGAGGTAGCCGCGCTCGTCGTGCTGGCCATCGACCTCGTGGGCATCGCGGTCCTGATCGGGCTCGTCGTGGCACCGGACGGCTGCGCTCGGCTCATCGCTCGGCTCGCACGTCGCTGGCCCGCGCTCCAGCGGAGAGCGATCACGGTCTTCGAAACGTTCGTCCACGGCCTCGACGGCATCCGCACGCCGTCCCATGCGGTGCCGCTGGTCTTCTGGACCACCGTCGTCTGGCTCGTTCCGGCCCTGGCCGCCTGGACGATGCTCCTCGCGATGGACCTCCACCTGCCCTTCATCGCGGGCTGGGCGGTGCTCGCCTTCGTCGGGCTCGGCGTCTCCATCCCGTCCGCCCCGGGCTACGTCGGCGTCTTCCACGCCGCCGCGGTGCTCGCGGTCGGCCTCTTCGGCGTGCCGCAGTCGACGGGGGTCGGCTACGCGCTGCTCTACCACGCGAGCCAGATCCTGCCGGTCACGCTGCTCGGCTGGCTCTACCTGCTGCGCGAGCAGGTCAGCCTTGGCGAAGCCGCGCACGCGCGATCGTTGGAGCGGGATCCGGGAGGCCGGCGCGGATGATTGTCGCGGGGGCCGCGAGGTCGGCTTTGACCGAGGGTGGGCCGAGAAAGAAGTGATCCGGCTCCGCTGCTGGTGGCGCCGGGGCGGCCGCTCAACGTGGTAGATTTCTTCTAGCATGGCGCTGCTCGTCCAGAAGTTCGGGGGATCGTCCGTCGCCGACGCGGAGAAGATCACCAATGTCGCGCGGCGCGTCGTCGCCAGCGCGCCCGGCAACCAGCTGGTCGTCGTGGTCTCGGCCATGGGCAAGACGACCGACGGTCTCCTGGCGCTCGCCCGCCAGATCTCCGCGACCCCCGACCCGAGAGAGATGGACATGCTGCTCTCGACAGGCGAGCAGGTCACGATCGCGCTCCTGGCGATGGCGCTGCAGTCCCTCGGGCTCAAGGCGCGCTCCTTCACCGGGCCCCAGGTCGGCATGCGGACCGACCACTCGCACACCCAGGCCCGCATCACCCAGATCGATGCCGACCGCGTGCGACGAGCGCTCGACGCCGGCGAGATCGCCGTCGTGGCCGGATTCCAGGGCCTCTCCGACCAGGAGGAGATCACCACGCTCGGGCGCGGCGGCTCGGACCTCACCGCGGTCGCGCTGGCGGCGGCGCTGAAGGCGGACGTGTGCGAGATCTACACCGACGTCGACGGCGTCTACACGGCCGACCCGAACATCGTCCCCGACGCGCGGAAGCTCGCCCGCGTCGCCTACGACGAGATGCTCGAGCTGGCGAGCCTCGGCGCGAAGGTGCTCCAGACCCGCTCCGTGGAATTCGCCAAGAAATACGGCGTCACGGTCCACGTGCGCTCCACGTTCCGGCCGGACCCGGGCACGCTCGTGACGAAGGAGGAGCACGGCATGGAACAAGCGGTGGTCACCGGCGTCACCCACGATCGGAGCCAGGCGAAGATCTCCATTCTGCGGGTGCCCGACCGGCCCGGGATCGCCGCGCGGGTCTTCGGGGCGATCTCCGCCAAGAACATCGTCGTCGACATGATCGTTCAGAACATCAGCCAGGACGGCTACACCGACATGTCCTTCACCCTGCCGCGCGGCGACCACGCCCGGGCGGTCGCCGAGCTGGGCGACGTGGCGCGCGAGATCGGCGCGCGCGGGATTGCGCACGACGAGCGGGTCGCCAAGGTCTCCATCGTCGGCGTCGGCATGCGCAGCCACTCCGGTGTCGCGTCGACGATGTTCGCGGCGCTCGCACGGGAGGGCATCAACATCCAGATGATCTCGACGTCCGAGATCGCCGTCTCGTGCGTCATCGAGGACAAGTACGCCGAGCTGGCCGTGCGGACCCTGCACGACGCGTTCGACGTCGCCCGGGGCGTGACGCGATGAGCACGGGCAAGGCGGCCATCTTCTTCGGTCCCGGCAAGCCCTTGGTGGCCCTTCGACCGGCTCATCTCGCACAAGTATCCGCTCGAGAAGATCAATCAAGCCTTCGCCGACTCCGAGTGGCACGCGAAGGACACGACCAGCATCACGCGCGCCGCGCTCGTCCCGTGAGGGCGCGGCGCCCGGCGGGGTGACCGGCGCGCGCCGGCCACCCCGCCCCCGGGCGTTACGCGCGCTTGAGCTCGTTGCGGTCGATCGGAAGCTTCCGGACGCGCTTGCCCGTGACGGCGAAGATCGCGTTGGTCACGGCCGGGGCCACGGTCGGCACACCGGGCTCGCCCAGACCGCCCGGGGGCTCGCCCGAATCGAGGATGTGCACGTCGACCATCGGCATCTCGTTGATGCGGAGCATCTGGTAGTCGTGGAAGTTCGACTGCTGCACGCGGCCGCGGTCGATCGTGATGTTCCCGTAGAACGCGGCCGTGAGGGCATAGACCGCGCCGCCCTCCATTTGCGCCTTCACCGCGTCGGGATTCACGGCGAGGCCCGCGTCGATCCCGCAGACGAGCCGGTGAACCTTGACGGCGCCGTCCGGCGCCACCGAGACCTCCGCCACGGTGGCGGCATAGCTTCCATACGAAAAGACGACGGCGATGCCGCGGCCGCGGCCGGCCGGCAGCGGCGTACCCCAGTTGGCCCGGCTCGCGACCAGTTCGAGGATCGCCTTGTGACGCGGAGACTTGCCGAGCAGCGCGCGCCGGTACTCGAAGGGGTCTTTGCCGGCCGCGTGCGCCAGTTCGTCGATGAAGCTCTCGACGATGAAGCCGTTCTGAGAGGAGCCCACCGAACGCCAGAACCCGAGCGGAACGCCGAACTCCTTGTGCACGTACTCGATGCGGAGGTTCGGGATGTCGTACGGCATATCGCGGACGGCAGCCAGGGCGGACGCGTCGACCGTGTTAGGTTGGGCCATCCCCTTCTGGATGAGGATGCCGGGGCCGACGACACGGGTGAACCATGCGGCGGGGGTCCCGCTGGGGTCAAGGGCGGCGCGAAAGACATTGTACGTGGCTGGGCGATAGAAGCCGTGCGTGATGTCGTCCTCACGCGTCCACACAACCTTCACGGGCGCGCCGACGGCCTTCGACGTGTCGACGGCGTCGACGATGAAGTCGATCTCGGCGCGCCGGCCGAAACCGCCGCCGAGTAGCGTCGTGTTCACGATGACCTTCTCGGGCGGCAGGCCCGTGAGCCGCGCGGCCGTCGCCTGGGTCCCGCCGGGGTTCTGGGTCGGCGCCCAGATCACGCACGCCTCGCGGCTGACCTGGGCGGTGGCGTTCATCGGCTCCATGCACGCGTGCTCGAGGAACGGCACCTGGTACACGGCCTCGTACACCTTGCCGCCGGCGGCCAGCACCTTCTCGACGTCACCCTCGTTCTTCGCGACCTGGCCCGGCTGCTTCGCCGCGGCCTCGTACTCGCGCGTGATCGTGGCGCTCGACACCTGGGCGATCGGGCCCTCATCCCACGTCACCTTGAGCGCTCGGCGCCCCTGCAGCGCCGTCCAGAAGTTGTCGGCGACCACGGCAACACCGTTCGACACTTGGACGACGTCCCTGACGCCCTTGATCTTCTTGGCGGCCGTCGCGTCGAAGCTCTGCACCTTGCCGCCCAACCCGGGACAGCGCTCGATCGACCCGACGAGCATCCCCGGAACCCGCACATCGATGCCGTAGATGCCGCGGCCCGTGACCTTGTCCGGCGTGTCGCGCCGCTTGACGGCCTTGCCGATGTAACGGAACTGGTCGGGAGTCTTCAGCTTCGGGTTCGGCGGGACGGGAAGCGCCTGCGCCTTGTCCACGAGCTGACCGTACGGCAGTCGCCGCCCGGTCGGCCGGTGGACCACGGCGCCCTCCTCGGTGTCCACGCTCTCGACCGGCACGCCCCACTCGTTCGCCGCGGCCTGCTTCAGCATCTCGCGCGCGGAGGCCGCCGCCTTCCGCCACATCTCGATGTGGTCGCGGACGCCCCGACTCCCGCCGTAGAGTTGGTTGCCAGTGACCGGGTTCTTGTAGAGCGCGGGATTCGCCAGCGCCTGCTCGACCTTGACGCTGTCGAGCTTGGCGTCCAGCTCGTCGGCGATGATCATCGGTGTCGTGGTCAAGGACCCCTGGCCCATCTCGGGCACCGAGTTGGTGACGGTCACGACCCCGTCGCGATCGATCCGCAGCCACTGGTTCGGCGCGAACACGCCCGGGGTCTGTGCGCGCGCACGCATCGGGAGCGCGAAGCCGAGGGTGAGCCCGGCGCCAGCGGCGAGGCCGCCCTTGAGAATCTCGCGGCGACTGACCAGCGTCTTCATCGCGCGCCTCCCTTCTTGAGCGCCGCGGCGTGATGGATGGCGGCCCGGATACGCTGGTACGTCCCGCAACGGCAGATGTTGCCGGACATTCCGTCGTCGATATCGGCGTCGGTCGGCGCGGGCTTGCGGGCCAGCAGCGCGGCCGCTGACATGATCTGACCGGACTGGCAGTAGCCGCACTGCGGGACATCGACGTCGATCCACGCCCGCTGGACCGGATGATCTCCACGATCCGACAGCCCCTCGATCGTGGTCACGCGGCGACCGGCGACCGCCGAGGCCGGCGTGACGCACGCGCGCACGGGAGTACCGTCGACGTGAACGGTGCAGGCTCCGCAGACCGCAATGCCGCATCCGTACTTGGTTCCGGTCAGGTGCAGCGTCTCGCGGAGCACCCACAAGAGTGGCATCTCGGGGGGAACGTCGACCTCGCGCTGCCTGCCGTTGACCGTGAACGAAATCATGGCGGCCTCCTGGCTGGAGTCGTTGCCGCAGGAATGATACGCAGAACCGACTCCGTCTTCCGACGATTGTTTTGACGCGCCGCGACCCGTCCGCCGCCCGGCGTGGCGCCGTCTGACTTTTTCGACTCTAGTCGCGCGGCCGGCGGAGTGGGATCGTCGGCCCGTGACCCTGTACACGCGCCGCCAGCTCCTCGTGCTGCTGCTTCTGCTCGTTGCCGCGGGCCTCGGCCTCGCCATCGGCCACTGGCGCCGCGCCAACCCGGACCTCGTCGAGCAGGTCGAGCAGCTCGACCGGGCGCCGGCGCCTCGAGCGACCGTCTCCGCTCCTCAACCCGGCGATCGGCCGAGAGCCGCGCGGTCCAGCCCAGAGGTCGAGCCTCGCCGCGCGCGGCGTAGCAGAGCACCACGAGAGGCGCCATTCACCCCGAACGCGGCGACGCCGGCCGCGCCTCGGCCCGAGGACATCGACCGCAACCCGGCGACGGAAGTCGAGCCGACCTGCTGGTGATGATCTCCGAGTGAGTCTCCAGCGAACGCCGCTCGCGCCCCCCGCAATCGCCTTCGGCGCGGGCATCGCCGTCGCGTCCGTGACCGGTCCAGGAATCCTCTTGGCGGCGTGGCTCGCGGCCGTCACGATCGGCATGGGGCTCCTGGCTTTCGGACGGACCCGTGGTGCCACGGTCGTGCTGCTGGCTGGTGTCGCCGCAGTGGGCGCGCTGCGCGGCGGCGGGGCGCCGCTGCCGCTGGATCACGTCGCGCGGCTGGAACTGCCCAGTGTCGCGCAGGTCGACGGACGGCTCGCGGCCGAGCCGACGCGCTGGGCC
This sequence comes from Candidatus Rokuibacteriota bacterium, assembly GCA_003221635.1. Taxonomy (GTDB): domain Bacteria; phylum Methylomirabilota; class Methylomirabilia; order Rokubacteriales; family CSP1-6; genus AR31. The sequence goes on along the minus strand of QHSR01000189.1, from coordinate 4,289 downwards.
CCCGATCGCACGCGCCTCCTGATCGACGCCGCGCATGCGGACGGCTCGCCGGTGTCGGGACGCATCCAGGTCACCGTGTACGGCCTACCGCCGCCCCTGACCGACGGTCAACGCATCGCGGCCCCGCTCAAGCTCCATCGGGCGACGGGCTTCCGCAACCCCGGGACCTTCGACTATGCCGCGCACCTCGCGCGCGAAGGCATTCGAGTCGTCGCCACGGCGCGCGCCGAGTCCCTCACCCCGCTGGACGACCCCTCACCGCCGTGGTCGGTGCGCGTGAAGCGCGCGGCGATCGCGGCAATGGACCGCGCGCTGCCGCCGGCGTCGGCGGCGTTGCTAGCCGGGCTCCTGCTCGGCGACCGCACCGAGCTGCCGCGCGACATCGACGACGCCTTTCGACTCGCCGGCGTCTACCACGTCCTGGCGGTGTCCGGCTTCAACGTGGCGCTCCTCGCGGCCGCGGTGTGGGCGCTCTGTCGCCTCCTGCGCCTCCCCCGTCGCGCCTCGGCCGCCATCGCGATCGTCGTCGTGATCGGGTTCGCGCTCGTCGTCGGGCCGTCGCCCTCGGTGCTGCGCGCCGTCGTCATGGCGGTGCTCGTCCTGGCCGCGCTCCTCCTGGAGCGAGAGGCCTCGGTGACGAACAGCCTCGCGCTGGCGGCTCTGGCGATCCTCGCGGTACGACCGGGCGACCTGTTCGACCCGGGCTTCCAGCTCTCGTTCGCCGCCACCCTGGGGATCGTCGTCGCCCCCCTGTCACGGGGAGCGGTCCTCGGCGCTCTCGGCGTGAGCACGGCCGCCCAGCTGGCTGTACTGCCGGTCACGCTGGCGCACTTCAATCAGCTCTCGACGATCGGCGTCGTCGCGAACCTCGGCGTGGTCCCGCTCGCGGGCGCCGCGACGATCGTGGGGCTCGTCGCCGTCAGCCTGTCCTTCCTCAGCGAGACGGTCGGGGTGGTGGCCTTCGATGCGGTGTGGCCCGTGCTCCTGGCGCTGCGAGGCGTCGTCGCGCTCGCCGCCAGGATGCCCGGCGCCGTCGTCCATCTGCCCGCGCCCGGCTGGATCGCCGTGACGTGCTACGTCGGCGGCCTGGCATTCCTGCTCGCCTGGTACGGGGATCGAGCGCGGGACGGGCGCCCCGCAAACTCGGCGGGGCAATCGCGAGGCGGGCGGAGCCCCCTGCTCCTCGGAATCGGGCTGCTCGTTCTCGCGGTCGGCGTCGCGGCGTGGCCGCTCGTGCGACCGTCCGACGGCCGGCTGCGCCTGACGGTGCTCGACGTCGGTCAGGGCGACGCGATCGTCATCGAGATGCCCGATGGACGCGCGATCCTCGTCGACGCCGGCTCGGGCGGTCCCATGCGTCTCGATGCCGGGGAGCGCGTGGTCGCGCCGTTCCTCTGGAACCGCGGCATCCTCCGTCTCGCCGGCGTCGCCGTCACGCACGACGACGCCGACCACGCGGGAGGCATGGCGGCGGTGCGGCGCCTCTTCCGGATCGACGAACAGTGGACGGGCGCGAACCCTCCAGCGGAGCCGCGTCGGTTCGGCCGCGCGCTCGTGACTCCGCTTCCGCCGCTCGACGCGCCCGGCGGTCGGCGCAACGATGCGAGCCTGGTCCTGCGGATCGAGATGGGGCTCGCCTCGTTCCTGCTCGCGTCCGACATCGGGGCCGCCCGCGAGCACGAGCTGGTGGCGTCGGGGACACGCTTCGGGTCGACCGTCCTCAAGGTCGCCCATCACGGCTCGCGCTCCTCCACCACCACGGCGTTCCTTCGCGAGGCGCGCCCGACGGTCGCGGCGATCTCGGTCGGGCCGCGCAACCCGTACGGCCATCCCGACCCGGGCGTGCTCGCCCGGCTCGCCGAGGCCGGCGCGCAGATCTACCGGACGGACCGTGACGGCGCGGTGATCTTCGAGACCGACGGCCGGACGCTCATGGTCACCCGGTGGGCCCAGCGCCGCGTCGACCGCTTCTGCCTCGACGGGGAGACGATCTGCTAGAATCGGGCGCCATGGCACGCGTGAACGACCACTACCTCAAGCTCAAGTCGAGCTATCTCTTCTCCGAGATCGCGCGACGGATCAAAGCCTTCCAGGCCGCGCATCCGGAGGCCAAGCTCATCCGCCTCGGCATCGGTGACGTCACCCGGCCATTGCCGCCGGCGGTGATCGGGGCGATGCACGAGGCGGTGGACGAGATGGCGCGGGTCGAGACGTTTCGCGGGTATCCGCCGGAGACCGGCTGGGATTTCCTCCTCGAGGCGATCGCCCGCCACGACTACGAACAGCGCGGCGTCAAGATCGCCACCGACGAGATCGTCGTGAGCGACGGCTCGAAGACCGACACCGCGAACATCCAGGAGATCTTCGCGGCCGATTGTGTCGTCGCGTTGACCGATCCCGTCTACCCGGTGTACCTCGACAGCAACGTCATGGCCGGGCGCGTCGGGACCGCCGACGCCGCCGGGCGCTTCGACCGGGTCGTCTACCTGCCCTGTACCGCCGACCACGGCTTCCTGCCCCGGCTGCCCGACGGGCCGGTCGACCTCATCTATCTCTGCTATCCGAACAACCCGACGGGCGCGGTCATGACGCGGGCCGCCCTCAAGCGATGGGTGGACTACGCGCGCGAGCGCTCCGCCGTGATCTTGTACGACGCCGCGTACGAGGCGTACATCCGCGACCCCGCCATCCCGCACTCGATCTACGAGATCGAGGGCGCCCGCGAGGTCGCCATCGAGTTCCGATCGTTCTCGAAGAGCGCCGGATTCACCGGCACGCGCTGCGCGTACACGGTCGTGCCCAAGGAGCTCCAGGGGCGGTCGGCGTCGGGAGAGCCGGTAAGCCTGCACGCGCTCTGGGTCCGGCGCCAGTCCACGAAGTTCAACGGCGTGGCGTACGTCATCCAGCGGGGCGCCGCCGCAACCTACACGGCCGAGGGCAAGAAGCAGGTCACGGCGCTCGTGGACTATTACATGGAGAACGCGCGGATCATCCGGCAGGGGCTGGAGGCGGCCGGGCTCACAGTCTACGGCGCGGAGAACGCGCCGTACATCTGGGTGAAGACGCCGGGGCGGCTCTCCTCGTGGGATTTCTTCGACAAGCTCGTGAACGAGGCCCACGTGGTGGGGACGCCGGGCGCGGGCTTCGGGCCGAGCGGCGAGGGTTACTTCCGGCTGACGGCGTTCGGCGGGCGCGAGGCCACGCAGGAAGCGGTCGAGCGGATCAAGACCCGCGTCGCGCTGTAATCTCCGAACCGCTGAAGCGTCGCCTCGCGGCGCGGCGCCGCTCGGCTCCTCCTGCTATGCCTCGTAGGCGCGCTCGTACTGCGAGCGCAGCCGTTCGAGCTCCTCCGGGTCGAGGCGCATCCCGAGCGAGAGGCTCATCTCGCCCAGGATCGTCTTGATCTCGTTCAGCGATTTCTTGCCGAAGTTCTTGGTCTTCAGCAGCTCCGCCTCCGTCTTCTGCACGAGGTCGGCGATCGTCCGGATGTTCGCCGTCTTGAGGCAGTTGGACGCGCGGACGGACAGCTCCAGCTCGTCGACGTTGCGGAAGAGGTTCTCGTTCAGCTCGGTGCGCGGGCGCGCCTCGTCGCGTTCGGCGGCTTCCTCCTGGGGCGAGGCCTCGGGGAAGTTCGTGAGGAGGTCGAAGTGGTCCTCGAGGATCCGCGACGCCTCGCCGACCGCGGTGAGGGGGCTGACGCTGCCGTCGGTCCACACCTCGAGCACCAGTCGCTCGCGTCCCTCGGTGCCCACGGGCTCGACGTGGAAGTTCACACGCTTGACGGGTGAGAAGTCGGCGTCGAGCAGGATCGCGTTGATCGGCAACGCTTCCGGCTCCCGCTTCTCGGCCGACACGTACCCGCGGCCGCGCTCGACGCACACTTCCATCTCGAGGACGCCGTCCTTATCGAGGGTCGCCAGCATGACGTCCGGCGTGAGGATCTCGATATCGGCGTCCGCCTCGAAGTCGCTCGCCTTGACGACCGACGCGCCCTGGGCCTTCAGCCGGAGGATCTTGGGCCGGTTCACGTGGAGCGTGAACACCACCTTGCGCAGGTTCATCATGATGTCGAGCGTGTCGTCCATGACGCCCGGCAGATGCGAGAACTCGTGGAGGACGTTCTCGATCTTCACCCAGGTCGGCGCGGCGCCGTGGATCGCCGACAGGAGGGCTCGCCGGTAGGCGATGCCGACGGTCAGCGCGAAGCCGGACTCGAAGGGCTCGATGGACAGCTTGCCGTACGTCGTGTCCTGGCCGGCCCAGTCGTGACGTGTGGGAAGTTGAAGCTC
>QHSR01000295.1 GCA_003221635.1 Candidatus Rokuibacteriota bacterium | reverse complement strand
GCCGAGTTCTACATCTGGGCCGGCGTCTTCGCGCCCAAGGGCACGCCGGAGCCCGTGCTCGCGAAGCTCCGGGACACGCTGCGCGCGGCCGTCGGCGACGCCGACTTCAAGGGGCGTTGGAGAAGATCGAGACTCCGATCGTGTTCAAGCAGGGCGCGGAGTTCTCCAAGTTCTTCGAGGCCGATGCGGCCCGGCTGGCCGAGGGCGTCCGCAAGGTCGGCCGGATCGAGACGAAAGTGACGCCGTGATAAGATTCAATCTGCCATGGCGATTCTGAAGGTCGCGCGCCTCGGTCATCCGGTGCTTCGGCAGGTTGCCGAGCCGGTCGATCCTCGGTCGATCCGCTCGCCCGCAACCCAGCGGCTCATCGACGACATGATCGAGACGATGCGCGAGTACGACGGCGCGGGGCTGGCGGCGACCCAGGTGCACACGCTCCAGCAGATCGCCGTCATCGAGGTGCTGGCCAATCCGCGCTACCCGGACGCGCCTCCGGTTCCGCTGATGGTGCTCGTCAACCCCGTCATCACGCCGCTGACGGACGCGACGGAAGAGGGTTGGGAGGGCTGTCTCTCGGTTCCCGACATGCGCGGGATGGTGCCCCGCTACACGGCGGTGCGCCTTCAGTGTCTCGACCGGGAGGGCCAGGTGGTGGACCTCGTCGCGAAGGACTTCTTTGCGCGGGTCACCCAGCACGAGACCGACCATCTGAACGGGATCGTGTACCTCGACCGCATGCGCAATCTCTCCACGCTCGCCCACGTCGCCGAGTGGAACAAGCACTGGCTCGGCATCCGTGAACAGGCCGACTGACCCTCACGAGGATCGGGGCGGCGGCGGTGCGGGAGGGGCCGCCCCGGTCCTCGCCGTCGTCAGCGACCTTTTTTTTGTCGCTCGCATCAGGGAGACCGGCCGGCTCGCCGGCGTGCCGATCGAGTTTGCGAGGACCCCCGAGCAGGTCGCGGCCTCGCTCGGCCGTGTCCCGCGACTCGTCCTGCTCGATCTGACGGCCGGGTATGACTACGAGCGGGTGTTCGCGGCCCTCGAGGGCACGCGTCCGCCGGTCCTCGGATTCACCACCCACGCGCTGGCGCGGCAGACGCAGCCCTGGCACCCGCGGTGCGATCGCGTCGTGACCAAGGAGACGCTCACGCAGGAGCTGCCGCGCCTCCTGAAGGAAGGAGTCACCGCATGACGGCCGAGGAGTTCGTCGCTCAGCTCTCGGGCGAGAACCAGCGTCGGCTGAGCCGGCTGGCGCCCGACGACACCCTCAAGCCGGAGGTCGAGGGCGACCTGAACGTCCTCAATCTCTTGAAGGTCGCGCTCAAGAACGAAATCGAGGCCACCGAGATCGCGGCGCGCTGGCTCGTCACCACCGACGAGATGGACGTCAAGCTCGCGCTGGCGCGACAGGTCGGGGACGAGGCCAAGCACTACCGGATGATCGCCGATCGGCTCCGCGGACTCGGCTTCGATGCGAAGGCGTTCGACCCGCTCGCGAAGGGCTACGGCCCGCTCTTCCAGTACCTGGACACCCTCAAGACGACGGTCGAGCGCATCGCCGCCGGCCAGTTCACCCGCGAGGCGATCGCCGTCGTGAAGAACCGGCAATTCATCGAGTTCTGCGAGCACGCGGGCGATCGTGAGACCGCCGCGATGTATCGCGACGTGATCGAGCCGGACGAGCGCTATCACCACGAGCTGGGTCGGATGCTCCTGCTCCGGCTCGCCACGACGCCGGACGCGCAGGCGGCCGCGTCGCACGCGGCGCGGAAGACGCTGGAGCTCGCCGACGAGCTGCAGAAGAAGGCGCTCGCGTCGTCGGGCATCCACCACGCCCCCGGCTGCTGAGCCCGTGAATCTTGACCGGGCGCTGCACGATTTCAGGGACCTCGTGAGGGGGCCCGAGATCGATCTGGCCTGCGCGGCGCTCGCGGTCGCGCGGATCGAGTATCCGGATCTGCCACCCAGCGGCTCGCTGGCCGCGCTCGATGATCTGGCCGCTCGCTCGGCGGTGTCGAGGGCGGGGGGAGGTCGGCGCGCCCTCGACCGGCTCTGCGAGTTCTTGTTCGACGGGGAGGGGTTTCGCGGCAACGCCGAGGACTATTACGATCCCCGCAACAGCTGCCTCAACGACGTCCTCGATCGGAGGCTTGGCATCCCGATCACCCTCGCGGTCGTGGCCATGGAAGTCGGCCGGCGGGTCGGGTTGGAGATCCTGGGCGTCGGCTTGCCGGGACATTTTTGCGTCGGGGCGAGGATCGGCGGCGGCGAGCTGGTGGTCCGTGACCCGTTCGGCGGCGGCCGCGTTCTGGAACGCGCCGAAGCCGAGGCGATCGCGTCCCGCGCCGTCGGGCGTCCGGTCAAGCTCACCGACGCGCACTTCGCGCCGACCCCGAAGGCGCAGATCGTCGTGCGGATGCTCAGGAACCTCGAGGGAATCTACGCGCGGCGTGAAGACTGGACCAAGGCCCTCGCGGTCATCGACCGGCTCCTTGTCATCGACGCGAACGCGCCGACCCATCTGCGCGATCGCGGCACGGTCCTGGTCAGGCTCGGCGAGCTCCACCGGGGAGCCTCCGAGTGGGAGCGCTATCTCACCCGATACCCGCAGGCCCGCGACGCCGCGGCGTTCAAGGAGGAGCTACGACGCGTCCGCCAGACGCTGGCGGAGAAGAACTAAAGAGGCAGACTACCGGAATGATGGCCCGAGGCGCCTGGCGCGTCGCCTTCAAGCCGGAGGCGGACGAGCTCAAGCTCTGGGCTCAGGCCGAGAAGGAGGAGCAGCAGCTCCAGAAGAAGTCCAAACCCTACGACGACCCGCTCCTCGACGAATACCTCGCCAAGATCGGCGACAAGCTCACGCCCGACGACGTGCGCGATTCCGGGGGGCCGGGGTTCGGGTTCGGGGTCATGCGCGACCCGACGCTGAACGCGTTCGCCATGCCCAACGGGCGGATCTACGTCCACACCGGGCTCCTGGCCCGCCTCGACAACGAGGCGCAGCTGGCGATGATCGTCGGCCACGAGATGACCCACGTGACCAACCGCCACGCGCTCAGCTTCACGCGGGACGCTCAGAACAAGGAGATCCTCTTCACCGTCCTGGCGGTCGCCGCCTCGATCGGCGTCGCGGTGGCCGCCGGCTCGCGCGCCGGGTCCGGCGATTACCTCGGCGCGGCGGTCCTGAGCCAGACCGCGAACGTGCTCCTCGGCCTTGGCCTGCAGCTTGCTGTCATCGCCGCGATCAACGGCTACGGGCGCGAGCTCGAGCGGGAGGCGGACGCGGGCGGGATGGCGAATCTCGTCCGCGCCGGCTACGACCCGAAGGAGGCGCCGAAGGTGTTCGACCTGCTGCGGAAGGAGTCCCGGGACCGCGGGAGCCTCGAGACCTTCTTCTTCGGCAGCCACCCGAAGCTCACGGAGCGAGTCGAGACCACCAGCGAGCTGATCAAGGCCAACTACGCGGTCGCCGCCGCCGCGCCGGACACCGTGAAGAATACGGACGAGTTCGGCCTGCGGATGCGGACGGTCGTCCGCGAGAACGCGCGGCTCGATATCCAGGCCGGCCGATTCAAGCTGGCGGAGGAGCAGCTCGATCGGGTGCGCGCGATCACACCGAGAGACCCGGTGGCCGAGCTCTACTACGGCGACCTGTACCGCCTGCAGGCGCAGCGGGCGCGCGATGCCGCGGACAAGGCCGACAAGGCGCAGCGGGCGCTCGAGCGGTACGAGCGCGCCGCCCAGCTCGACCCGGCCTTCCCCGATCCGTACCGCCAGCTGGGGTTTCTGTATTACCAGCAGAAGGAGACCGCGCGGGCGAAGGCCGCCTTCCAGAAGTATCTGGCGCTCAAGCCCGACGCGCCGGACGCGCCGCGGATCAAAGAGTACCTGGTCGAGCTCGATCAGTAGGTCGCGTGGTCTGGCCGGCCAGACCTGTTCAGCCGAACCAGAGCGAGAAGCCGGCCAGCATGATGATCGAAGCTCATCGCGCCGGCGCAGCGCGTCGAGTCCATCACTGCGAAGCTGACGGCATCCAATGACAAGCCACTCATGATCCGCGCGGTAGCTTCGCGGCGTTACTCCGCGGTCGCCGGCCTCGCGAGCCGCGATTTGAGGATCTTGCCGGTGGTGGCCCGCGGAAGCGCGTCGAGCACGGTGAGGCGTCGAGGGTACTTGAATGAGGCCAGACGTTGCTTGCAGTAGGTGATCAGCTCGTCGGGCCTGGTCGTCGCGCCGGGGCGGAGCGTCACGAAAGCCGCCACGTCCTCGCCCAGCTCGGGATGAGGCGTGCCGACCACGGCGGCCTCGGCGACCGCGGGGTGCGTGAGGAGCACCGCCTCCACCTCCGGCGGGAACACCGAGTAGCCGCCACGGAGGATCCGCTCACGCTTCCGGCCGACGATCGTGACGAGCCCGTCGGCGCTCACCGTGGCGAGGTCACCGGTGTGGAACCAGCCCTCGACCAGGACCTCGCGGGTGTCCTCGGGTGCGTTGACGTAGCTGTCCATCACCATGGGGCTCTTGATCAGGAGCTCGCCCGCTTCGCCAGTGGAGACCGAGCGCCCGGCGTCGTCGACGGTCCGGATCTCGACGCCCGGGACGGGTCGGCCGATCGCGTCGGGTGACTCGGTCGGATCCGCCGCCTGATACGAGATCGGGCGAAAGAGCTCCGTCATGCCGTAGCCGCGAACGATCCTGATGCCGGTGCGAACGCGCCACTCGTGCGCCAGCGCCCACGGGCACGGCGCCGCGCCGGACACCCCGATTCGAACCGACGAGAGATCGGCGGCGGCGAGCTCGGCGCCGTCGAGGATCCGGCGGAACATCGTCGCGACGCCTGGAAAAACCGTGACGCGATGGCGGTGGATGGCCTCGATCACTTTGTCGGGCGCGAAGCGGTCCACCAGGGCGACGGTCGCGCCGGTCAGCAACGGAGCGAGCAGCGCTCCGTTCAGGCCGAACGAGTGCGAGAGCGGCAGGGTGGCCAGCACGACGTCTCCGGAGGTCAGCGCCATGACCGGGCCCGCCCACGATTCGATGGCCAGCTCGAGCGCTCTGTGAGAGAGCACCGCGCCCTTCGGGCGCCCCGTGCTCCCGGAGGTATAGAGAATGAGCGCCGGGCCGGGAGGCGCGGGACGGATCCTTGCCCGACCGCGAGAGCGAGGACGGGTCTCAACGGGGTCTCTTTCGAGCTCCCTGAGGTGTGACTCGTCGACGACGAGCGCCGGAGAAAGATCGGCGAGGATGTCTCTTCGTTCGCCGGCCGTCAAGAGCGGGTCGAGGGGGGCGACGGTCGCGCCGAGCTTCCATCCGGCGAGCAGCCCCACCGCGAACGCCCAGTGGTTGCCGATCGCCAGCGCGATCCGATCGCCGGGCTTCACGCCTCTCGCCGCGAGAGCATCCGTGAAGGCGTCCGCTCGCTGGTCGAGCTCCTCGAACGTGAGCGCGCCCCCGTCCCAGACGAGGGCCGGCTTGGCAGAAAACCGACCCGAGGGCGCTTCCAGCAGATGGACGAAGTTCGGCGGCACCGGGTCTCGTGGATCGACTAGGCGAAGAAGTCCTTGAGGTTGATCCGCTGCCAGACGTCGGGCGGCACGCGGTGCCGGGGCGTGTAGGCCGCGAGCGAGGGCTTGGCCGTCGCGTCCACGCCCCATTTCGCGGTGTAGCCATCGTCGCGCGCCGAGGGGTCGAGGTCGGAGCCGCGCGCGTGCGTGATGATCGTGAGGTCGCGGTCAGGCTGGCAGCGCGTGGCGATCGCCCAGTTCACCTGCCGATCGTCG
>QHSR01000294.1 GCA_003221635.1 Candidatus Rokuibacteriota bacterium | reverse complement strand
GACGGCGCGCGCTGGGGCGACGTCAAGGCCGTCTCAACGAACCTCGGCGAGGTGCTCACCAAGGCCATGCGCGCCGTGGCGAACGCCAACGACGAATTGCGCGGAGTTTTCACCGTGGACTGGAACCAGTCGGCGCCGGACGGCTCCGGCAAGCCGCTGATCCCGAACGAAGTAGTCCACGCGCTCATTCAACACTTCGACGAGCACGATCTCTCGAACCAGAGTGTCCCGCCTGATGTGCTCGGACGCGCATACGAGTACCTGATCAAGCAGTTCGCCGACGACGCTGGCGCCAAGGCGGGCGAGTTCTTCACGCCGCCGGAGGTGGTCGACACGCTCGTGCGCATCCTGGAGCCGCGCCCCGGCGACACGGTCTATGACCCGACCGCCGGCTCGGGCGGCATGCTGGTGCACGCGGCCGACTTCCTCCGCGAGCATGGCCACCCCCCGACCAGCGCCGGTTACTGCGCCCAGGAGATGAACTGGGGTAACGCCGCCATCGGCAAAATCAACTCCGTCCTCCATGGCCTCGAGGCCGACATCAAGGCCGGCGCCAGCACGATCACCGATCCGCAGTTCCTCGAGGGCGGGCGGGTGAAGCGCTTCTCCTTGGTGCTCGCCAATTTCCCGTTCTCCGACGAGTTCTGGTGGCTGAAGCCGGAGCAGCAGACCGACGACAAGAAGAAGAAGGACCGGCTCAAGAAGGAGGTCTTCGGCAAGGAGGGTTTCAAGGACCCGTTCGGTCGCTTCGGGCGTGGCACCGCGTTTCAGGCGCCACCCGCCGGCTACGGCGACTACGCCTTCATCCTGCACATCCTCGCCTCACTCACCGATGAGGGCCGTGCCGGCATCGTCTGCCCTCAGGGTGTGCTCTTCCGCGGGCAGCCGGAGGTCGAGGAGGAGACGGGCGAGCTGGACGAGGACGGCAACCCCAAGATGAAGCGCCGCAAGGCCGACGACGAGCATCTGGTCCGCCGTGCGCTGCTCGAGTCGCGGGTAGTCGACGCGGTGATCTCGCTGCCGCTCAACGTGTTTTACGGAGCCGGCGTGCCCGCCTGCCTGCTGATCCTTCACAAGCAGCGCCCGGCCGAACGTCGCGACCGAGTGCTCCTCGTCTATGCCGCGCGGCACTACCGCGAGCTGTCCGCCCAGAACGAGCTGCGCCCGCAGGATGTGATGCGCATTCTCGTCCACGTCCACGCCTACGGCGATGTGGCGAAAGTGCCGGGTCTCGTGGAGCAACACGCCGGCCGCATCCGCCGCCAGATCGACGAGCGTGAGGCGGACGAGGTCGGGCGGCTCGAAGCAGAGTACCAGCCCTGGGCCGACAAGCTCGCGGCGCTCGACGTAGAGCTGGCGGAGGCAGAGCGCACGAAGTCGGCGGCGAAGACACATCCGGACAAGGCGAAGATCGCTGGAACCATCTCCAGGCTGGAGAAGCAGCGCGAGAAGCTCGCCACCCGGCTTGCCGAGCGCAACGAGCGCATCGCCGAGGCCCGGCGCCGCGCGGAGGACGACCGCCGGGACGTAGCCGTGGCGGGCGATGAGCTCGTCGCCCTCTATGCCGACCCCGACGAGTTGCTGAAGCACGCCCGTGTCGTCGGCCTCGATGAGATCGAGGAGAACGAGTTCAACCTCAACGTCCCACGCTACGTGGACACCTTCGAGCCGGAGCCGCGGTTGGAGGTGAAGGACGCGCTCAAGGCGTTGTGGGGGGCGCAGGCCGCGGCGAACGAGGCCGCGCACAATCTGTCGTCTCTTCTGAACCGGGCGACCTTCGATGCGTAACCCTTGGAACACCGTCCGACTCGGAGACACGGTGGCAATCGCCTTCAGCGGTGTTGACAAGCATATCATTCCAGGTGAACGGAGTGTTCGTCTGTGCAACTACCTCGACGTGTACCGGAACAGACGTCTGACGAAGGAGATGAGGTTTTCTGAAGGCAGCGCGACTCCCACGGAAATTGCCCGCTTCACGCTCAGGAGAGGCGACCTCGTCATCACCACGGACTCGGAGACTCCCGACGATATCGCGGTTCCCGCGCTCGTTGAGGACGACTTGGATGGAGTCGTGTGCGGCTACCACTTGGCATTGCTTCGGCCAGAAAATGCGAATGTGTCGCCGCGCTTCCTGTTACACAATCTACAGAGCGATTTGACGAAGCGACACTTCCTCCGCACGGCAAACGGAGTTACTCGCTTCGGGCTCGGCTTGCGTGCCATTGCCTCCCTCGTTATTCCGCTGCCACCGCACGACGAGCAAGCCGCCATCGCCGACATCCTCGACGCCTTGGACACGGCGCTGGAGCGCACGCGCGTCGCGGTCGAGCGGGCCCGGGAATTGCGCACATCTCTGATTCAGCGGCTTCTCGTCTATGGTGTTCGCGGCGAGAAACAGCGTAGAAGTGCTGCCGGCTTCATTCCCAGAAGTTGGTCCTGCGCCCCGCTTGGCGAATTTATCGAGGACGGGCCCACGAACGGCGTGTACAGGCCGGAGTCCGACTACGCTCCCCATGGAATGCCCATCGTACGGATCGACGACTTCGAGGATGGGAGGATGAAGAACATCGATCGGCTAAGACGAGCTGTCGTCCCGCCGAGCGTGCAGACGCGCTACGCGTTGACCAGGGACGACGTGCTGATCAATCGCGTGAATTCCTTGTCGCACATCGGCAAGGCCACGCTGGTGCCCAGCCTTCAAGAGCCGACGATCTTCGAGTCCAACATGATGCGGGTCCGTTGCGGCCCTCACTTGCTCCCTGAATTCTTGAACACCGTCCTATGTTCGAATATCGCAAGGAAACACTGGCTGGCCCGGGCTAAGCCGGCAGTGAATCAGGCGAGCATCAACCAGCGGGATGTGTGCGAACTGCCAATACCGATCCCACCGGCCGAGGAGCAGAACGAAATCATTCGAATCCTGTCTGTGGTTGAGAAGCAGATTGACAGTCTTGATCATGCGAGGGCAGGTCAGGATCAGCTCAAGAGGTCCCTCCTGCACGACCTCCTCACCGGCCGCGTCCGCGTGGGCGAAGCCACGAAGATGGACGCCTCTTGACCGAGTACGGCTA
>QHSR01000188.1 GCA_003221635.1 Candidatus Rokuibacteriota bacterium | reverse complement strand
GGCAGTGCCGCTCGGGTTAGGTTTCCGGAAAAATCTGTCGTTTCTAGAAGGCCGACTTGAAATTGCATTGGAGAATCGCGACGGGCTTACCTGTCATTTTTCAGGAGGTGTGTGTGCGCGTACTTTCTCTCTCCCTCCCTGGGGCTTGACGTGCCGGAGGCCGAGGGCCGCGCCGCGCTGCCAGCGCCGCCGGAAGTCACGGACATCAGACGGGCAGTAGGAGCGTAAACAGTTGCCGCTCAACGCTTCAGAGCCGTATAGTCGATACGGCATGGCGGGTGAGCGCATCCTCGACGGCCTGAACGACGAGCAACGCCGGGCCGTCACCCACGATGCGGGACCCCTCCTGATCATCGCCGGGGCAGGGACCGGCAAGACGACCGTCATCACCCGGCGGATCGCCTGGCTCATCGCCCAGCGCAAGGCGCGGCCCGAGGAGATCCTGGCGCTCACCTTCACCGACAAGGCGGCCGCCGAGATGGAGGAGCGCGTCGACACGCTCGCTCCGTATGGCTACGCCGACGTCGAAATTTCGACGTTCCACGCGTTCGGCGACCGGCTATTGCGCGAGCACGCGCTCGAGGTCGGGTTGCAGCCCGACTTCCGGATCCTCAACCGCGCCGAGCAGATCATCTTTTTCCGCGACCGTCTTTTCGAGTTCCCGCTGGTACGCTACCGGCCGCTCGGGGATCCGACTCGGCACATCCGCGCGATCATCACGCTCATCAGCCGCTGCAAGGACGAAGACATCGCGCCGGCGGAGTATCAGGCATACGTCGAGCGCCTCCAGGCGCAGGCGGCCGCGGCGCCCGGCGATGCCGAGCTGCGCGACCGCGCGGCGCAGCACCTCGAGCTGGCGCAGACCTATGCGAAGTACGAGGCCCTGACGGCGGTCGGGGGCGTCGCCGACTTCGGCGATCAGATCGTCCACGCGCTCCGGCTCTTGCGCTCGCGCCCGTACGTGCTCCAGAATTATCAGCGGCGCTTCAAGTACATCCTGGTCGACGAGTTCCAGGACACGAACTGGGCTCAGTTCGAGATCGTGAGGCTGCTGGCGGCGCGGCGAGCGAACGTCGCAGTCGTCGGCGACGACAACCAGGCAATCTATCGGTGGCGCGGCGCCGCGGTCACGAACTTTCGCAGCTTCCTCACCGACTTTCCCCAGACGCGGGTCGTGGTCCTCACCGAGAACTATCGCTCGCACCAGCGGATCCTCGACGCGGCGTATCGGCTCATCGTGAACAATCCGGATCGCCTGGAAGAGGACGAGGAAGGTCGGCGGTACGGCATCACCAAGAAGCTGGCGGCGGTGCGACGGCTCGACGGTCCGGAGCCCCAGGCGCTCCACTACGAGACCGCGACGCAGGAGGCCGACGCGGTCGCCCAGATGATCCGCGAGCGGGTGGAGCTGGGCGCGTGGAAATTCGACGACGTCGCCATTCTCGTGCGATCGAACAACGACGCCGACCAGTTCCTCAGGTCCTTGAACCTCCGCGGGGTGCCGTGGACCTTTTCCGGCAACGCGGGGCTTTATGGCCGACCGGAGATCCGGTTGCTGATCGCGTTTCTCCGCTCGGTGGCCCATCCGGACGACTCGGTCAGTGTGCACTACCTCGCGTCGTCCGACATCTATCAGGTCCCGATCGTCGACCTCACGAGGTGTGCGACGTACGCCGACCGGCGGCACCGGTGGCTCTTCGACGTGTTGCGGAACGTCGAGACGCTCCCGGAGACGAGGGACGAGGTGGGCGACGAGGGCCGTGCCGCCATCCGCCGGCTCGTCGCCGACCTGACGCGCTACATGGAGCTGGCGCGCGAAATGCCCACGGGCGAGCTGCTGTATCAGTTCCTGATCGATTCGGGTTGGCTCGCTCGCATGTCCAAGGCGGCCACCGCGCGCGACGAGGCGGAGGTCCAGAACATCTCGAAGTTCTTTCGGCGGGTCCAGGACGCCTCGAAGGCGCTCCGCTACGACAACGTGCGCGAGTTCGTCAACCATCTCGATGCGCTGATGGACGCGGGCGAGGATCCGGCGGTGGCCGAGGCGGACGTCGAGACGCCGGCCGTTCGAGTCCTCACCGTCCACAAGGCCAAAGGGCTCGAATTCCCCGTCGTGTTCCTGGTCACCCTGGCCCAGGACAAGTTCCCGCTTCGCCGCCGGAAGGACGCGCTCGAGCTGCCGGTGGAGCTCATCAAGGAATCGCTGCCGCCGTCGGCCGACTTCCACCAGCAGGAGGAACGCCGCCTCTTCTACGTCGGCATGACCCGGGCCGAGCGCGAGCTCTATCTGACGAGTGCCCGTGACTACGGCGGCGCGCGCGAGCGGAAGGTGAGCCAGTTCGTGCTCGAGGCGCTCGATCTCCCCAAGGACGCGGCGCGTCCGTTCAAGGCCAAGGCGATCGAGGAGATCCAGCGATTCGCTCCGCCCGTGGAAGCGAGCGACGAGATGCTTGCCCCGATCCCGCCCGACCGGGAGCTGTTGCTCAGCCACCGGCAGGTCGACGACTACCAGACATGCCCGCTCAAGTACCGCTACATCCACCTGCTGCGCGTGCCGATCCTTCGCCACCACACGGTGGTCTACGGCAACACGGTGCACAAGGTCGTCGAGTACTACCTGAAGCGCCGCGTCGCCGGCAACTACACGTCGCTCGAGGACCTTCTCGCCATCTACGAGCGCGAGTGGGACAACCAGGGATTCCTCACCTGGGACCATGAGGACGCGCGCAAAGCGGCGGGGCGCGCGGCACTGACGCGGTTCTGGCACGAGGAGGAGGCGGGCGGCGTGAGGCCGAGCCACGTCGAGAAGGACTTCGGCTTCTCGCTGGGCGCCGATCGGGTCCGCGGCCGCTTCGACCGGGTCGACGAGGATCTCCTCGGCGCGACGATCATCGACTACAAGACCGGCGAGGTGTTGAAGCAAGCAATCGCCGATCGTCGCACCGCCGAGAGCCTGCAGCTGCAGATGTACGCGCTGGCCTGGCGCGAGATGACGGGCGCGCTCCCACAGTGGGTGGAGCTGCGCTTCATCGAGTCGAACCTGGTCGGCCGCCACGCGCCCGACGAGGACGACGTCGAGGAGGCGACCGAAGCCATCACGGCCGCGGCCGCCGGCATTCGCGCCCGCCGCTTCGAGGCCACACCGTCCTACAGCGCGTGCCGCTACTGCGCCTACAGCCAGATCTGCCCCTTCACCGCCACGCGGGAATAGCGACCGGACGCTCGCCCGGCGAATAATAGGGGCATGCCGTTCGGTGAGGCCGACACCCGCGCCAAGCTGATCGACCCCGCGAGACGAAACTACGGCTCTTCGCGGCATGAGGCGATGCGATATGATGCTGACGTGAAGTTCTACACGTTCGAGATCGTCATCGAGAAGGAAGAGGAAGACGAGGGCTATCTGGCCCACAGTCCGACCCTACCGGGCTGCTTCAGCAACGGCAAGACCACCGAGGTCGCCCGGAAGAACATCCGCGAGGCGATCCAGCAGCACGTTGCATCACTGCTCGCTCATGGCCAGCCCGTACCGCAGCACGAGAAGCTCGTCCACGTCGAGGAGTTGACAGTCGGCATTCCCTGATGCCGCGGATGCCGCAGGTCACGGCCCGCGACTCGGCTACGACCTGAAGGCCGTGACGCGATCGCCGCGCTGAGGAAGATGCCGTGAGCCGTCATGCTGGCCCTCCGGGTCAGACAGGTGCTTCTGCAGTTCCCGAGCCGACGTACGCCGAGCGCGCGCGGACGCTCGCGTACCTGGGGCGCACAGGAGCGCTCGCCACGCTCTCGCGTAAGCACCCGGGATACCCGTTCGCGTCGGTCATGCCGTACGCGCTTGATGAGCTCGGCCAGCCGGTCCTCCTGATCAGCTCGATGGCGATGCATACCCAAAATCTTCAAGCCGATCCGCGCGCGAGTCTGCTCGTCACGCAGCCGGGAGGAAGCGCTCAGCTCGGCGAATCCGGCGATCCGCTCGCCGCCGCTCGGCTTACCTTCATCGGCCAGGCGTGCCCCCTGGCCCGCGCCGAGACCGGGACAGCACGAGACAGCTATCTCGCTCGACACCCGCGGGCCGCCTATTGGGTGGACTTCGAAGACTTCGGCTTCTGGCGGCTCGACGTTCGGGACGTCTATTTCGTCGGGGGCTTCGCGGCGATGGACTGGGTGACGGCCGGCGACTACCGCGATGCGCGGCCCGATCCCTTGGCCGACGTCGCTGCCGGCATCCTGGAACACATGAATCACGATCATGATGAGACGCTGATCGCCTACGCGCGCCACTTCGCGGGCGAGCCGGCCGACGAGGCGACGATGGTTGCCGTCGATCGGCTCGGGTTCAGGCTCCGCATCCGTAGGGGAGAACGCCTTCACGGCGTGCGAATCGCGTTTCCGCGCGAGGTCAGGACGGCCGGCGAGAGCCGCACCGTGCTGATAGAAATGCTGGCCCAGACTCGCTCCGGACGCTAGTGCCGTGTACCCCGCGGGCCATGAAGAACCCGAGTCAATGCGGCTTCGATTGACACGCTGAGAACGGTGAGCGCTCTATCGCGCCAGCGGGTGCAAGACGTCGATCGCCCAGCCTACGTCCAGGCGCTGCCCCAGCCAACCCGGGGCGGTCGTCCGCGCGTGCAGGGCCATGGGAGGCGTTTCCGCGGAAACGTCCGCCGTGGTGACGTCCGCATCCATTCCGCGAGCGTGCTGATACAGGGCCTCGCGAGCCGCGGCGAGCGCCTGCATGAGTAGTGCGCCGACCTCGGGCGCGAGCCGCCCTCGGAGGGTCACCATGCCGTCCTCGTCCTGATACACGTGCAGCGCGCGGCTCGCGTGCCGTCGGGCGGTCTCGGCCGCCTCGGCTTTCCGGTCCACGCGGCGCCAGCCACGGACGATGCGTTCGACGTGATCGGCCGTGCCGGCGCGCCCCACGGCCAGCAGACGCTCTTCCGTCTCCGGCGTCGCCACGCGGGTCAGGGCCCGGACCTTGGCGTACGAGAGCTCGCCCCGCGCCAGGGCCTGAGCCAGCCGCGGCAGCGTTCCGAGGACCCGCGCCACCCGGACGCGTTCGCGGGCCGCCCCCGGGTCGAGCCCCACCCGCCAGCTCAGCCAGGCGGCGCAGGAGCGAAAGCCGGTGTTCCAGCCCTCGCGGGTGTCGAACTCGCGGATGAGATCGAGGAGGTGCGCCGTCGCCGCGTCGAGGTGAGCCGACAGCTCGGCGATCTCGTCACCCAGGCGGTCCAGTGCGAGCGTGTTCATGGCAGTCCCCTTCTACACAGGGCGACTCTACACCCGCGTTTCGGAGCGACTTGAGAGGCGCGCCGAGCGGCGATCGCGGCCCGCCCGACATTTTTTCGGCGGACGCGCCCGCGCTGACATCTCCGCGCTTCTGTGGACCGCTGAAGGCGACATCCACGAGGTGCTGTCGACACGCGGCCAGCGCCCACGCAGAAAGCTGTCAAGCGGAAAATCGCAAGAGACACGCCGTCGCGGATGATCATCGACCACGAAGAGCAAGGCCGTATCCGCGGAGTCTCACGCCCGAGTTTCTCGTCTTGACACGAGCCGCCCGGCCGCATACGGTGAGCCCCGCCGGGGGATCCATCCGGCGAGCCAGGAGGTCGTCATGGTCCGTATCTCCGTGTTCTACGCGACAGCCGAGGGCAAGAAGTTCGACCACGACTACTACGTGAACCGGCACATGAAACTGGTGCGGGAGCGTCTGGGCAGCTTCGGACTGGTCCGCACCGAGGTCGACAAGGGGATGGCGGGCGGCGCGCCGGGCACGCCCGCACCGTACGTGGCGATCGGCCATGTCTACTTCAATTCGCTCGATGGGTTCCAGAAGGGGATGGGCCAGCACGGCAAGGAGATCATGGGCGACGTGCCGAACTACACGAACATCCAGCCGCAGATCCAGATCAGCGAGATCATAGGGTGACCGCCTTGGCCTACGACGTCATCGTCATCGGCGGTGGCAACGCCGCCATGTGCTCGGCGCTCTCGGCGCGCGAGCACGGGGCGCGGGTCCTCGTGCTCGAGAAGGCGCCCGAGGCGTGGCGCGGCGGTAACGGCTTCTTCACGGCGGGCGGCTTCCGGTTCGCCTTCAAGAGTTTCGAGGAGCTCTGCGAGCTGGTCGGCGATCTCTCCGACGAAGAGAAGGCCTCGATGGAGGTCGATCCGTACACGGATGAGCAGTTCTATGACGACCTCATGCGGGTCACCGAGGACTGCTCCGATCCCGACATGGCGATGCAGCTGGTTCGCGAGTCGCTGCCGACCGTGCGCTGGATGCGCGACCGGGGCGTCCGCTGGATCCCCATGTTCGGCCGGCAGGCCTACAAGGTCGGCGGGCGATTCCGCTTCTGGGGCGGCCTCGTGCTGGAGGCGGTCGGGGGCGGCCCCGGCCTCATCGACATGGAGTACCAGTCGGCGGCGAAGAACGGCGTCGACGTGCGGTTCGAGACCAAAGCGACCCGTCTGGTGACCGACGATCGGGGCGGCGTCACCGGGGTCGTCGTGCGGACTCCGGCCGGCACCGAAACACTCCCGTCCGGCGCCGTCGTGCTCGCGTCCGGCGGCTTCGAGGCGAACCCGGAGATGCGCACGCGGTATCTCGGGCCCAACTGGGAGCTCGCGCGCGTCCGCGGCACGCCGTACAACACCGGCGACGGGATCCGGATGGCCCTCGAGATCGGCGCATTGCCCTGGGGTCACTGGAGTGGCTGCCATTCCGTTCAGTGGGACCTCAACGCGCCGTGGCACGGCGATCGGAAGGTGGGCGACAACTTCCAGAAGCATTCCTACCCGCTCGGGCTCATCGTCAACCTCAAAGGCGAGCGCTTCGTCGACGAGGGCGCCGACTTCCGCAACTACACGTACGTCAAGTATGGGCGCGCGGTGATCGGGCAGCCGCGCCGGACCGCCTTCCAGATCTTCGACCAGAAGGTTCTGCATCTCCTGCGCGAGGAGTACCGGATCCGCGAGGTGACCAAGGCCGAGGACGCGACGCTGGAGGGGCTCGCACGAAAGCTCGAGATCGACGTCGACGGGTTCGTCGCCACGGTGCGGGCATACAACGCGGCCGTCCAGGCCGGCACCTACAATCCGGCCATCAAAGACGGCAAGGCGACCCGCGGGATCACGCCCCCCAAGTCGAACTGGGCACAGCTGCTCGACTCGCCACCGTACGTCGGCTTCGCCGTCACGACGGGCATCACGTTCACGTTCGGCGGGCTCCGAATCACGGGCGAGGGTCAGGTCATCGACTGTGAGCAGCGCCCGATCTCCGGCCTCTTCGCCGCCGGCGAGCTGGTGGGTGGGCTCTTCTACCACAACTACCCGGGCGGGGCAGGGTTGATGGCGGGCGCCGTCTTCGGGCGGATCGCCGGCCGCTCGGCCGCCGCTGCGAGCCGGAAGGGCGCCGCGCGCTAGCCGCTGTCCTCGCACTCGCTCGACGCCTCTGGATACCGCGCGCGCATCGCCGCGCGGACCGCATCGAGGAACCACGGCGGCAGGAGCGCGCGGTAGTGCGCGAGAAAGCGCTCGAACTGGCGGTCGAGGACGTATGTGAGGCCGTGGTCGTCCGCGTGCCGACACGACCGGCCGTACGCCTGCACCAGCGCCTTCGCCGTCTCGAGCGCGTACCAGCGAGGATCCCGCGCCCGCCGGGCGGCGGTCCACGGATCGCCGAGGTCCGGGTACGGCATCTTCGTCACGACCTGGAAGCGCAGGAAGTCGTCGGGGAGATCCACCCCCTCGCGCAACGATGGCGAGACCAGCACGGTCGGCGTTGCGGCGGCGCGGTGCTGATCCAGCGCCCGCGTCTTGGCCTGGGCGGACTCCACCCAGATGAGCCGGCGCGAGAACGCGGGCCCGCGGCCGGCCAGGTCGGCGACGAGGCGGCGCCCGGCGGCGTACGACGGCGCGTGGATCAACCCTTTCTCGTGTGGGTGCGCGTCGAGAATCGCCGCGACCTCGGTGAAGAGCGCCGGCTCGAGCCGGGCGAGGCTCGTCTTCGAGAGCGCGCCGACGGGACGGTAGTCGATCCGCCGCTGGGCGAGCGGAAACGGCGAATCGCTCGCCAACGAGCGGACCGCGGCCTCCTCGAGGCCGAAACACTCGGCGAGCGCGCTCCGGTGGCCGAGGTACGCCGAGGAGAGCACGACGAAGTCCGCGGATTCGCCCAGGAGCTCACGCGCCGTCGACGCCACCGTGAGCGGGACCAGCTCGAGCGTGGCGCCGGGCTCGGGCGGATAGCGCACGACCCACTCCCGGTCCTCCGCGTCGACGAAGAAGCGGACGCGGGCGAGCGCGGTTTCCAGACTTTCGCGCTCCACCATCAACTCCTGCTCCGCTCGGGAGGGCGGGATGCTCAGAAAGGTCTCGGGCGGGACACCGGAGGGTCGCATGACCTCGAGTGCACGCGTGAGCGCCTCGAGCTGGCCATCGAGCCGCTCGAGATGCTCGCGCATGAGGGCTCGGTACGCCTCCGCCGCGTCGAGGCGCGGCAGCGGCCCGCCGAACCACGCCTTGGTCAGCTCGGGCGGGAAGGCGACGGTGAAGACGCTGACAAGCTGGGCTTCGAGGTTGTGCGCCTCGTCGATGATCAAGAGGCGCCGCTTGCGCAGCTGGTCGGCGCGCCAGTGGCGGAGCGTGGCGAAATACGAGGTGTTGGTGCAGAAGATCGGGCCGGCGAGGGCGGCCGCCTTCGCCCGCGCGTACGGGCACTGGCACAGCGGGCCGCGCGGTCGGCGGCACATGCCCCGCGAAGTGGGAACGCGTGCCTCCGGGTATCGCTCGCAGAGGTAGTTGTCGCGCCCTTTGACGAGCTGGAGGTCGGCGCCGAACTCGCGCTCGTACTGGTCTTGCAGAAGCTTCTGGGACGTCAGGAGATATGCGTCGCCGCTCCAGCGGGCGAGCGCCATGGCGATGTGGCTCTTGCCGATTCCCGGCGGTGCCTCGACGACGAAGACGCGTGGCGCGGTGGGGTCGTCGAGGGCTTCGGCAATGGCGTCGGCCAGCGATGCCAGGAGGCGCGCCTGCTCCGGCCGCGGGGTGAAGCCCGGGGGAAAGTGCGCGAGCAGGTCGACGCGATCCATCACGCGTGCGTGGCGCCTCGGCGCGGGTGAAGTGAAAGTCGCGACGAATGGTATCACGCGGGCCGACGCGGGTATGATCTGGACGTGCCCGACGGCTCTCGCGTGCTGCTCGAGTTCTCGGCCGGTGGCCTCGTCCTCGACGAACACGGCCGTGTCCTGCTGATCCGAGCCCGCGACCTGCGCGGTCAGCCCGTGTGGACGCTCCCGAAAGGTGCCTTGTCCCCGGGCGAGACGAGCGCGGACGCGGCGCTCCGTGAGGTGCGTGAGGAGACCGGGTACCGGTGCGAGCTCGCGCGCGAGCTCGCACCCGTCACCTACTGGTTCCGCCGCGATGGCCGGCAGGTCAAGAAAACGGTCCGCTGGTTCCTGATGCGGCCGCTCGAGAAGGTCGGCGACCACGACCACGAGGTCGACGAGGTCTTGTGGACTGACAAGGACGATGCGCTCGCTCGGCTGCGATACGATTCCGACCGGCGCTTGGTCGGCGCCGTATAGAGGCTTGCAACGCGTAGCGCTATAGGGTAGCGTTCCCGGCCAATACGCGCTGGTTCCTGGCTATCGACTACCCGGCTCCTAGCGCTTAGAACTCGCCCAGTGGGATCGGCGGGCGACTTTCTCCAGCGCAGGAGGGACTGATGCAGCGGTACATAGCGGTAAGGTTTCTGCAGAGCTTGCTGGCCATCTGGGTCATGAGCCTCATCGTGTTCAGTCTGGCGCGGGTCACGGGTAACCCCCTGGATGTGATGTTGCCGCTGGAGGCAGGGCCCGAGGAGTACGAACGCGTCTCCAAGTATTGGGGTCTGGATCAGCCGCTCTACATCCAATACGCCATTTTCCTGAGCAAGGCCGTCCGCGGCGACTTCGGGAATTCCTGGAAATGGCACGGGTATTCAGCGATGGGCCTCGTGGGGCAGCGCCTGCCCGCGACCCTCCAGCTTGCCGGCTTCGCTCTGTTCATCAGCATTGTCATCGCGCTGCCTATCGGAGTGATGGCCGCGGTCATGAAAGGCACCGCCTGGGACTCCGTGGCGAAGATCATCGCCCTGCTCGGCCAATCCTTGCCGGGCTTCTGGCTGGGGATCGTCCTGATGTGGATTTTCGCCGTGCATCTGGGCTGGTTTCCGACCTCGGGCCGGGGTGGGCTCCAGTACATGATCCTTCCTGCGATCACCCTCGGCTGGTTCCAGGTCGCCGTCCTCATGCGGCTGGTCCGCTCCTCCATGCTGGAAGTGCTCGACAGCGAATTCGTGAAGTTGACCCGCATCAAGGGCGTGCCGGAATGGAAGGTCATCTGGAAACACTGTTTGCGCAACGCGTCGATCGCCCCCCTGACCTTCTTCGCGATCATCGCCGGCGTCCTGATGACGGGTTCTGTGGTGACGGAAAGTGTCTTTTCCTGGCCGGGCACCGGACTGCTCGTGGTGGACGCCGTGCGGGCCAGGGACTTTCAGGTGGTCCAGGCCGTCGTGATCGTGTTCTCCGGGATCTTCATTTTCACGAACCTGATGGTCGACATCCTCTATGCTTACCTCGATCCCCGCATCCGGTTCCACTAAGGGGAGAAGGGAGGACACATCGTGGCAACAGT
>QHSR01000187.1 GCA_003221635.1 Candidatus Rokuibacteriota bacterium | reverse complement strand
GCAACGGCTATTGGGCACGCTGCGAGAAGCAAGCGCCGGTAGCCATTGGCGAGACGATCCAAACGCCCTCGAGGATTTGAAGTCCGGGAGGCCCACCGGGTTCCTAGACGCTTCCGACGCCGTAACTACGCTCCGTTTAAGCGACAAAGAGTGTACCACCGGCCACCCGAGGTCTCCGCCGGTCACGGTAAGACACCAAATTGTCACCAGGCATGGTGACGGCGGCCAGCTTGACGGCCGCCCCTTGGAGATCGCTCTCGGCGACGTTCGCATACCACCTGGACACGGATTCCGTCTTGTGGCCCGTCATCCTTGTGGCCCATCATCGCCATCGCAACCGAGCGGACGACTTCGGTGTGCTCGAGGTTGCGGACTGGTGCCCAGGTCAGCGGCGAGGTCACGGATCGACTCCGTCCGGGACGAGCCGAACCGCACCACGTCGGCGGGGTCGATTGGAAGCGGGCGACACTCTTTTGCGGGCGCAGCGTCCTCGAGGATGGCCGGCCGGTCCTCGATCGCTACCTTGCGATCCAGGTCAGGAGCACGAGCGCGAGGGTCCCCACGCCGAACACGGCGAATATCACCTTGGCCATGCTTGCCTCCCGTCTGGTCTTGAGCGCATCGATCCAGAGTCAGGCATGCGAGATGCCAACCCGCCGCACGGCGGCGACCCTCGGGATTCACGAGAATCTGGATCAGAAGGCGCCTCCTTAGGAACTCTCGGCCGGGCATATCGCCCGAGACCGAATCGGGCGCGGCGCCTGGATTGATGGAGGTGAACAGCCCATCGCGGGGAATTAGCTCCACTTCCCGAGCGCGGCGCGATTTCGGACGGGCTCGGGGCCCTGCTACGATAGCCGCGAGGTGGCTCCGTTGAAGCGAAAGGGTCGCCGACCGGCCCCCACAGTGGCGTCTCCCCGGATGTTCGGCGAGCTGTCCGTCGGAGAGCTCGGCCGGCGGGTCTATGAGCGGTCCGGTCAGGATGGCCTCCTCGACCGGGCCGCCGAGCTCTCGTACTATTTCGCGTTCGCGATAGTTCCGACGCTCCTGTTCCTGACGACGCTCCTCGGGCTCCTGCCGACTCCCGACCTGATGCCTCAACTCATGAGCTACGCCGACCGCGTGCTGCCGGGTGACGCCGCGTCGCTGCTCAAGAAAACGTTGGCGGAGGTCGTCAGTGGCGCGAGCCGGGGGCTTTTGTCGGTCGGCGCGCTGGCGGCCCTACTCGGCGCTTCCAGCGGCATGCTGTCGATCATGAAGGCGCTGAATGCCGCCTACGGAATCATCGATGGCCGGACCTGGTGGCGGAAGCGACTCATCGCCATCGCGCTGACGATCGGGTTTTCACTCTTCATCCTCACCGCAATGCTGCTGCTCGTCTTCGGCGGCCGCATCGGCGAGGCAGTCGGGGACTGGATTGGGCTCGGTCCGGTGCCCACGCTGGCCTGGCAGCTACTTCAGTGGCCCGTGGTGATCCTGCTGGGGCTCACGGGCCTCACGCTCGTGTATTACCTCGCCCCGGCGACGGATCGGGGCTGGTCCTGGATCACGCCGGGCTCGGCGGTCGCGCTGGTGTCGTGGCTCTTGATCTCCCTCGGGCTCCGGTTCTACGTGAGTTACTTCGGCTACTACAATGCGACCTACGGCTCGATCGGCGGCGTGATCTTGCTGATGCTCTGGCTCTATTGGAGCGGAGTTGCGCTGCTCGTGGGCGCGGAAATCGATTCGGCGATCGAGCGGGCTACGGCCGAACGCGCCATGGAGCCTGAGAGGGGTGTGGCCTCGTTGGCCACGCTTCCGCGCGACGCGTAGGGAGCCCCGCCTCCGGCCGCCGCCCGGCTCACACTGCCACCTGCGAGGGGCGGAAAGATCGTGACGACGTCGCATGCGGCGAGGTGCGTTTCCGATCCGATATCGCGACCATTCACGAGCACGACACGAGCGTGATCAGGTGGAATCCCGAGGTAGTGCGCGACATCGGCGACGGTGCTTCCGTCTGGAATCTCGAGGTCGGCGACGCCGTCCCGACCGTGGGCTGGAAGAAACGCAGCGAGGGTGGCGAAGAGCCTGACTTCGACCCTCACCTGAACCCGCCCTGTCCGTCGGGCTCGACGGACAGGCTCTGAGCCGTGACCCGCAACCGATCGCCCGGGCGAATCGAGTCTTCGTTCTCGAGGTTGTTCCAGCGGACAACGTTGCCGATCGACACCCCATACAGCTTGGCGATCGCGCTTACGGTGTCCCGGGGGCGGACGATGTGAAGATCGACCTCGCCCGCCGTATGACGGCGCCCGCCGTTCACCGCGGCGAGCTTCTTCCGCGGCGCCAGCACCGCCAAGATGCCTTCCCGCGTGCCGGCCGGTACGCGCACTTCCCACTTCGTGCCCGGAGGAGTGACACCGCGGATCAAGACCGGATTGAGCGAGCGCAGAGTTTGTACCGCGATTCCGGTGCTCGCGGACAGCTTCCGAAGGTCAGTGCCGGGAGGAACCACCACCCGTTCGAGGTCAGGCGTCATTGTCGTCCCGCTGACCTCGAAGCCGTATTGGCCGGGGTCGCGACCGATCAACACGGCCGCTTGGATAGCCGGAACGAAGTCCTTCGTCTCACGCTTTAGGAATCGCGTGCGAGCCAGCGTCCAGAAATCCGCTGGGCCAGTGGCCCGTAACGCCCTGTCCACGGTTACCGAGCCCGCATTGTAGGCGGCCTGGGCGAGGTCCCACGAGCCATACCGTACGTGCAGGTCGCGCAGATACGCGGCCGCCGCCACAGTGGACTTCTCGGGGTCGAGGCGTTCGTCGACCCAACGGTCCACGCGCAGGCCATACAGCCGAGCCGTCCCGGCCATGAACTGCCATAGTCCCTTGGCGCCCGCGCGCGACACCGCCCGCGGATTGAACCCGCTCTCGATCATCGCTGTGTAGGCCAGTTCGTCCGGAAGCCCCTTGGATCTGAAGTGAGGGCGGATCATCCCGAGATACTGCGGGGATCGTTGAAACCAGAGCCCGACGACATCGCGATGCCTGGTTGTGAAGCGGTCGACAAAGAACTTCACCTGCTGATTCATGACCACGTCGTACGTGATAGCCCCTACCAGTCCGACGGTCTGGGCTCTGGAGGATTCGGCGAACGCGTATGCCCATGCATCGAAGTCCAGAGGGACCCAAACTGAAGGGTCCTCCGCGGCCTCGCGGGTGTCGCTCTTCGCCTCGATCGATGGACTCGGCGGCCTCGCGGAGTCCTCGACGGGTGTTACGGCCGACGACTCGAGAAAGTCCGATCGAGGCAGATGCGGTTCGGCACAGACGGGCCAGGACGTAGACGGATGCAAAATGCAGGAGAAACCTGCCACCAACGCCAAGAAACTGACTCGAATCGCCATATAAAGAGGAAACTTAAGTCGTTTGTATCATGCTGGGAGGCGATCGGTCAACGGTCCATATGAAGCCCAGCCCTGGACATTAAAGGTGTGTACTTATCAGGACAAACTTGAGTATCCGCTAAATTTCCTGCACACTTAGCCTAAGAATAAATGCCTGACAGAAGCCGTCCTAAGGCCGTGGAAAGTGCTCGTCAACCCAAACCTGTCGCGGAGGAGTGACCAACGTGAAGAGATCTGTGGCTCTACTTGTCGCAGTAGCATTCGGGATCGGGGCCGCCGGGATGGCCCCAGCTCAGACGACCACCACCGCTCCCGCCCCGGCTCAGAGTCCCGCTCCGGCGCCTGCCACGACGCCCGCGCCGGCGCAAAAGCCCGCTGACACGAAGCAGAAGTCCGCTGAAATGAAGAAGACCAAGAACGCCCAGGGGGTCGTGAAGTCGGCGTCGGCCGACAGCCTCGTGGTTGCGGGAAAAGAAAAGGTCCAGGGCACGAAGGAAATGAAAGACGCCGAGTGGACGTTCGCGGTCGATTCGAAGACCGCCATCAGGAAATCCGGAAAGGCCATCACCGCCGCTGACCTGAAACCTGGCGACCAGGTCCAGGTCCGATACATGGATCAGGCAGGCAAGGCGACTGCTGTTGCCGTCCAGGTCAAGCCGAGTACCGCTGCTGCTGCCAAGCCGACCGCACAGCCGGCCGAGAAGAAGTGAGGTCACGAGCCACCCGGACGCCGGCCTAGCGGCCGGCGTCCGGTGCTCGCTCCTCGACCACCCCCGAGAACCAGGCACTCCGCTCCGGCAGCTCCAGGCTCTCCGAGCGCCCGCCCGAGACCGAGACCTCGCGTAGCCAAATCGTAAGGCGTTGATAGCCCGTCAGGTGGGTTCCAGGCGCGTAGACCCCGCGCTGTTGCTTCGAGGCGGGCGCGGGCGGGCGCTTGTCGGTCGCGACCGAACGGGTCACGATGAGCAGCCAGTCTCCGGCAGGTAGGTTCTCCAGCAGGAAGTGTCCATCGGCCTCGACCACCGTGGCCATGACTAGATCGACCGCGCCGGATTCCCAAAGATTCTTCTCGTATGCCGCCCGGAGTGCCAGGATCGCGGACGCTGCCGCGCGGTAGTCGCTCGCTGAGCTTCGCGCAGTCCGCTTGACCTCCTCGAGTTTCCGGAGGAACTCCGCTGACCGAGGCAACAGTGTTACCGCGGCTCCGGGGAGCGGCTGGTCGGGGCCTTCCGGCCGTCGGCGTTCCTCGTACACGCGCCCCTTCACTGTTCCGATCGCCCCGGCCGCGGCGGCGGCGCGGTAAGAGTCGGGGAGGACGTCGAGGGCCTGGACCGCTGGGACGCCCGTCAAGAGCAGCCCGAGCACCAGCAGCCGGCTGATCACGGGCTCGGCCCGCCCGGGGGCAGCGGCTGCGTGCGCCAACGATTGTGAATCCACAACCACTGATCCGGGGCGACGCCGATGGCCGCCTCGATCGCGGCTGTGCAACGCTGCGTCAGCTCCGCGACGGCCCGCTCGTTGTCGGGCACGGTATCTACGGGCAAAGGTGGGTGGATCACGACGCGGTGTCGCCCGACGTCGGTGCGGTAGATGAACATCGGAACAACCGGCGTCCGCGTCCGCACCGCCAGCACCGCCAGGCTTTTCGAAGTCGAGGCCGGCCGCCCAAAGAAAGAGACGAATACGCCCTCACGCCGAGAGGCGTTCTGATCCAGGAGGAGAGCAACGAGCCGGCCACGCCGGAGGGCGCTCAGCACCGGCCTGAGCGCGCCACGCTTGTCGACCAACTCGACCCCAGCCCGCCCCCGCAACCGGTCCGCCACCACGCCGAGCCATGGTGCGTCGAGCGGGCGCACCACGACTGTCGCCGGGAAGCCCATGAGCCGGTGGGCCAAGGCCAGGAGCTCCCAATTCCCCAGATGGGCTGTGAGCACGAGTACTCGACCGTGCATCTGCATCGTCTTCTTCAGGTGATCCAGACCGTCGAGGGTGATTCCCTCGAGCGTCCGTTCCGGGGGCTCGGTCAACACCGCGCACAACTCGACGAACATCATGCCGAGGTGCTGAAACGAGGCCCGGCAGACTCGCCGGCGCTCGGTCGCCGTGACACCCGGGAAGGCGACTTCGATGTTCGCGAGCGCCAGACGGCGGCGCCGCGCGAGTGCGACGAACACGAGATCGCCGAGCCGGCGCCCCAGCCACGCTCCAGGCCGCCGGGGCAGCCACGCGACCGCGGTAGCGACGGCGTGAGGAATCAGACGGATCGCCGCCGACGCTCCCGGACGATCTCGACCACAATGGGAGTGACGGACAGGACGATCACGATGACGACGACGAGGTGGACGTAGTTAGCGATATTCGGGATCGCCCGACCGAGCAGGTAGCCTGTCCAGGTCATGCTGGTCACCCATCCCACGCCACCGGCCACATTGTAGAAAAGGAACCGGCGATATGCCATCTGGCCCACGCCGGCAACGACCGGCGCGAATGTCCGGATGATCGGCACGAATCGTGCGATGACGATCGTCTTCGCCCCGTGGCGCGCGTAGAACGCCCGCGTTCGCTCGATGTGGCGCGGGTTGAACAGGAGCGATTTCGGCCGCGTGAAGAGCCGCGGACCGAGACGAGCGCCGATCGCGTAGCCGACACTGTCGCCCGTGACCGCGGCGACGACGAGGAGGGCGTTGAGCCACCAGACGTTGAGTCCGCCCGCGGCCGCTACGAGGCCCGCCGTGATCAGGAGCGAATCGCCGGGAAGGAAGAAGCCGACGAGCAGACCGGTCTCGGTGAAGACGATCCCGAAGAGGACGAGATAGCCACCCCAGCGGATCAGGTCGTCGAGCGAGTAAGCTCCGCTGACGACGCCGGAGAGGAACTCCACCTGGCGCTACTTGCCCCGCGCCACCGCACCCACCCGCCCCGCCGATGCGCCCGCGGCCGGCGCGCTGCTCCGAATGCGCATGCCATAGAAGGAGCGCCAGACGAACACAACCGACAGCGCGAAGAAGACCGCCGCCAGAGCGCGGCTCAGCGACGGCCCGCTCTCGGCCGTCAGCGTGACCGCGAGCTCCACCGCCAGGAGGCCGAACAGCGTCGTGAATTTGATGACCGGGTTCATCGCCACCGATGAGGTGTCCTTGAACGGGTCGCCGACCGTATCGCCGATGACGGTGGCGGCGTGGAGCGCCGAGCCCTTTTCTTTCAGGTCCACCTCGACGATTTTCTTGGCGTTGTCCCACGCCCCGCCCGCGTTGGCCATGAACACCGCCTGGTAGAGCCCGAAGAGCGCGATCGACATCAGGTAGCCGATGAAGAAATACGGCTCCAGGAACGCGAAGGCCAGGGTCGAGAAGAACACGGTCAGGAAGATGTTGAACATGCCCTTCTGCGCGTACTGCGTGCAGATCTCGACGACCCTCTTGCTGTCGGTCACCGAGGCTTTGGTCGCGCCCTCGAGCCTGATGTTGGCCTTGATGAACTCTACCGCCCGATAGGCGCCAGTCGTCACGGCTTGCATCGAAGCGCCGGTGAACCAGTAGATCACCGCGCCGCCGGTGACGAGCCCCAGGAGGAACGGCGGATGGAGGAGCGAGAGCTTGTCGAGGTTCTGCGTCAGCCCGTGGGTCAGCACGACGATGATCGAGAAGATCATTGTGGTGGCCCCGACGACCGCCGTGCCGATCAGCACCGGCTTGGCCGTCGCCTTGAACGTGTTGCCGGCGCCGTCGTTCTCCTCGAGCAGGTGCTTGGCCGCCTCGAAGTTCACGTCGATGCCGTGGTCGCGCTTGAGCGCTGGCTTCACGTCCGGAATCTGCTCGATCAGGGACAGCTCGAAGACCGACTGGGCGTTGTCGGTGACGGGTCCGTAGGAGTCCACGGCGATCGTCACCGGTCCCATGCCGAGGAAGCCGAACGCGACCAGGCCGAACGCGAAGACAGCCGGCGCGGCCATGAGCGCTCCCAGCCCGGCCGTACTGACCGTGTACGCGATCCCCATCAGCACCACGATGACCATGCCGAGCCAGTAGGCGCTGAAGTTCCCGGCCACGAGTCCCGACAGGATGCCGAGCGAGGCGCCGCCCTCGCGCGCCGACGTCACGACCTCGCGCACGTGGGCCGACTCGGTCGAGGTGAAGATCTTGACCAGCTCGGGGATGATGGCGCCGGCCAGGGTTCCGCAGGTAATGACCGTCGAGAGCTTCCACCAGAGCGTGCCGTCGCCGAGGTCGTGGATCAGCTCCCACGACGCGAAGTACGTCAGGAGCACGGACACGATCGACGTGAGCCACACCAGCGAGGTCAGCGGCGCCTCGAAGTTCATCCGCGTGGCGGTGCCGTACTTGGCGCGCGCGAGCCCTTCGTTGATTAGATACGACACGCCACTCGCGACAATCATCAGGACGCGCATCGTGAAGATCCACACCAGGAGCTGCACCTGCACGGCTGGCTCCCTCACCGCGAGCAGGATGAACGAGATGAGGGCCACGCCGGTGACGCCGTATGTCTCGAAGCCGTCGGCGCTCGGGCCCACGGAGTCGCCTGCGTTGTCGCCGGTGCAGTCGGCGATGACGCCCGGGTTGCGCGCGTCGTCCTCCTTGATGTTGAACACGATCTTCATGAGGTCGGAGCCGATGTCGGCGATCTTCGTGAAGATGCCGCCCGCGATCCGGAGCGCCGCCGCGCCGAGCGACTCGCCGATGGCGAAGCCGATGAAGCACGGGCCCGCGTAGTCGCCGGGAATGAAGAGCAGGATACAGAGCATGAGGAAGAGCTCGACGCTGATGAGGAGCATCCCCACGCTCATACCGGCCTTGAGCGGGATCGCGTACACCGGGAACGGCTTGCCGGCGAGGCTCGCGAACGCGGTGCGCGAGTTCGCGAAGGTGTTGATCCGCATCCCGAACCAGGCGACACCGTAGCTACCGCCGATACCGATCAGGTTGAAGGCGAGGATGATCAGCACTTTCGAGGCGTCGAACTTCAGAAGGACGCCGAAGTAGAGCACGATGATGACACCGATGAACGCTTCGAGGACGAGCAGGAATTTCCCTTGCGTGATCAGGTAGGTCTTGCAGGTCTCGTAGATCAGCTCCGAGATCTCGCGCATCGACGCGTGCACGGGCAGCCCTCTCAGCTGCGTGAAGATCACGATCCCGAAAAGGAGACCGAGTGCGCACACGACCAGGCCGGCCTTCAGCAGGGTCCGGCCGTTCATCCCGCCCACCGCGACCGACCCGAGGTCGGGGACCTTGAGTGTCGCCTCACCGCCGGCGCCGTGCTGACCGGCGCCAGCCGTCCCCGCCGGCGCCGCGGCCAGAACCTCGGGAAGGGCCGCGGCGGCGCTCAACGTCAGCGCGAGCAGCAGCACCGGTGCGATCCTGAGGGCCGAGCGAACGGTCGCCGAGTTCATCCGGTTCATGCGGTGGGCTCCTTCGGGATGGAGAGATCCTCGCAACTCTACGCGACGCCCTCGACGAGTGTCAACGAAAACCGTCCTCGCGCAGACGCCAAGTACCCGAGTTGACACGCTTTGCGGGCGCTCGTACGATTCAGCCTGGGATGGACGACGCGTCCGTCGACAGCCGTGTCGCCTGCGGATAAGATCGAGCCCGAGCCGCGCGAGCGCGGCGTGAGCCGCCCAATCTGCGCGGCCTCCACCCCGTGGCAGCGAAACCCGCACCGCCTCTTCTGCTCCCTCACGTGCCGCCTCGTCGACCTCGGCGTGTGGCTCGACGAGGGTTACCGCGTCGCCGACGACGAGCGTGGCGATGTTCCGTAAGACGTCGGGGTCGATTCTCTGCCCCTCCTGCGGGAGACTGACGAACGCCGACGCGCCTGTCTGCCTGGTGTGCGGACGGCGCAATCCGGGGATGTGGGGCTTCGCCGGCCCGCTACGGACAATCTTCCGCTCGTGGAACTTCACGAACACGGTGACCGGCGTGTGCGTCGCGCTCTACATCGCGACCCTCGTCTTCGATCCCTACGCGGCGCTCCGTCCGCGCGGCATCTTCGACGTCTTCTCGCCGAGCGACCGGGCGCTGTGGGCGTTCGGCGCGGCCGGCGCGATCCCGTGGCAGGCCGGCCACTGGTGGACGATCTTCACGGCGATCTACCTGCACGGAGGCCTGCTGCACATCATTTTCAACGTGCTGTGGATCCGCCAGCTCGGACCCGCGGTCGAGGAAATCTACGGCCCCGCGCGGCTGGCCGTGATCTTCACGGTCTCGGGCGCGGCCGGCTTCCTCCTGTCGAACACCTTCAACGTGCTGTTCACCGTTGGCGCCTCGGGCTCCATCTTCGGCCTTCTCGGCGCGATCATCGCGTACGGGCGGAAGCGGGGCGGTGCCTTCGGTCGGCTGGTGTTGCAGCAGTACGGCCAGTGGGCCCTGATCCTCTTCATCTCGGGGTTCTTCCTGGCGGGCGTGAACAACCTGGCCCACGCCGGGGGCTTCGCCGGAGGATTCGCGGCCGGACTCGTTCTGTCCCTCGCCGAGCGGCGCGCCGAGACGACGTTCGACTGGCTACTCGCCGGGGTCGCGACGGCTGTCAGCGTCGTCGGCTTCGCTCTGGCGCTCTTCACTGCGTTCGCGCGCTGAGCGCCCACGGGCCGGAAGCATCCCGCTCTTCCGAGCGGCCGACCGAACCGCAACGCACGAAGGGGGCCACGAGGGCCCCCTTCGATCGAATTTACCCCGGCAGCGACCTACTCTCCCACGCCGTTGCCAGCGCAGTACCATCGGCCCAGGAGGGCTTAACTTCCGTGTTCGGGATGGGAACGGGTGTGGCCCCTCCGGCAACGCCACCGGGAACTCCCGCGGCGGTAATACCGCCGCCGAATACGGAGACTCTCTGGAGCATAGCCAGACGCTGTATCTCGCACGTTTCAGGGATGACTAGGAATAACCGTGGTCAAGCCGCACGGGCGATTAGTACCGGTCAGCTGAACGCCTTACGGCGCTTACACCTCCGGCCTATCAACCTCGTAATCTACGAGGGCCCTTCAGAGGGCTTGCGCCCTGGGAGGTCTCATCTTCAGGCGGGTTTCGCGCTTAGATGCCTTCAGCGCTTATCCCTGCCGGACATAGCTACCGAGCGATGCTCCTGGCGGAACAGCTCGCACACCAGAGGTCCGTCCACCCCGGTCCTCTCGTACTAGGGGCAGCTCCCGTCAAACCTCCTTCGCCCGCGACAGATAGGGACCGAACTGTCTCACGACGTTCTAAACCCAGCTCACGTACCGCTTTAATGGGCGAACAGCCCAACCCTTGGGACCTGCTCCAGCCCCAGGATGCGATGAGCCGACA
>QHSR01000287.1 GCA_003221635.1 Candidatus Rokuibacteriota bacterium | reverse complement strand
AAAGGCGGAGTTCCCACACTCAGTCGCAGCGTTCCCGCCCCACAGCCCCCGACATTGCCACGAGGGCCGACGTGCTCGTGGTCGTGATGATCCGGCGGCCGGAAGGATCGCTGCCGGCGAAGCCCGGCGGGGGTTGAGCAGCCAGGGTCGGCGCGTCCGGGCGCGCCGACCCTGGAGAACGGTTACTGCGCCCGGCCGATCGCCTTGTTCAGCTCAGCCATGGGCACGATGCGCCCGTGCAACGGCAGGTGCTGCTCGACGGTCAAGCCGAGCCTCGCGATGTTGTCCGCCAGGTTGACGGTGTTCGGATTCACGGTCGCGGGCGGGGGCCCGTTCGGTGGCGGCGGCGTGAACATGTCGGCCTGGATCAGGAGCTTTTCCTTCGGCAGATACACCATCAGCATCCCGTCCTCGTGATTGTTTCCGGCGACGTGATGGATCTCCACGGTTCGCGTGCCGTCGTTCATCACGCGCCGGTCGCGCACGCCTTCCACCTTGGCTTTTCTTCCCGACTTGGCCAGAAGATCAGGACTGATCGTCGCGGGCGCGGCCAGCGCCTGCGTCAGGAACGCGCGATCGCTCTCGTGCGCGACGACGGTGACGCCGACCGACGCGAAGGCGCGGAGACCGCCAGCATGATCGAAATGGTGGTGGCTCGCGACGACGTAGCGGATCGGCTTCGCCGGCACCAGCTCGCGGACGGCCGAGAGCACGCCCATGGCGCGCTCGTCGTTGAGTGGCGCCTCCACGACGATCACGTGGTCCTTCATCTCGATGGCGACGCTGTGGTGGCTGCCGCCGGTAAGGTACCAGACGCCGTCGGCCACTTTCTGATTCGTCACGTGCGCGTAGGGCCTCACGGCTTGCCGGACCGGTTCGGGCACCGTGATGTCGACGGCTGCGTTCGGCCGGACGTCGTTCACGGCAAGCTCGAACCAGGGAGAGCCGGCAGCCGATTGCGAAATCTTCGTCGGGAACTTCACGCCGCCGAAGTCCTTGTAGTCCGCATACCGGATCTCGACCGGCAGATCACCGACCACGGGGTTCGGGATGATTGCTTCGACCTTGTCGACGAGGTTGGCCTCGCTGAGCGTCGCCTTCGCACGAAGGCGATCGGGAACGGCGAACGAGATCGTGCGGCCCTCGACCGTGGCGTTGTATTTCATCGCGGCCTTGATGATCCCGTGCGGGGTGGTCCACAGCTCGAGCTGGCGCTGGGCCAGAGCGACCGGCGCTGGGGCGGCCGTCTCTCCGACCACGTTCCAGGCGTGGTCGCCACTCACCATCCAGATCTGTCGCGGCGCCGGCGCTCCACCGCCGCGCGCCTCGGTCCGAGCCCGCTCGAGATCGGTTCGGAGCGACGTGGTCTCGTAGTTGATCGAGCGAGCGTAGCTCTTGATGGTGAACTGGGGCCCCCGCTGACCGGGGACGGCGCTCTGGCCGACGTCGAACATCGTGCCGGCGGCCGTGTACTCGAGGGTGGTGAGGGCTGATGCGCCCATGGCAGCGGCGGCGCGTTCGAGGGTCGCCCGCGTGTCCTGCGCGTGGCCGGTCACCGGGACGACAAACAGGAGCAGTGCACCCATCGACGAGATGATCGTTCGCATGCTCGCTCTCCTCATGTGACGGGGTCGAACATCGACGGCATGAGATCGTCCTTCGAAAGCCTGGCAAACACTAACCGGCGCGAGTCCGTGAGTCAACCAAAGCGCACCGGCCTGCAGCTGCATGAAAATGTCATGGGGTAACTGCTACGTGAAAGTGTCATGGGGGGCGTCCTTCGTGGAGGTGTCATCCCCCCATGGAGACCTTCACGATGAGCCGGAAGGAGTTGCTCCGGGCCGGCCTGGTCAAGGCCGCCCTCGCAGGACGCATCACCAATCGGCAAGGAGCCACGAGTCTGCGGCTGAGCGTCCGGCAATTTCAGCGCTTGAAGCGTCGCCTCGAGACGGGCGGGGCCGCGGCCCTGCGCCACCAGAGCCGCGGCCAGCCGTCAGCCCACCGCTTGCCCGCGGCGCTCTGCACCAAGGTCACGAACCTCATGACCACCGTGTATGCGGGCTTTAACGATGTCCATCTCGCGGAGAAACTGCGCGAGGTCGAGCACCTCCCGCTCAGCCGTGAGTCGGTACGCCGCCTGCGCCTGGCCGCGGGTCGCCCGGCGCAACGGCCCCGCCGCGCCCCGCGCTATCGACGCCGCCGTACGCCGGCCGCTGCCGCGGGCGCGCTGGTGCAGACCGACGGTAGCCCCTTCGCGTGGCTGGAAGACCGCGGCCCGCGGCTGACGCTGCTCGGCGCCATCGAGGACGCCACTGGCCAGATCCTCGCCCTGACGTTCCGCGAGGCCGAGGACCTGCACGGCTACACGGCCCTCTTCTCCGAGGTCTTCACGACCCACGGGCTGCCGCTGGCGGTCTACGGCGACCGCCTGAACGTCTTTGTCCGCAACGACCGCCACTGGACGCTCGAGGAGCAGCTCGCCGGCGAGCGGCACCCCACGCACTTGGGCCGCATGTTTCAGGCCCTGGGCATCAGCTACATCAGCGCCCATTCCCCCCAGGCCAAAGGCCGGATCGAGCGGCTGTGGGCGACCCTACAGGATCGCCTCGCGAGCGAACTGCGCCTGCGCGGCATCAAGACGCCCGCGGGCGCCGAGGCCTACCTGCCGGAGTTCATCGCCGACTTCAATCCGCGCTTCGCCCATCCCCCGGCCATGACCCCGGCCGTCTGGCGCCGCCCGCCCCGCGATCTCGCGCTCGTGCTGAGCTGTCGCTACACGCGCGCGGTCGCGCGCGACCATACCATCCGCCTCGGCGAGCGCCGGGTGCAGCTGCCCTCCCGCGCGCACGGGCGCGGCTATGCCGGGCTGCGCGTGGAAGTCCGCGAACTCCTCGACGGCCGCCTCGTCGTCCTGCATGACGGGCGGGTGCTTGCCACGCAGCCCAGTCCGGGCCCCGACTTCGTCCTCACGCCGCGACGCTCGCCGTCCTCCGAGCGACAGGGACACCGCCAGCGACAAGCCACCGCGATGCGCGAGGCGCTCACCGATCTCGCGCGGGCCGAGAAGAAGCGTCCGGCGGGGCCCACAACGGATGTCACCCCGGCCGAGG
>QHSR01000302.1:1890-4840 GCA_003221635.1 Candidatus Rokuibacteriota bacterium | reverse complement strand
ATTTTCGGTGGCGAAATGCTGCACGATGTCTGCTGTCCCGTCCGTTGAACCATCGTCAGCGATCACGATCTCGAAATTCGAGTAGTCTTGTGCGAGCGCACTTCTCAACGCGTGGCTGACAAACTCCGCGTGATTATATGTGACGAAGCATACTGAAACTAGCGGTCGCGGCATCGCGACCTACAAGTGCTCATATACCGGCTCCTTGGCGGCCCCTTAGTCCAGATTGACACTTCATCAAGAGCGGGCCCTGAGCTCCGGCTGCCGGCGCATATGCGCCGACCGAAGCCCATGCGGCTCCGTACGTTCCGTACCGTACCGCGGAACCAGGACACCGTGAAGCGACTGACGGCCGACGGGACTTCCTTGGTCGTTTACCTGTTGGCTCCTTGCCCGAGGAGTTACGATTCGTTGCGTAAGCTGCAATGTCTCCCGCCATCTCAACCGAGACCTGATCATTCAAGTACTGCATAAGATATTTGAGGCTGGAACCTAAATCGCTGAAGCCGCAGCGCGCGAATACCAATGGTATCCACAACCGCGGTTGTCTCACCCGGCCAGTTTCTATTGTTCAGCTCATCGAATGCCAGTATTGCCCCCTTAGGCATTCTTGGCAGAAAACATTCAATCGCAACCTTTGTTGGCGCATACAGATCAAAGTCCAGATACAACAAGGCCACCACGAGATGCGGATTGTCTCGAACATATGCGGGGATCGTCTCGAGCGCATCGCCAGCGATCAATTCCACGCGTGGAATATGTCCTAATGGACGAGCGAGGTCGTAGAGCCGAACACATTCATGAAGGTCCTGCAAGGATCGAGTCGCTAGTCCACCCTGCACAGCGTAGCTTGGATCCGATCCCGCATCCTTCTCGTGAAGAGCCGAAAACCCTTCGAACGAATCAAATCCAACAATGCGCCTTACATGATTCAGCGGCTCGTAAATCGAGCTGAGTTGAGCCCATGACATCAGACCTCCACCGAGGAAGACCCCGCATTCGATGATGTAACCGTGCGTCTCAAGAATCTGCTCAAAGAGCGCCCTCTTGGCGAGAAATCGGCTTATCTCAGGGCGCGGTACAAATTTTGCAAAATTTCGCAGCTTGTCGATATTTGTACCAAGGCTTGAATCAAAATACTTCGCCATCTCGTCGACATACTGATGATCTCGTTCGGTTTGATTACGCGATATATTCATCGAAAACTTTTCACTATTCGACATATTCAAGCTATAGCTGACACCTGTGCAATTCAGCAGACCGTCACTAAATACCCCCGCGCTGATTCCTCTCTAAGCGTCGTCGCACTTCGGTCGCATGCTCAGAAGCGAATCGAATGAGACCACAGATAGCTCGAACCTCACTGACCCCAAAACTCGTACCGGTCGGAAGACAAAGGGTTCGCTCGACCAAGGCCTCTGTGGCGGGTAGAACTAGCCCGGCGTGGGGGAAGAGCGATCTATATGGTTGCATCCGATGACATCCGGGGTAGAAATATCTTCGAACAAGAATGTTTTCGGCCCACAACACCTGCCGCAACTCATCCCGAGATAGCCTAAAGGCTTCGGAATCGATCTCGATGATCACATACTGATAGTTACCCCGCTCTCGCTCGGGGTACTCAATGAGCCGGACTCCCGGCACATCCGCGAATTCCCTTTGATAGGCGTCATAGTTGCGGCGATTGACTGTGATGAAATCTTCGAAGCTCTCGAGGGATGTCAGTCCCATTGCCGCCGATGCCTCGTTCATCTTTCCGTTAGTCCCGACGTACACTACGTCGTCGTAGCCGGCAAATCCGAAATTCGTCATCAGTCGAACCGTCTTTGCAAGGCGCTCATCGTTCGTCACGACAGCTCCGCCCTCGAAAGAATTCAAGAACTTCGTGGCGTGGAAGCTGAATACTTCAGCGAGCCCGAAGTTTCCGATCATTTTGCCCTTGTAGGAACAGCCGAAGGCGTGCGCC
This sequence comes from Candidatus Rokuibacteriota bacterium, assembly GCA_003221635.1. Classification (GTDB taxonomy): domain Bacteria; phylum Methylomirabilota; class Methylomirabilia; order Rokubacteriales; family CSP1-6; genus AR31. Next base: position 2,874 of record QHSR01000302.1, on the reverse strand, counting down.
GCGTCAAATATGAGCGCCAGGTTCCGTTCCTGCGCAATCGCCGTGAGCCCATCGATATCGCATGGGCGGCCCCAAACATGGACGCCGATGATCCCCGTTGTCCTGGGGGTAATCAGCCGCATGACTGCTGCTGGGTCGATGTTGTGGGTCTCCGGATCGATGTCGCTGAAGACAGGCACGATTGCCTGCCATTGCAGCGCATGGGCGGTTGCCACAAATGTAAACGATGGCACGATGACCTCACCCGAAAGGCCGGCCGCTCGAATCGCGATTTCTAGCGCGACCGTGCCATTACATGTTGCTATGCAGTGCTTTGCACCCAAAAGGACTGCTACTTCTCGCTCGAATTCCTGAACATATTTCCCGTTGTTAGTGAGCCAGCAACGGTCAAGCATATCCTCGATGCGTGAGATCAAACGTTTACGGTCCCCAATGTTCGGCCGGCCGACATGCTGCGGCTCCGCAAACATCTTGACCCCGCCAAATAACGCGAGATCGCTAACTTTGCTCTTCTCTTCATGGTCTCTTTGTTCTCTCAATTCGCGACCATCACTCCTCATTCGCCTTCCTCGCTACGACCCGATAATGAATCGGCATCAGAGGACGATCTGGCGTCGGTACCTCGTGAAGCGCCTGAACCTCATATCGCGCCAACAATGCTCGCAAGCCGTGTTCAGTAAAGCGCCAGCAGTCGGGGAGGGGTCCATGTATACGAAAGTTAAACGGTGTGGTGAGAAACAGGAGGCCGTCGACTTTGAGGATTCGGTGGATCTCGTTGACAGCGGCAAACGGATTTACGCTGTGTTCTAGAACTTCCGTGCAAAACACGAAATCAAAACTCGATCTCCTTATCAAGCTGCTGTTGTCCTTACAAAGATCTGCAATGTAGTCCGCCTTCGATTCGGGATCAATATCGAGCGTCCGAACCGCCGCTTTGCTAAAAAACGCCTTCGCCCCACGATAGATCTGAGGTGCCACATCGAG
>QHSR01000302.1:0-1755 GCA_003221635.1 Candidatus Rokuibacteriota bacterium | reverse complement strand
TAAAGTAATCGTCGATGTATATCGCGTCCGATTCCGCGATGTACTGGGGTTTTGACGAGCCTTCGTCGAGGACCGTCACCGAATCAAATAAGCCTCGTAGCCTATGCCGATCCAGTGTCTGCCAGATATTGTCCCGGTGCTTGGTCAATAAGTGGAGCCTGATACCTCGCCCAAACGATTGATAAAGAAAGGCGATCAGGATCGCGTTTACTTCATCACCCACAATGATCGTATCGTCGAGGTCGACGTACACATGTCGAAAGGCGAAATCGATACAGAATCGAGACGCGAGCGCCCGGTCCACCTCCAGGTTTTCGTGGGTGTTAACCATCACGACCACATCGCGACCGAGCGCGTCGTATATCGTCAACAGAGGGAAATTCACACCCATAGCGCGATACAGCGACATCGTGCCCGCAACCCTGGGGCCAATTTCCAGTAGCCCGAGTCCCCCGTCCACGCCTTCTTTGACCTGGAAGAACCAGGCACCCCGAAGAGTCAGTCGAGAGCTAATCGCACGAGCGATGTCACGGCAGTCCTCACTATCGACCGCCTTAGAGTTGACGCTGATACCGTTCTGGATCCGCACACGCTCCCGGGCACCGACGAAGTGCAAATGACCCTTCCGATCAGTGAAACAGTCCACCGTATATTCCTTACCCGGCAGATATTCGAGAATCAAAAGCCCCGGATTACTCGCCAAGTAAAATTCGACTTCCCTGACCGAGCGCGCCAGGTGGACTCCTCTTGACGCCTCACCGACATCCGGCTTGAGAAACACCGGAAATCTATCGATGTCACTCGCCCGCCCATACATCTTAGGAACACGAATCGTCTCCTCGAATAACGCGTACGTCTTGCTCTTAACACGACACGTTTCGATCGTCGCTAGCGGTGAACCAATCAAAGTGGAAGAGAGTTTCTCTCGAACTCGCGCGAGTCCCAAATTCACACTATCGTGAGCCGGAAATATCAGATCAATCTTCTCCCGCGCTATCAATGAAAGGAAGGAGTCTAGGAATCGTGACTCATCGATAAACGGCACGCCTCCGATATAGTGTCGATAGACAAACTTCCCATGATTCGAATCCACACTCGATGCCCCGATCAACTCGATGTGCTTCGACCAGCAAAGCGCCTGGTGAATTTCGAGTCCGATCTCGGTTCCACAGGGGAAAACCAATATGCGAATCGGCGCCGGCATACGCATTGACTGATCACTCGCCGACAGCTTCATCGCGTCCACGGTGCGGCTCTCGAGCCTCGGCGCTCGGGAGGCCAGCCGCTCTGCACGACACCCGCGTGTGTCGCGCGCTCTCTCCTGGGCGGCCCACAGGATCTCGGACTTCACGGACTGTCGGCCCGACGCGCGATTCCCGGCTCACGCTAAGCCCAATGTTAGGGTCGAGGCCGGAATTCCGCCACGTTCTTCTTTTCTTTGAGGGTCCATCCCGCCGCGCGGCACAGTTCTTCCTTCCGCGTGATTCAGATCGTCGGAAGATCCTTAGCTATGGCTGCGCCCTCTGAGTTACAGGTCGGCGTTCAGGTCAAAACGCGACCTCATGAATGCATGATCGTGACTATAATGTCAATCTGCTCGGGAGCAGGGATCACAGACCGGGCGAGTAGTACGAGGCTAGGGTAAATCATTCGCAAGGTCCGAGCAACGACGGATCGCATATCAGGAAGTCGGGTGTGCGCCGATGTGCGCCGAGAGGAACTCGGCGCGGCTGCGGTCGCAGAGGGTACGCTTTG
>QHSR01000301.1 GCA_003221635.1 Candidatus Rokuibacteriota bacterium | reverse complement strand
CGGCCATCCGCCCTCTCTCTCGGTATGCGCCCCGGACCCGGCTCGTCTGGGTGGAACAGACGAGCAATCACGGCGGCGGCTCGATCTGGCCTCTGGCCCGCATCGAGGCGGTGACCGCAGTAGCGCGTCGCCACAGTGTCGCCACCCACATGGACGGCGCGCGCCTCATGAACGCGGTCGTCGCCAGCGGCGTGTCGGCCCGGGACTACTCGGCGTTCTTCGACTCGGTGTGGATCGACTTCACGAAGGGGCTCGGCGCGCCGGTCGGGGCCGCGCTGGCGGGCTCGCGCGCGGCGTGCGCATGGGCGCGTCCGGCGCCCGCCTGATTCGCGCCGTCACCCACCTGGACGTCGATGCCGCCGGGATCGAGCGGGCGCTGGCCGCCGCCCGCGAGGTCTTCAGGGGCTGAGGTCCTGATTCTCTGATGCCGACCAACATCATCATGCCCGCGCTCGAGCTGGCGCAGGAGACCGGCAAGGTCCTGCGCTGGCTCAAGTCGCCCGGCGACTCGGTGCAGAAGGGCGAGCCGATCGTCGAGATCGAGACCGACAAGGTCACCGTCGAGATCGAGGCGCCGGCCTCCGGAGTGCTGCGCGACGTGACCGCGCGGACGGGGGACGTGATACCGGTCGGGCGGACGATCGCGACCATCTTCGCCGCCGGTGAGGCGGGGGCAGGCGCTGCAGCACCCGCGGTCATGCCCGCGGCGAGCGCGGCCGCGACGGGTGCCGTGCCGACGCCGCCCGTGGCGCTCAACGCGGCGGCTGGAACGTCGGTTGGAACGGTGAAGGTGTCACCGCTGGCCCGGAAGATCGCCGAGCAGCACGGCGTCGACCTCGGACGGGTGACGACGGCCAGCGGACGCATCGAGAAGGCCGACGTCCTCGCCTACGTCGAGAGCCAGAAGGCGTCGTCGGCCGGCAACGGAAGGGCGGGGCGGTTGGTGGCGGCGTCGCCGAAGGCGCGGCGACTCGCAGCCGAGCGTGGTCTCGACATCAGCGCGCTCCACGGCTCCGGCCCGGGCGGCGCCGTCCTGGCAGTGGATGTTCCTGCGGCAGTACGCCCCGCGGTCGCGGCGGCTCCTGCGAGCACGCCTCGAGTGGGAGCCCCCAGCGTCGGCACCGTCTGGCGAATCATGGCCGAGCGCATGACAACGAGCTGGACCACCGCGCCCCACTTCTATCTCGTCCGCGAGGTCAACGTGAGCCGCCTGGTCTCCTGGCTGGACACGGCGCGCCGGCAGACCGGCGCCCACATCACCTACACGGATCTGTTGGTCAAGCTCGTGGCGGCAGCGCTGTCACAGCACCCGCGCGCGAATGCCTCGTGGAAGGACGCGACGATCGTGCAGAACGCCGACATCAACATCGGCCTGGCCGTCGCCATCGACGATGGCCTCGTCGTCCCGGTCATCCATCGTGCCGACACGCTGCGCCTGGCAGAGATTGCCGCGCGCCGCGAAGACGTGGTGAGCCGCGCGCAGGCCGGCAAGCTGCGGCCCGCCGATATCCAGGGCGGCGGCTTCACCATCAGCAACCTCGGGATGTACGGCGTCGACGCCTTCAACGCCATCGTCAATCCGCCGCAGGCCGCCATCCTCGCCGTCGGCCGCATCGCCGATCGCGTCGTCGCGGTCGACGGCCAGCCAGCGGTTCGGCCCACGATGGTGCTGACGCTGTCCTGCGATCACCGTGCCCTCGACGGCGCACGTGGCGCGCAGTTCATCGGCGCGGTCGCCGACCTCATCGAGGAGCCGCTGACACTGCTCGTGTGAAGCCCACCATGGCTCTCGGAGCGCTCGTGCTCCTCGTGCTCGCCCAGGCCATCGCAGTCCAGGCAGCGGATCTCAAAGTCCTCAGCACCATCGGCGTGAAATCGTTCGTCGAAGAGCTGGCGCCCCAATTCGAGCGCACGACCGGCCACAAGCTGAGTATCAAGTTCGGTACTGCCAATGTCCTCAAGCGGGAGATCGAGGCTGGCGAGCCGTTCGACGTCGCCATCATGACGGCGACGGTCGCCGACGACCTGATCAAGCAGGGCCGCCTCGTCGCCGCCACGCGCAAGGATGTTGCCCGAGGCGGCATCGACCTCGCCGTTCGCGCCGGGCTGCCGAAGCCACCGACCGGTCAGGGCAACGCCAGCAGCCTGGCGACGCTGGCCATATCGGCCACCTGCTCATACCCGCCAACCGCGTCGATGATGGCGGTCGAATGCTTCGCGTCGAGGACCGGTGCTGTGTAGCGCCCGAACTTCTCGCACACCTCCTTCCAAGTGAAGGGGTTGGACGGCGAGCCCTTGTGGGGGTGGGTGCGCAGCGTATGGCGCTGCCCCGCGCACTCGAGGAGAATCTCGGCCGGCCAGACGCCGGGCGCCTCGTGCGGCGTGTTCTCCAGCGGCACCAGCTCGATGCGGCGCGCCAGATCGCGCACAATCGGGTCCGCCACCGCGTCGGTGTTGTAGACCAGCGGGTTGGCCATGTCGCGGGTCAACGCGACCGCGGTCGTGAAGGGCAGGCTGTACTGCCCGCCCAGCACGTCCGTAGGCTCGCGCTCGGCGTGCCGCTCTTCCATGATCCGCGGGGCCCCGCTGATCACGACGCGGGTGATGGCTTTGGGATCCAGCGGATGCTCGCGCTTGAAGCTCTGGATCGCCTCGACCACGGCCTGATGAGTCACGTGGGTCGCGTACGACTTCAGGGACGGCGGCTCGATGGCCCACTCGGTGCCCAGGCCCTCCACGAGCCTCTCCATCCGCGGCGGCGTGGAGAAGGCGTTGAAGTAACCGTAGCGGCCCTCGAGCACCCTCGCCGGGCCGCGCACGCCCTGCCGCGCGAGCAAGGCGCTCTC
>QHSR01000300.1 GCA_003221635.1 Candidatus Rokuibacteriota bacterium | reverse complement strand
CAGGCTCAACACGAGCAGGCAGCGTGCGCCGCGTATCGACATGACAGGTGTCCTCCTAAGTCGCCGGCGAATATTTACCCGCGAAGGTATAGATGCTCCAGCGGAACATGCGATCCACGACGAACCCGAGCAGCCCCAGGGTGACCAGGGACACGAAGATCTCGTCCACCAGCATGAACAGCCGGCCATCCCAGAGCATCTTGCCCAGCCCGTCGTTGGCGGCGATCAGCTCTGCCGCCACGATGGTGGTGAAGGAATTGGCCATCGCCAGGCGCATCCCGGTGAGGATATACGGAACGGTCGCCGGCAGCGCGACATGCCAGAAGATCTGGGCCCGCGTCGCCCCCAAAGATTGCGCCGCTCGGATCTTGTTGGGAGCGATGGCCGAGACGCCCGCCGCCGTGTTCAGAATGACGATGAAGATCGTCGTGTAGATGATCAGAAAGATCTTGGAGCCCTCGCCGATCCCGAACCAGATCACCGCCACGGTGATCATGGCCACCGACGGGATGAAGCGCAAAAACTCCGTGTAGGGCTCCAGCAGCTTTCGCACCGGCCGGAACGAGCCCATGGCCAACCCGATGGGAATGCCCAGCAGCGAGCCGGCGATGAACCCGGCCAAGATGCGCTGCAGGCTGGCGGCAAGGTGTTCCAGCAACACGCCGTTGCGCACCAGCCGCAAGCCCTTGCTGAACACAACCGTCGGCGGCGGGAAGAGCACGGAGCTGACCACGTAGAGGGATGCCAGCTGCCAGATCAGGAAGAGGCTGACGAACCCGATCGCGTAGCCTCCGTACACGCTCCACACGCGCCGCGCGGCGCCCCCTGCGCCGCGGATCACGGCGCGCCCGCACGGGCGATGGATTTGGCGACTTCGTCGCGGATCATCTCATAGACGTGCTTGTAGTATTGCAGGAACACATCGTCCGTGCGGCTGCGCGCCCCATGCAGCGCCACCTCGACCACGCCCTTGACCTGCGATCGAGGCCCGGCGCGCATCACGCCGATGCGTTTGCCCAGCGTGACGGCCTCGTCGATGTCGTGGGTGATGAACAGGACGGTCGTGCGCGTGGTCTGCCAGATGTTGGCCAGCTCGATCTGCATCAGCGAACGGGTCTGCGCATCCAGCGCGGCGAAGGGCTCGTCCATGAGCAGCATCTTCGGCTCGTTCGCCAGCACCCGTGCGATCTGGATGCGCTGCTTCATTCCCCCGGAGAGCTCGGCCGGGTACTTCCGCTCCTGGCTCATGAGACCCACGAGCTCCAGGTAGTGCATCGCGCGCTCGCGCCGCTCCGCCTTGCGCACGTGCCGCATGCGCAATCCGAATTCGACGTTCTCGACGGCGGTGAGCCAGCCGTAGAGCGAGTCGTCGCCTTGAAACACCACCCCCCGGTCGCGACTGGCGCCCGTCACCGGACGACCGTCCATGACGATCTGTCCCGCCGTCGGCGCCTCGAAGCCCGCCAGCATCTTGAGCACGGTCGTCTTGCCGCACCCGCTGGGGCCGAGCAGGCAGAAGAATTCGCCGACCTCGATCTCGACGCTGAAGTGCTCCACCGCCGGGTAGTCGACGCCCTGCAGCGATCGATAGGTCTTCTCGACATCGTGGAACGATACCAGCGGCATAGCCTCCGCCCTCGGCGGGAGGCTAGCACCGCCGACCTAGTCCAACCAATCCTTCTCTTTGAGCTTGCGGGGAAGATATTTCTTGGTGAGGTACTGGAAGTCCTTGTTGGCGAGAGCGTCCAGCTCGTACTTGAGCCCGCTCGAGAGCATCCGCTTGATCTCCTCTTGCCAGCTCTTCTTCTGGAACCACGTATAGTCGAGGAGCTCGCGGGCCCGGGCGATGTCTTTCTCGTTGAGCTTGATGCCCACGTTGCGCGGGAGCCCGTAGGATTCGGGATCGCCGCTCGAGAGGCCGATGAACTTGGCCTTCGGAATGGCCATGCGCTGGCTTTCGAAGGCGAGATTGATCGAGCCCTGCTTGATGACGGAATAGATGTAGTAGCCCCACGGGTCGTTGTCCACGAGGACATAGACGGGGAGCCGCTTCTCCTCGTGCAGCCGCCGCGCCAGCCGCCTGACGCCGCGGGGCGGCTGCCCGTTTCCCGTCAGGAGAATGCAATTGTACGTCCGCCAGAACTTGTCCTCGGAGAGCCGGTTCCACTGGGTGCCCTTCTCGACCAGCAGGACGAAATCGGCGGTGCATCGCGTGATCTGCAGATATTCCGGCTCGACGATGGAGGGCACGGAGTAGCCGCCCTTCCCGAGCTTCGCGCAGTCCACCCGGTCGCCGTCATCCACCAGCACCAGGGGGCCGACGACCGAGCCGGCGTTCTCGGCACGCACGTGCAGCTCCTCCCGGAGCGCCACCAGCGTCACCTCCAGGTCCTCGATGAGCGGATCGGATTCGTCCTGGGTGTCGAGGGTGTTCTCGTGCGAGTTCTTGATCGTGTGCTTGGTCCGGTAGTAGATCTCCCGGAGCGACGTCGTGAGGTTCGCCCGCTGGAGCTCGCAGAGGGCATCGGCCACGAGGACCGTCTGCATGAACTTCTTGGCCATCCCGACGTTGAAGAACGACCGCGCCTGCTTCCGCTTGCCCAGCTCGATCAGGCCCTTGCGCGCGTCGAAGGTGACGTTCGACAGCGAGCGGATGGGGATCGCAAGGGTGGGATCCTTGCGCCGCTGGGCGGCGGTGATCACGAGGTCGGCCACCCCGACGAGTTTCTTCTCGACCGCGCTCGGCCTTCGGGGCTTGCGGGCCATGGGCGCG